>JAXDJC010000046.1:0-17605 GCA_034663685.1 Thermoleophilaceae bacterium
GAGGGCGCGGCCGAGAAGATGGGCGGGCTCGACGGGCTCGTGAACAACGCCGGCGTGATGCTGCTCGGGCCGATCGACGGCGCGGACACCGAGAACTGGCGCCGGATGGTGGACGTGAACCTGCTCGGGCTCCTCTACTGCACGCACGCCGCGCTGCCGATCCTGCGCGAGGGCGGCGGCGGCGACATCGTGAACCTCTCGTCCGTGGCCGGGCGCGTGGCCTCGGCGGGCTCCGGCGTCTACAACCTGACCAAGTGGGGCGTGGGCGCCTTCTCCGAGGCGCTCCGGCAGGAGACCGGGTGGGCCAAGATCCGCGTGACGATCGTGGAGCCCGGCTTCGTGGAGACCGAGCTCCAGGGGCACAACGAGATCCCCGCCGTGCAGGAGGCGATCGCGAAGATGTACGAGCAGATCGGCAAGGTGCTCGAGGCGGGGGACATAGCGCGCGCGATCCACTACGCGATCTCGCAGCCCGAGCACGTATCGGTGAACGAGATCCTGGTCCGCCCGACCGGGCAGCCGCGCTAGCTCGAGCTGTCCCCGGACACCGAAGGCGGCCGGACCCTGGAAGGGCCGTGCAATGACGGGGCCGCTGCGCCGGGCGGCGGAGCAGCTGCGGCGAGCGAAAAGCTGATCACCGTCCTGCCTAATCCGGCTCCTGGCCCGGTAATCCAGGACGGTGGCGCGGAATCGCTCCACAGCCGTATTCCCTAGCCGCCCTCCCCAGCCGCCGCCGGCGACGCCGAGCCCGCCCCCGCGGCCAGCGCATGCGGCCCGCTGCGCTCGAGCGCATGCCAGCCCACGTCGTGCTCGCGCTCGCGCTCGTCCGCCTCCGCGCCGCCGCGGATCCCGAACAGCCGCTTGGCGAAGAGCAGGTAGGCCACGATCGCGACGTTGATAACGAACGCGACGATCTTCAGCGGGCTGAGCTTGTGGATCAGCTCGTAGACCTCGAGCGGCAGGAACGAGGTGGTCACGAGGAAGGTCAGGTACTCCGCCCAGCGGCGCTGGTACCAGAGCCCGACGGCCTCCACGCCCTCGATCACCGCGTACACGAGCACCGCGGCCGCCACGAGGTGCAGCGTGCCGGACTGGAGCGTGAAGAGCCGGTCGAGCTCGTGGACCACTCCGGTCTTGTGCGTCTGCACGGGGCCGCCGCCCACCGTGCCCTGGAGGTCGGTGACCACGCGGTAGAAGGTGTCCTTCAACTGCGTCTTGTGCTGCGCGAAGAGGAGGATCGCCACCCCGAGAAGCCCCAGCGTGACGAAGTGCAGCGCGCGGTTGATCGCCACCAGCCGGAGGATGATCTTGTCGCGCAGCGGCTTGCCGCGGAGCGGCAGCTCGATCTCGTCGCGGTCCGGCGGCAGCGGCCGCGCCGGGGTGGCGGGCGGAGGCAGGGGGAGCCAGCTGTCGCAGCGGAGGCAGCGGTACCAGCGCACGCCGTCGCGCTCGAAGGCGAAGAGCGCGTCCTCCTCGCGGAGCTCGGCGGCGTCCGTGCCCACCAGCTCGTGCCCCCTGGCGCCGCACGCGAGCAGCTCCCAGTGGAACGGCGGGCGGAACCGGCTGATCCGCTGGGTGCCGGGTGGGTGCTGGTGCACATGCGCACCGTAACGCCGCGGCGCGGCGCCTAGGAGGTCGAGTCGCTCAGCGGATGGCGGTAGACCTCCTTCTGCCACGGCGGCACGATGCGATCGCTGCGCGAGCGGTAGGCGCCGGTGTCGACCGACTCCAGCGGCACGAGCCGCAGGCCCGGGCTGGTGGACGTGCGCTCGTGAGTGTCGATCCCCGGGATGGCGGGGCGCACGGTCGCGCGTCCGCCGAGCGGTCCCCGCCGGCGCGGCACCCAGTCGCGCTCGACCACCGTCGGCACGTGCCCGGCGTGGCTCCCGCGCGAGATCCGGCTCCACCCCGTCCACTGCCCCCACTGGTTGTGGCAGCGGCTCTGCTTGCACCACTGGTAGCCGTGGTGGGCGCTGGCGCGCGTGGTCGACCGCCCGTCGCGCCCGACCCGGACCATCACGGACTCCCAGTCGTCCTCGTGGAAGCCCGGATAGCCGGGGCCGCGCCAGCGCGCGAGCCGCCTGGCCGCCGCCCAGAGCGCGGCAGCGCCGGCCACGGTGGTCGTGGAGTCGGGGTAGTAGAGCCAGTACTGGACGAAGGTCTCGCCGCCGTAGTGGACCACGTGCGTGAAGACGGTGGCCGGCACGCCGCCGCGCGTGGAGCGGTGGGCGTCGAGGCTGGGATCGTCGGGCGCGTCGGAGCAGCGGTGCGAGCGGCACTGGCGGAAGTCGACCGGCAGCGTGTAGGTGCCCGGCTCGTACACGAGGCTCGGCGCGAAGCGGCGGACCAGCGCCGCGTCGGGCCCGTAGGCGGCCTCGAGGGCGTCGCGCTCCGCCGCGCAGCCGCGGCTCACCGCGCACGCGATCGAGTGCGCGAGCCAGCCTGCGTAGGAGCGCCCGTCAACGTTCCCGGCCGCCGCCCCGGCGCCGCCGAGCGCCAGCGCCACGCACAGCACCACGGCGATCCATTCGCTGCTGGCCTGGCCGCGCTCGCTCGCCATGCGCCGACGCTACGCCTCCCCGCGTTACACGTGGGTGAACCAGGTGACGGGCGCGTGACTATTCTGCGCCGGCCGTGCAATTCGACCTCACCGACGAGCAGAGCGACATCCAGCGCCTCGTGCGCGACTTCGCCGACGGCGAGGTGCGCCCGGTCGCCGAGGAGCTCGACCGCGAGAAGCGGTTCCCGTACGAGATCGTGGAGAAGCTCGGCGACCTCGGCCTGATGGGCATGCCGTTCCCGCAGGAGTACGGCGGCGCCGGGACCGACAACGTCTCGTACGCGATCGCGGTGGAGGAGCTCACCCGCGCCGACTCGAGCGTGGCCATCACCATGGCCGCCAACACGTCGCTCGGCACCTGGCCGATCTACGCGTTCGGCACCGAGGAGCAGAAGCTCGAGCTGATGCCGGACCTCTGCGCGGGCCGCAAGCTCGCCGCCTTCGGGCTCACCGAGCCCGAGGCCGGCTCGGACGCCGGCAACGTGCGCACGCGGGCGGCGCTCGAAGAAGGCGAGTGGGTGATCGACGGCGCCAAGCAGTTCATCACCAACGCGGGCACCGACATCTCCGGCCACGTGGCGATCACCGCCCGCACGGGCGAGAACGAGATCTCGAACATCATCGTCCCGAAGGGGACCCCCGGCTACGAGCAGGGCGAGCCGTACCGGAAGATGGGCTGGAACGCGTCCGACACGCGGCCGCTGACCTTCGACGGCGCGCGCGTGCCGGAGGAGAACCTGCTCGGCCCGCGCGGGCAGGGCTTCAAGCAGTTCCTCCAGACCCTCGACGGGGGCCGGATCGGCGTGGCCGCGATGGGGGTGGGTCTCGCGCAGGGGGCCCTCGACGAGGCCCTCGCCTACGCGAAGGAGCGGCGCGCGTTCGGGCAGCCGATCTCCAAGTT
The DNA here is from genome assembly GCA_034663685.1 of Thermoleophilaceae bacterium. Classification (GTDB taxonomy): domain Bacteria; phylum Actinomycetota; class Thermoleophilia; order Solirubrobacterales; family Thermoleophilaceae; genus AC-37. The sequence goes on from JAXDJC010000046.1 coordinate 3,462, forward strand.
CCAGGCGATCCAGGCCAAGCTGGCCGACATCGCCACCGAGATCGAGGGCGCGCGCCTGATGACCTACAAGGCCGCGTGGCTCAAGGACCAGGGCCGCTCGTTCACGCTGGTGGCGGCCAAGGCCAAGCTGAAGACCGGCCGGCTGGCGGTGCGAGCCACCGAGGAGGCAGTCCAGATCCACGGCGGCTACGGCTACATCGAGGAGTACCCGGTCTGCCGCTTCTACCGGGACGCCAAGATCCTGACCATCGGCGAGGGCACCGACGAGGTGCAGCAGATGGTCATCGCCCGGGCGCTCGGCGCCTAGCGGGCAGCGCGGCGTGATCCGGCGGGCGGCGCTGCTGTGGCTCGTCGCCTTCGCGCTCTACGCGAGCACGATCGGGCTGCACGCGTTCGGCGCGTCGGAGTACGGCGGGGACGAGCCCCACCACCTGATGACCGCGATCTCGATCGCCGAGGACGGCTCGCCCGACCTGCTCGACGAGTACCGCTCGCACGCGTACTCGAGCTTCTACCCGTACGAGCTGCGCCCGCGCGGGGTGCTCACCGGGCGCAGCCTCGACGAGCCGCACGGGGTCGGCTTCCCGCTGCTGATCGCGCCGGCCTGGGCGGTCGGCGGGACCCACGGGGTGGAGCTGTTCCTGGCCGCGATCGCCGCCCTCGCCGTGGTGCTCGCCTACCTCCTTGCGCTGCGAGCCGTGCCGGACCCGTGGGCGCTCGGGGCCACCGTGGCCGTGGCGGCATCCCCGCCGTGGCTCGCCTACGCCACCACGGTCTCTCCCGAGATCGCCGCCGGCGCCGCTCTGGCCGGAGCGGCCCTGCTGGCTCTGCGCATGGACGAGCACCCGAGCCGCCGCACCTCCTTCGCGTGCTTCCTGCTGCTCTCCACCCTCCCGTGGCTCGGCCTGCGCCTGGTGCCGGCGGGCATCGTGGTGGGGGCGATCGCGCTCCGGGGCCTGCGCAGCGCCGGCCGGCGCTGGGTCACGCTCGTGAGCCTCGAGGTGCCGGCCGTGAGCATCGCGATCTTCGTGTCGGTGAACAACAACCTCTACGGCGGGCCGAGCCCCCAGGCCGCTGAGCTGGGCGGCGCGGGCGGCACCGGCGCGTCGTTCCCCGGCGGCTACCTCGACCGCGCCTACCGTCTCGTGGCGCTGCTGATCGACCGCGAGGCCGGCCTCGTGCGCTGGGCGCCGGTGCTGGCGCTGGCGTTCGTGGGCACGTGGCTGCTGCTGCGCGAGCGCCAGGGCCGCCTCGCCCGGGCGATCCCGGCGCTGCGCCGCGAGGAGCGGGCGGTCACGGTCTGCGCGCTGGCCGCGGGAGCCCAGCTGCTCGTGGCGGCGTTCATCGCTCCCACGATGTTCGGCTTCTGGTTCCCGGGCCGCAACCTCATCGCCGTGCTGCCGCTGTGCGTCCCCCTGGTGGCCCTCGGACTGCGCCGGGCGCCGCGCGCCGGGGCGGCGCTCGCGCTGCTCACCGTGGCCGGCTCGGCCTGGCTCTACGCCGACCTGCGCTGGGGCGGCGGCACCTGGATCAACGCCCGGCCGGACGCGCCGTGGGGGCCGCTCGAGCGCGTGTTCCCGCTGTTTCGCGAGGGGTCGACGATCCCGTTCGTGGTCGCCGCGGTGCTCGGCGCGGCAGCCATTGCGGCCCTATTCGCCGCCGTTTCCCGATCGCGTTGGGGAGCGATCAGGGCCCCCTAGGTCAGCCGGTCCAGCAGCTGCGCGGCGGCCGAGGCGGGATCGAGCTTGCGCGCCACCACCTGCTCGAGCAGCGCCTGCACCTCGTCGTCCTTGCGCGCCGTGGCGTCGAGCTTGCGGCGCATCCGGACCGTGGCCAACTCGAGCACCTCGTTCATCAGGTTGCGCCGGCGGCGCTCCTGCAGCGTGCCCTCCGCCTCGATGTGCTCGCGGTGCTCGGTGATCTTCTCCACAAGCTCGGCCACGCCCTCGCCCTTCCCGGCCTCGGTGCGGAGGATCGGGACCTTCCACGAGCCGCTCGGCCCGAGCGACAGCACGCCGCGGATCTCGCGCACCATCGTGTCGGTGAGCGGGTGGTCGGCCTTGTTCACCACGATCACGTCCGGGATCTCCATCACCCCGGCCTTCAGTGCCTGGATCGAGTCGCCGGAGCCCGGCATCAGCACGAGCACCACCGTGTCCGCGTGGTCGATGATGTCCACCTCGGCCTGGCCCACGCCCACGGTCTCGAGCAGCACGTCGTCCTTGCCCGAGGCGTCCATCAGCAGCGCGGCCTGGAGCGTGGCCTCCGACAGCCCGCCGAGCGAGCCGCGGCTGGCCATCGAGCGGATGAACACGCCGGGGTCGAGGAAGTGGTCCGCGAGCCGGATGCGGTCGCCCAGCAGCGCGCCGTGCGTGAACGGCGACGACGGGTCGATCGAGAGAACCGCCACCTCGCGCTCGCGCTCGCGCGCGTTCTTCACGATGGCGCCGATCAGCGTGGACTTGCCCACGCCGGGCGGCCCCGTGAAGCCCACCATCGCCGCCCGGCCGGTGTGCGGATAGACCTCGCGGACGAGCGCCCAGCCCTCCGGATCGTCGTTCTCGACCAGCGAGATGGCGCGGGCGAGCGCCCGCTTGTCGCCGTCGAGCAGCCGCTGGGTGAGCTCCGCGGCCGTGCTTCCGAGGGGAGACATCGCGCGGAGATCCTACGATCGCGCCGTGCTCAGGCCTCCCCCGCCCCCGCTTCACGGCGGCCCGCTGACCCTCCTGCGCTTCATGCGGCGCCACCGGATGCTGAACGCGAAGTACGCGCGGCTGCTCGTCCGGCTCTTCCGCCGGCGCTACCTGCACCCGGCCGGCCGCCGCCTTCGCACCGACGGGATCGCGTTCATCGGGCCCGGCGTAACGCTCCAGATCGGGCCCCAGGCGCGCGTCGAGCTCGGCCGCTGGTCGTGGCTCGGCCACGACACCAAGCTGCGCTGCCACGAGGGCGTGATCTCGATCGGCGCCAAGACCGTGCTCGGCCAGGAGTGCACGATCTCCGCCTACCAGCACGTGTCGATCGGGCGCGAGTGCGTGATCGCCGACCGCGTGATGCTGATCGACTTCGACCACGGCGTGGTGGAGGTGGACCGCCCGATCCGGCTACAGGGGATCTACAAGCGCGACGTGAGGGTCGGCAACAACGTGTGGATCGGCTACGGGGCCTGCATCCTGCGCGGCGTGACCGTGGGCGACAACGCGATCATCGGGACCAATGCGGTGGTGACGAACGACGTGCCGGCCAACGCGATCGTGGGCGGCGTGCCCGCCCGGCTGATCAGGATGCGGGAGACGCCTTCGGAGATGCGCTGGGAGTAGGCGCGTCCTCGGTGAGCGCCCTCCGCCCGCCGGAGGGGTCGCTCGGCCACCAGACCCGGTCGCCCAGCAGCTCCACGGCAGCGGGCACCATCACGGTCCTCACCACGAAGGTGTCCAGCAGGATCCCCACGGCCACCATGAAGCCGATGTTGAACGCGAACGTGACCGGCAGCGTCATCAGCACCGAGAACGTGCCCGCGAGGATCAGCCCCGCGCTGGTGATCACCGGCCCGGTGGCCGCCAGCGCGCGCAGCGTTCCCTCGCGCGTGCCGTGCAGGCGCGCCTCCTCGCGCACGCGGCTCATCAGGAAGATCGTGTAGTCCACCCCCAGGCCCACGAGGAAGATGAACGCGAAGATGGGAAGGGACGCGTCCACGCCCGGGTCGCCCACCACCTTCAGGAAGAAGAAGAGCGAGATGCCCAGCGTGCCGAAGAACGACGCCACCACCGTGGCGATCAGCACGAGCGGCGCCGCCACCGCCTGGAGCAGGATCCCGAGGATCACCCCGATCACCAGCAGGCCGATGGGAATGATCCACTTGAGGTCGCGGCTGGTCGAGGCGTCGAAGTCGTACTGCACCGCGCTGCCGCTCCCGACGAGCGCCTGGAGCCCCGGCCCGGGGTCCTTCAGCTTGTCCCGGATCCGCGGCACCGCCGCGAACGCCGCGGGCGTGTACGGATCGTGCTTGAAGACCACGCCCACCTGGCCGATGCGCCCGTCGATCGAGCGCTCCGGCAGCGGCGTGGCCGCCGCCACCGCGCGGTCGGCGCCCACGCGTGCGGCCAGGGCGCTGAGGTCCTGCGGGCGCACCGGCCCGTTCGAGCGCTCCACCAGGACGATCGTCGGGTCGCTCACCCCGGCCGGGATCTCGCGCTTGAGCACGTTGAAGCCGTCCACGCTCTCGGTCTTCTTCTTGAACGCGTTCTGGGTGCTGTAGTCCTTCTTGTAGACGAGGATGCCGAGCGACCCGACGGCGAAGATCGCGGCCGTCGCCCCGAGCGCCAGGCCCGGCCGCTTGAGGATCCGGTCGCCGAAGCGGCGCCAGAGGCCGGCGCGCTCCACGATCGCGTGGTCCGGGTCGAACGCCACGATCCGCCGGCGCGGCCAGAAGCCCGTCCGGCCGAAGATCGTGAGCAGCGCCGGAAGCAGCGTGACCGCCGCGAGCAGCACGGACGTGACGCCGATCGCCGCCACCGGCCCGAGCGAGTGCACCGAGCCCGTGTGGGCCACGAGCAGGGTGAGCATCGTGAGCGCCACGGTCAGGCCGCTGGCCAGGATCGCGGGCCCCGTGCGGGTGAGCGCGTTGGCCATCGCCTCGTGCTTGTCCTCGGTCGAGCGCAGCTCCTCGCGGTAGCGCGACACGAGCAGCAGGCAGTAGTCGGTCCCCACCCCGAACATCAGCACCACCAGGATCTGCGTGCCGTTGCTGTTCACGGTGGCGCCGGACTTCACGTACAGGTAGATCAGGCCCTGGGCGACCGTGTAGGCGAAGCCGACCACGAGCAGCGGCGCGATCGCGATGAGCGGCGCCCGGTAGATCGCGCCGAGCAGCACGAGCACCAGCAGCACGGTGGCGAACAGCAGCTTGGTGTCGACCGACCCGAAGATCTCCTCGAAGTCGGCGCTGAACCCGACGCGGCCGGTGACGTAGACCTCCAGCCCGCCCCCGCCGTGGCCGACGATCCCGCGCAGCTTCTTGCCCTCCTTCCCGAGCGTCTTGAAGTTGTTCTCGAAGCTCAGCAGCGAGTACGCCAGCTCGTGGTCCGCTGAGACCAGCTGCTTGGGTGAGCCGCGCTGGAACGGCACGATCGGCGGCCCCTTGAGCTTGAGCTGGGACGCGGCGCGCCGCGCATCGGAGGCGATCCTGGCCCGGTCGGCGGCCGTGAGCCCGCCCGCGCGCCGGTACACCACGATCCCGCCCGCGGTCTGGCCGCTGCGAAAGCGCTCGCGCTGGAGCTTGGCCACCGTGGTCGACTCGGCCTTCTTCGGGAGGAAGCTCTCGAAGCGGTCGTCGACCGTGTCCTTGAGCTTGGCGCCCAGCGGCGCCAGGCCGAAGACCAGCAGCAGCCACAGGACCGGGACGATCCACTTGGTCCGGCGGCCGGTGACGAATGACGCGAGCCCTCTCATCGAGGGCTCGATCCTACGAAGCGCTCAGCGGGCGGGTGAGCGCTCGCCCGCCAGGTCGGCGTAGAGCTTGCCGACCTGCTCGGCCACGTCCGCCCAGTCGAACGTGAGCACGTGCTCGGAGGCCTCCGCGATCAGGCGGTCGCGCAGCTCGCCGTCGGTGAGCAGCCGCTCGGCCATCCGGCCGAGCGACTCGGGGTCGCGCGATCGGAAGCGCAGCCCCACCTCGTCGTTGGGCACCACCTCGCGCAGCCCGCCGGTGTCGGCCACGAGGCAGGGGCAGCCGGATGCCATCGCCTCGAGCGCCACCAGCCCGAACGGCTCGTAGATCGACGGGACCACCGTGAGGTCGGCGATCCGGTAGAGCGAGTGCAGCACGTCGTCGCCGATCCAGCCGAGGAAGGTGCCGTGCTCGTCGAGGCCGAGGTCGGTGGCCTGGGCGCGCAGCTCCTCCTCGTGCGTGCCGGAGCCGGCCACGATGAAGCGCACGTTGCCCACGCGCTCCACCAGCCCGGGCAGGGCCTCGAGGGCGAGCTGGAAGCCCTTCTCGTACACGAGCCGCCCCACCAGCAGCACCAGGCGCTCGTCCGGCGCCGCGAAGCGGGCGCGCAGCGCGTCGAGGTCCTCGACCGGCACGAGGTCGCTCGGGTCGATCCCGTTGGGGATCACCGTGATCCGGTCCTCCTCGAGGCCGTAGATGTCGGCCACGTGCTCGCGCATGTATGCCGAGCAGGTGATCACCCGGTCGGCGCGGTTGGCCATCCAGCGCTCCACGCCGTGGATGTGCGACTGCGGGTGCTTGTCCACCCAGCCCTGGTGGCGGCCGTACTCCGTGGCGTGGATCGTGACGGCGAGCGGGCAGCGGAAGCGGCGCGCCAGGTGGTCGCCGGCCACGGCCACGAGCCAGTCGTGCCCGTGCACCACGTCGAAGTTGTAGCGGTCGCCCAGCTCCACGCCCGCGGCGAGCATGTCGGCGTTCATGTGCTCCACCCACGTGACGAACTCGCCCAGCTCGCGCGGGCGCTCTGGCTCGCGCACGCGGTGCACCATCACCCCGCGCAGCTCCTGCTCGGCGGGCGACTCCTCGTGCCCGCGGGTCAGGACATGGACCTCGACCCCCTGGCGCACGAGGTTCTCGGCCAGCTTGCGCACGTGGCGGGCCAGCCCGCCCTCGATCAGCGGCGGGTACTCCCAGGAGAGGATCAGCACGCGCGTGTCGGTCATCGGAGGGCCATCGGGCGATCAGGTTGCGAAGAGCGGAGCAAGGTCGACCTCCGGCGCGAGATTGCGCACTGCGGGGTCGGGTGGCGCGCTGGAGTCTTTCAGAGCGGCGAGCGCAGCGTCCAGCTCGCGGGCGTGCGATTCCACACGGTGGCGGGGGTAGTCGGAGGCGAGGTCGTGGGTCACCTGAAAGGCCCAATCGCTGGCCTGGAGCGCCAGCAGCTCGCGCACCGCGCGCTGGAGCGCCGGCCCGCGGTCGCGCGCCTGCGCCGCCGCCGCCACCGTCTCCAGCTCACCGCGGCGGGCGGCGAACGCGATGTCGGCCACGCGCGGCGAGTCCCAGGTGGTCAGGTCCTTGGGCTTGCCCCAGCTCGAGGGGGCGATCGCCCGCTCCACCGGCTCGATCCGCTCCAGAGCGTCCGGCAGCGTGGCCAGCGGCACGCCCTGGAGCCGCGCCTCGTCGAGCACGAACGAGAGCCAGGCCAGGCCCTCGTACCACCAGTGCCCGAGCAGCTCGGTGTCGAGCGCGCAGCAGAGCAGGCCGGGGCGGCCGCGTTCGGCGCGGTAGTCGTCGAGCCGCAGGGCGGCGTGCGCCACGAACTCGCGCGCGTGCCGACGGGCCAGCACCAGCGCCTCGAGGTGGCGGTAGGGCCGGCCGCCGTTGTCCCACGGGCGCAGGTCGTGCGTGGTCCGCCCGTGGTAGTCGCGGTAGGCCGGGTTGGCCGGGTAGCCCGAGGCGTCCCACACGAGCGACGTGAGCTGCCAGTCGATCGGCACCGCGACCGGGCCCGCGGTGGTGGCGATCGGCTCCAGGTGGTCGAGCGAGCCGAGCCCGAGGGCGTCGGTCTGGTCCACGCAGAAGGCGCGAACGCCGTGCTCGGCGAGGTCGCGCTCCAGGCCCTCGCGGTAGGCGCACTCGGGCAGCCAGAAGCCGCCGCTCCAGGAGTCGAAGCGGCGCTCGTGCGAGCGCACGCCCGTGCTCACCTGCAGGCCGAGGCCGGCGTCGGTGGCCAGCAGCGGGAGCACCGAGTGCGTGGCGGAGCTGGTCCACAGCTCGAGTGGCGAGATGCGGTCGAGCTCGCTGAAGGCGCCCACCAGGCGGCCGTGCAGCTCGCGGAAGCGGCTCGCGCCGTTGCGGTAGTCGGCCGCGGCGCGGCGCACCTCGTTGGCCTCGTCCAGGGCCCCGCCCTCGTCCAGCCCGCGGGCGTCCTCGGCGTGGATCGGGGCCCGCACGTCGTCGAGGAAGCGCAGGTAGCGCTCGCCGGCCTCGCCCTCGAGCGCCTCGAGCTGGTCGAGCAGCACCGGCGTGAGGCTGAGCGTGACCGGGGCGTGCACGAGCACGTCGAGCACCGGCAGGTACACGGTCGTGAGCGCCTCCCAGAGCCATTCCTCGCCGAACGGCCAGGTGCCGAAGCCCTCCACGTACGGCATGTGGCTGTGGAGCACCAGCGCCAGCTCGCCGCGATCGCGCGCGCCGGCGGCCGGGCTCATCGCAGCACCGCGAGGAAGTCGAGCGCGCCGTCGAGCGGGCCGGGCCGCAGCGCGAAGTCCTGCTCGGAGATGGCCGGCGTGAACCACTCGTAGAACGGCTTGGTGATCCCGAGGCGCGGGTGGAGGCTGTCCCAGCCGGCCCCGATCGCCAGCTCGTGGACCCGGAGCTTGCGCGCGTGGAAGAGGCCGAGCAGCTCCACCTGCTCGAAGCTCGACTCGCACAGCTCGCGGAACTCCGCGGCGCGGTACTCCTTCACGTGCCAGGGGTTGGCGGACTTCTCCGCGCCGGGCGGGGCGAGGGTGAGCACGTTGGGCGTGGACACGTACGCGATGCCGCCCGGACGGAGGATCGAGCGGAGGTGGTCGAGCACCGCCTTCGGGTCCTGCACGTGCTCGATCGTCTGGAGGAAGACCACGGCGTCGCACGGCTCCGAGTACGACTCGACCAGGTCGCGCACGAAGCTCACGCCGGGGCGCGTGTACTTGAGGCGGGCGTGCTCGTGGGCCTCCGGGTTGGCGTCCACGCCGGTGGCGCGCACGGCGCGCTCGGCCAGCACGGCGGTGCCGTAGCCCTCGCCGCAGGCCAGGTCCACCACCTCCAGGCCGCGACAGCGCTCGGCGATCCACCGGTAGACCGCCAGATGCCGGCGGTACCAGTAGTTCTCGGCCGGCACGTCAGGGAGCGTCCGCTCGCCCGTGAGGCTGAGCGGTGGGACCCCCGGAGGCTGGCCCTGTTGCGTGTGGCTCTCCAGCACGGACAAGGCCGGCGCGACGATATCGTCGCCCGCTGTGCCGGACCACTCTCCCGACGAGATCCGCGAGGTCAACACCCGCTACCACGATGTGGCGGCCGCGGACTACGACGCCAAGTGGGGGATCTCGTACGGTCCGGACGGCCGCGCCCAGGTGCTCGCCAAGATGCGCCACGCGCTCGGCGGGGACGAGCGCTTCGGCCGGTCGCTCGAGATCGGCGCCGGCACCGGCTACTTCTCGCTCAACCTGCTGCGCGCCGGGATGGTGGACGAGGCCGTGGCCACCGACATCTCGCTCGGCATGCTCCGCCAACTGGAGGGATCGGCGGCCAGGCTCGGCCTGAGGGTGGCCACGGCGCAGTGCGAGGCCGACACGCTCCCCTTCCCCGACGACTCGTTCGACCTGGTCTTCGGCCACGCTGTGCTGCACCACCTGCCCGACCTGGGCGCCGCGTTCGACGAGTTCCGGCGCGTGCTGCGCCCGGGCGGGCGGATGGTGTTCTGCGGCGAGCCCTCGCGTCACGGCGACCGGATCGCCGGCGTGCCCAAGCGCGCGGCGCTGGCGATCGCTCCGGTCTGGCGGCGGCTGGTGGGCGCCCGCGAGCGCCCGCTGCCGGCCACCGAGGGCGAGGAGCGCGACCACCGGCTCGAGCACGTGGTGGACGTGCACGCGTTCACGCCCGGACAGCTCGAGGAGCTGGCCGAGGGCGCGGGCTTCACCAACGTGCGCGTGACCGGCGAGGAGCTGGTGGCGGGCCTGTTCGGCTGGATGAACCGCACGCTCGAGTCCACCGCCGAGCCCGGCGACGTGCCGATGGCCTGGATCCGCTACGCGTACTTCGGCTACCTCGGCCTCAAGCAGGTCGACGCGCGGGTGCTGGAGGGACGGCTGCCCTCGGCGATCTTCTACAACCTCCTGATCTCCGCACGGGCGCCGCAGGAGCCTCAGGCCACCGCCGCGGACCCGTACCGCTCGAGCGCCTCGCGCTGGTCCAGCATCGCCGGCTAGACCCGGCACGGGACACTTTCGCTGCGGGCCCTTGCTCTTGGGGGTGAACCCGGTTAGCGTCGCGCCATGCCACCAAGCACGATTTCTCAACCAATCAATAATGCTGTACTGCCGGCGCAGTCGGGCGACGGCTTCGTCGTCAAGGCTCCGGTCGAATTGAGCGGGGGCGACGTCCTCATCGGCGTCTCCGCCTCAGCCTGGTCGCAGGCGCCGGGCCAGATCTCGATGCAGGTCTGGCTCGATGACCAGCCCGCCGACGGAAACCTCTCGATCTACGCGAACGAGGGCCAGATGCACATGTCGCTCGGGCACACGTGGGTGCTCTGCGAGAGCGTCCCGGCCGGCCAGCACACGATCGCCCTCGAGGCTGGGCCCACGACCGTCACGGACGAGAACGACCGCGCGTGCGTGACGGTGTGGCAGATCGGCGACGACGTGGCGGCTCGCTTCAGCGTGGACGCCCCCTGTCCGCAGGGCACCGGCCAGACCCTCTTCAAGGGGCTGGTCGAGACCGAGGGCGGCCCGCTGCTCATCAGTGCGTGTGCGTCAGGCTGGGTGACGCAGGCCGCCACCTGCATCACCGGCTTCACGCCGGTGGACGGCGGCGATCCCGCGAGGCTCGAGGTCTTCGCCAACAACGCCAACCAGCACATGTCGATGGTGGCCACGGACTACGTGTACTCGGCCGCGAATCGCGGGCTTCACGAGGTGCTGTTCAACGCCGACGGCCTCACGTCCACCGACGGCGGGGACACCGCGCACCTGGCGATCGTGGAGTGGCTGGGCGACGGCACCAGCCCCCGGCGCCTTCCGATGCAGAACCAGCTCCAGAACGCGACCGCGCAGACCCAGACGGGCGAGGGCGGAACCGTGGCCGCGTCTCAGTTCCAGGCGGGCGGCGGCACGCTCCTGATCCGCACGAACGTGTCGGCCTGGACCACCAACCCGGGCCTGCCGCTCATGATCGGCATCCAGATCGACGGCACGTCCGTGGGGTTCACCGAGATCTTCGCCAACCCGGCGGAGACGCACATGGCGATGGTCTCGAACGACCTGGTCGTGACCGGGGTCACGCCCGGGAGTCACGAGCTCACCCTGATCGGGGAGGCCAACACGTACACCGACTACAACGACCGCGTCTCGGTCATGATCCTGGAGTTCGACGCCACGATGTGACCCGGCGTGCGTAGGCTCCACGTATGGCCCTCGTGGAGGAACGCTTCCCCCTGTTCCCGCTCGGCATCGTGCTGCTCCCTACGGAGATCGTGCCTTTGCACATCTTCGAGGACCGGTACAAGCTGATGATCGGGCAATGCGTGGAGCAGGAGACCGAGTTCGGCATCGTCTGGCTCTCCGACGACGGGCTCAAGGAGATCGGTTGCAGCGCGCGCGTGGCCGAGGTGCTGGACCAGCTCGAGGACGGCCGCATGAACATCCTCGTGCAGGGCTGCCGGCCGTTCCGGCTGCTGCGCAAGATCGAGGACCTGCCCTATCCCGCCGGCGACGTGGAGTTCCTCGACGACACCGACGAGGGCGACGAGCTGCTGGCGGCCGAGGCGCGCGGCGCGTACGCCGACCTCGTGGAGACCATCACCGACGAGCGCCCCGGCGTGGACGAGCTGGACGGGCTCACCGCCTACGGCATGGCCGCCACGATCGAGCTGGCCGACGCGCCCAAGCAGGCGCTGCTCGAGGAGCGCTCGGAGGACGCGCGGCTTAAGACCGTGGGCGACCTGTTCGCAACCGCCCTCCACCGGATCGAGAACGCCGACGAGGCGCAGGAGCGCGCCAAGTCGAACGGCAAGGTGCGGTTCTAGGGAGCCGCGCCGGCGATGGCGGGGCAGAGCTCGTTCCGCAGCTTGAGCGCGAGCAGCGTCGTCTTCGGCAGCACCGGCGGCTGGCGCGCGCCCTCCGACCAGGTGACCTCCGCGCCGCGCATCCGCGCCGTGTAGATCGTGCGGCCGGGGAGCCGGCCGAAGTCCAGGCGGTCCTTGCCAGGGAGGCCCTGGAGATTGCGCTCGGCCTCGCGGGCCTCGAGCAGGCGTTCGCTCGGGAGTCGCTTCAGCTCGCCGCCGTTGCAGCTGCCGCGGCCGTCGTCGGTCACCACGAGGCGCTGGGCTCCCGCGGGGCCGCCGTGCTCCTCGATGGCGATCAGGTCGCCCCCGGGGTTGCCGCAGCCCGCCACCACCGCGATCGCCGCCGCCAGCGCGATTGCCCGCCTCACACGAACAGAAGCCGCTCGCCGGCGGCATCACGGAGGAAGCGGGGAGTGGAGATCACGCCGTCGAGGCGCGTTACCTCGATCGCCATCGTCTCGACCGATGCCGAGCAGGCGTACAGCTTCAGGTTGTCCAGCTCGAGTGCGGTGTCGCGCAACTCCCCCAGCGACCGGCCGAATGTCTCTCTGCCGCCCCAGCCGATCGCCGGTGCCCGCTCGGGCTCCTGCGCCAGGCGGGGCAGATCCGGATCGAGGAAGAGCGCCAGCCCGCTGAACGCCAGGAGCGCGGCGCAGTCCTCGCCGTCGACGGCGGTCGAGACCAGCACCGAGAGGCCCGAGTACAGGCGCTCGGGCTCCGAGGTCGAGATGATCGCGGCGGTCACAATCCGATTGTGACGACCGTGGACGCCCGGGGGCTGGCCTGCCCGCTTCCGCTGACGATGGCCAGGCGCGCGATGGCCTCTCTGTCGCCGGGCCAGGAGCTCCTGGTGCTGACGACGGACCGCGAGGCGCCGATCGACCTGGCGGCCTGGGCGGCGGCCTCGGGTCATTCCTACTCCGAGCTGGTCCGCGAGGGCTGGAGCGAGCACCGGCTGGGGAAGGGGACCGGTTAACGCACCACCACGGCTGCCCCGCCGCGGCGCGGGTCGCCGCCGCCGCTCAGCGCGCCGGTCTCGAAGTCGCGCGCCACGGCCTGCACCCCGCCGAAGTAGAGCGAGCGGTCGGAGAACCGGATCACGGGGCGGCCCTCGCGCTCGAGCGCGGCCAGCTCGTCCTCGTCGATGCCCGGCTCGGCCTCCACGGCTCGTCCCTCCCAGTGCACGCGCGGGCGATCGACCGCCTCCTGGGCCGTCAGGTCGTCGTCGATCACGCCCAGGGTCGTCTGGAGGATGGCCGAGCGGATGCGGTTGGAGCCCGCGGAGCCCAGCGCCATCTGCGCCCTCCCGTCCTGGAGCACCACCGTGGGCGCCATCATGCTCGGGATCCGGCGCCCGGGCGTGTGGCGGTGGAAGCCCAGCGGGTTGAGGTCCTCCTCACCCAGCATGTTGTTGAGGTGCATCCCCGTGCCGGGCACCACCACGCCGGAGCAGGAGCCGTTCGAGCAGGTCACGCTGGCGCAGCGGCCCTCGTCGTCGAGCACGGCGACGTGGGTCGTGGAGCCCAGCCGCGACGCCGCCTTCTCGAGCGCCTCCTTGGCGAGGAAGCGCTCCAGGTAGCCCTCGGAGTGGAGCCCGTGCACGAAGTCGTCGGTTCGCGCGCGGTTGGCCTCGTCCATCACCTCAACGAGCCTCCGCACGGTCACGCGGCCGCCGGCGCGTTCCAGCAGGCCGAGCGAGTACGCGATCAGGATCCCGCCCGAGGACGGCGGCGGGTTGGTCAGGATCTCGCGGCCGCGGTAGCGGGCGCGCGCCGGCTCGCGCTCCACCACCTGGTAGGAGCGCAGGTCCTGCCGCGTGAGCAGGCCGCCGCGCTCCAGCACCCAGTCGCTGCAGGCCGCACCCACGTCGCCGGAGTAGAGGAACCCCGGCCCCTCGGCGCCGAGCCGGTCGAGCAGGTCGGCGAGCTCGGGCAGCCGCAGCACCTCGCCGGTGGTGATCACGCGGCCCCCGGGCGCGTAGATCGCGGCCACCTCGGGCGTGGAGGTGAGGATCGGCCCCAGCACCTCCATGAACTCGCCCTCTATCGGGGTGAGCTCGTGGCCCTCGCGCGCCACCCGCGCGGGCTCGCCGGTGAGGTCGCCGAGCGAGAGCGTGCCGAAGCGGCGCAGCGCCTGCGCGAGCCCCACCGGCGTGCCATGGACCCCGCACGACGACGGGCCCACGTTGAACACCTGAACGGCCTCGTCCGAGAAGTGCACGTCGACCGGCACCAGCGCGGCCGGCTCGGCGCCGGCCTCGAGGTCGCGCCCCGGCGCGGCCACGAAGAAGTCCAGCAGGTGGTCCTCGCCGCCGGCCGTGTGCACCAGCATGAAGCCGCCCGCGCCCGGCCCGGTCAGCGGCGACTC
>JAXDJC010000071.1:0-10790 GCA_034663685.1 Thermoleophilaceae bacterium
TCCGGATCGTCGATGTAGGCGATCGTGGCGTCGATCGTCTCGCGCAGGTTGTGCGGCGGGATGTTGGTGGCCATGCCGACGGCGATGCCGGCCGAGCCGTTGACAAGCAGGTTCGGGTAGCGAGCCGGCAGGACGAGCGGCTCCATCTGCGACTCGTCGTAGTTGGGCCCGAAGTCGACGGTGTCGGCGTCGATGTCGCGCAGCATCTCGGTGGCCAGCGGTGCGAGCCGCGCCTCCGTGTAGCGCTGGGCGGCCGGCGGGTCGTTGTCGACCGAGCCGAAGTTGCCCTGGCCGTCCACTAGCGGATAGCGCTGGGCGAAGTCCTGCGCGAGACGCACCAGCGTGTCGTAGATCGCCTGATCGCCGTGCGGGTGGAACGAGCCCATCACGTCGCCCACCACGCGCGCGCACTTGCGGTACGGGCGGTTGGGCTGCAGGCCGGCGAGCTGCATCGCGTACAGCACCCGGCGGTGCACCGGCTTGAGACCGTCGCGCACGTCGGGCAGCGCACGCCCGACGATCACGCTCATCGCGTAGTCGAGGTAGGACGAGCGCATCTCGTCCTCGAGCAGCCGCGGCTCGATGTTCCCTCCTGATAGTTGGTCTGCCGTGGCCACTAGCCCCGCCTCCTGCAAACCGGCGCCACTCGGCGTCCTCGGGTTTCGCCGTACTGACGTACGCCCTCAACCCTGCGTCCTTGATTGGCTTGGTTTTCGGAGGCCATATCGAGGTGCTTACACATCGAGGTTCGCCACATCCCTCGCGTTGGCCTCGATGAACAGCCTGCGCGGCTCCACCTTGTCCCCCATCAGCATCGAGAAGATCTGGTCGGCGGCGCTCGCGTCGTCGACCGTGACCTGCTGGAGCGTGCGCTGCGAGGGGTCCATCGTGGTGTCGAAGAGCTGATCGGCGTTCATCTCGCCGAGGCCCTTGAAGCGCTGCATGTGCACGCCCTCCTTGGCCACGTCGAGCACCGCGCGGCGCAGGTCCTCGAACGAGAGCGCCTTCTCCTCCTTCTTGCCGAGCCGAACCGTGAATGGCGGCGTGCCGGCGAGCGCGCGCAGGTCGCCGTGCACGCGCACGAAGCCGCGGTACTCGCCGTCCTCGAACATGGCCTTTCGCAGCCGGTAGGTGCCGGCCGAGCCGGTCGAGCGCTCGACCACGCGCACGCGCAGCTCGATGTCGTCCTCGGAGATCAGCTCGGTCTCGTAGGGCTCGCCCTCCGGGTCCGCCTTGCTGACCAGCTCGACCACGCTGGCGCCGCTGTTGGCCCCCTCGTCGAGTATCTGCGACTCCTCGAGGAAGGTGATCGTGTCGTAGCCGTACTCGGCCCGGAGCGACGACGCCCAGCCCTCGTACTGCTTGAGCAGGCGCCCGTACTTCTGCCAGCGGGCCTGCGTGAGCTTGAACTGCTGCCCGTTGCGGTCGACCAGCTCGATCCGCTCGAGCTTGTCGCGCAGCAGGAACTCCTCGAGGTCCGACTCGCGCTCGATGTAGAGCTCGGTCTTGCCCGACTTGACCTTGTAGAGCGGCGCCTTGGCGAGGTAGACGTAGCCGGCCTCGATCAGGTCCGGCATCTCGCGGAACAGGAACGTGAGGATGAGCGTGCGGATGTGCGCGCCGTCCACGTCGGCGTCGCACATGACGATCACCTTGTGGTAGCGGGCCTTCTCGATGTCGAACTCCTCGCGGATCCCGGTGCCGATCGCCGTGATCATGGCCTGGATCTCCTGGTTCGAGAGGACCTTGTCGATCCGGTTCTTCTCCGCGTTGATGATCTTGCCGCGCAGCGGGAGCACCGCCTGCGTGTTCCGGTCGCGCCCCTGCTTGGCCGAGCCGCCTGCGGAGTCGCCCTCGACCACGAAGATCTCGGCCAGCGCGGGATCGCGCACCGAGCAGTCGGCGAGCTTGCCCGGCAGCGTGCTGTTCTCGAGCGCGGACTTGCGGCGCGTGAGGTCGCGCGCCTTGCGAGCCGCCTCGCGCGCACGTGAAGCCGACACGGCCTTCTTGATCACCTGGCGCGCGTCCTGCGGGTTCTCCTCGAGGAACTCCGCGAGCCCCTTGTTCACGGCCTGCTGCACGAAGCCCTCGACCGGCGGGTTGCCGAGCTTGGTCTTGGTCTGGCCCTCGAACTGGGGCTCCTGGACCTTGACCGAGATGATCGCCGTGAGCCCCTCGCGCACGTCCTCGCCCTGGAGGTTGTCGTCCTTCTCCTTGAGCTCGCCGATCTGCCGCGCGTACGCGTTGAGCGTGCGCGTGAGCGCCGAGCGGAAGCCGGACAGGTGCGTGCCGCCCTCGTGCGTGTTGATGTTGTTGGCGAACGAGAGGAGCGACTCCTGGTAGGAGTTGTTCCACTGGAGCGCGACCTCTACGTCGCCCACGCCGGTGGAGTCCTCGAGGTAGGCGATCTTGTTGTGGAGCGGGTCCTTGGTGCCCTGCGAGTGCAGGTAGCTGACGAAGTCGCGGATGCCGCCGTCGTACTTGAAGCTCGTCCTGAAGCTCTCGCCGCGCTCGTCCTCGAAGTCGATCCGCAGCCCCTTGGTGAGGAACGCCATCTCGCGGAAGCGCTGCTCGAGCGTGGCGCGCTCGTAGTCGATCGTCTCGAAGATCTCGAGGTCGGGCAGGAAGGTGATGCTGGTGCCGTGGCGGTCGCTCTTCGGGCCCTTCTTGAGCTCGGTCTGCGGGGCGCCGCGCTCATACAGCTGCGTCCACTCGTGACCGTCGCGCCAGATCGTGAGCTCCAGCTTCTCGGTGAGCGCGTTGACCACGGACACGCCCACGCCGTGCAGGCCGCCCGACACCTTGTAGCCGCCGCCGTCTCCGAACTTGCCGCCGGCGTGCAGCACGGTGAGCACGACCTCGGCCGCAGGGCGCTGCTCCTTCTCGTGCATGTCCACCGGGATGCCGCGGCCGTTGTCGGTCACCGTGACGCCGTTGTCCGGATGGATCGTGATCTCGACGTGGTCGCACTCGCCGGCGAGCGCCTCGTCGACCGAGTTGTCCATGACCTCGTAGATGAGGTGGTGCAGGCCGCGCGTGCCCGTGGAGCCGATGTACATGCCGGGGCGCTTGCGGACCGCCTCGAGGCCTTCGAGGACGGTGATGTCCTTGGCCCCGTAGGACGATCCGTCCTTGGAGGACTTCTTCGCCAAAACTCTCTTTTCGTTGGGCTCGCGCGGCTGCGCGCGAGACGGTCTCTCTACGCGACGAGAACCCCGACTCCGGCCGGTTCTCCGGCACGGCTCGGGGCTCCCCGATCTAGGTCTTAAGGATAGCAGCGCCCGAGGTCGGAACCGGCCCCGCGAGTGTTACAAAAGGCCCGCAAATCGCAACAAAATCGGTTGTTATGGAAACGGGAGTGTCACGTGCGCGTGCGGCGGGCCCGCGTGCCCCCCACCGACACCCGCAGCGAGCGCAGCGGCGGCGGGTCCCCGGGGGCGCCGAGGGCGGCGTTCAGACGGTCCACCAACTCGGTGGCCATGAGGTCGAGCTCGTGCGCCCAGACGGCCGAGCGGCAGCTCACGCTGAGCACGCCCGCGCGCTCGCCGACGGGCTCGGCGTCGGCCGCGATTGCCTCGCCGGCGACCGTCGACCAGACGCGCTGAACGCGTGCGAGCGTGGTGGCTGGCGCGAGGTCCTCGACCACGGCCGCCAGGGCCTCCCCGATCGGCCTCGGAGCGCGCCGCCTCATGCCGCGGGGCCGATGGCCTCGCCCGCGCGCACGGCGGTTCCGGCCGCCACTTGGAAAAGCGCCACCTCGCCGGCATCCGAGCCCGGCACGTGGTCGGCGTCGGTGGTCGTGATCAGCGCCTGCCCGTCGGCGCGCACCAGGTCCGACAGGCGCTCGCGACGCGCGGCGTCGAGCTCCGACATCACGTCGTCGAGCAGCATCAGGGGCGGCGTGCCGCGGGCGGCCAGCGCGTCGCGCTCGCCGAACAGGAGCGCGAGGAGGCCGAGGCGCTGCTGGCCCTGCGACCCGAGCGTGCGCAGAGCGCGGCCGCCGTGCACGAGCGCGAGATCGTCGCGATGCGGGCCGTGTGTGGTGAAGCCGCGGTCGAGGTCGGAGCCGCGGCGCTCGGCCAGCTCCGCCCGGAGGCCATCGGCGTCGCCGGCGCGTGAGCGCGGCGTGTAGCGCAGGCCGGCCTTCTCGGGCAGGCCCAGCTCCTCGGCGCGCGCCGCGAACGAGGGTGCGACCAGCTCGATCGTCGCAGCCCGGTCGGCCATCAGCGCGATGCCGTGGCGGGCCAGCTCGGCGTCCCAGGTGTCGAGCTGATCGGCGGACGCCGCCCCGGCGCGCACGCGGGCAATCAGCGCGTTGCGCTGCGCAAGCGCCCGCGTGTAGGCCGACCGCGTGGCCACGCGGGCCGGCCAGAGGGCGGCGACCACCTGATCGAGGTGGGCGCGCCGCAGCGCCGGCGGTCCCTTCACGAGCTCGAGCCGGTCCGGCAGGAACACCGCCGCGAGCGGCCGCGGAGGGTCCACGCCGCGGGCCGGCGGCGCTCCGTCCACGCGCACGCGCTTCTCGTCCCCTGGCGCGATACCCACCTCGAGCACGTGCGCGCCGTCGGGCGCGTCCACGCCGAGCTCCACCCGCGCGACCTGGGCCCCGATGCGCACGAGCTCGCGCTCGTTCGAGGTGCGGCACGACCGGGCGGTGAGGCCCACGTACAGCGCCTCGAGCAGGTTGGTCTTGCCGGCGCCGTTGGCCCCGGCGACCACGTTCAGCCCCGGCCCGAGATCGACCTCCGCACGCTCGTAGTTGCGGAAGTCCCGGACGGCGAGACGGGTGACGACCATCAGGGACGACGTTGATTTGGCTCAACGTGTTGCGAGAACCGAGGAGTCCAAGGACGCAGGGAGCGGACAGTGCAACGCACGTCCGCGACCGAGGACGCCGGAATCCGACGGTTCGCAGCCATCACACGTTCAGGCGAATCGGCATGACGAGATACAGGAACGAGCCGTTCTCGTTGTCGCCACCCGACTCGATCAGCCCCGGCCGCAGCGGGCTGATCAGCTTCAGGATCAGCTCCTCGGCATCCACGCTCTCGAGTCCCTCACGGAGGAAGTCCGGGTTGAAGCCGATCTCCAGCCCCTCGCCCTTGAACGGGATCGGAAGCGACTCGCTGGCCTCGCCGATGTCCGGTGTCTGGGCCGAGATCTCGAGCTGGCCGTCCGTGAACTTCATCCGCAGCGGCGCGTTCTTCTGCGCCAGCAGGCTGATGCGGCGGACCACCTCCACCAGCTCCGCCCCATTCACCCGCAGCTCGTGCTCGAAGGTCTCGGGCAGGAGCTGCTTGTAGTTCGGGAAGCGCCCCTCGACCAGCCTCGACGACAGCGTGACCGGGCCGACCCGGAACACCACCTGGTGCTCGAGCGAGGCGATCTCGATCTGGCCACCGGCCTCGGCGCCCGCCACCCTGCTCAGCTCCTGGAGCGTGCGGGCCGGCACGTTGGCCTCGAGGGTGCCGTCGAGGGCGTCGGTGAGCGTGGTCTCCTTCACGCTCAGGCGATACGAGTCGGTGGCGACCATCCGCAGCTCCTTGTCCGCGGCGGAGACGAGCACGCCGGTGAGGTGCGGGCGCGTCTCGTCGCGCGAGGCGGCTCGGGCCACGCGGTTGACGGTCTCGACGAACGCCTGGGCCGGGACCCGCACCACTGGGGCGTCGCCGATCTCGGGAAGGTTGGGGAACTCGTCGGCGGGAAGGGTGCGCAGGTGGAAGCGCGCCGGGCCGGAGACCACCTCCACATCGCCCTGCGACGAGCGGTACTCCAGCGTGACCTCGTCCTTGGGAAGCGACCGGACGACGTCCAGCAGAAGGCGAGCGGGGACCACGACGACGCCGTCGAGCTCCGGTGCCACGTCCACGGACACCCGCACGCCCAGCTCCATGTCGGTGGCCTGGAGCTCGACCTTGCCGTCAGCCGCCCGGATCATCACGCCGGCGAGCGTTTGGATGGCGCTGCGGGTGGAGGCGCCCCGGGCTGCGACGCCGAGCGCGGAGAGCAGCTGCTCCTTACCAATCGACAGCTTCATCGGCTTGAACTGCCTTCTCTGGTTGTTATGGGTGCTGTGTGCATGTTCACTGACGTTACGGATCCCGCTGGCAGAGCGAAGTCAGCCCTGCCGGGAAGCTGTCGATTCTTCCATCAGCTCCGGTCGGCAGCGCGGCCCCCGAGCGCACGCCGGGTCCTGTCGACAGCCTGACGGGTCTCGTCGCGGCTCTCGATATCGCCGGTGACGCGTCGGTGGGCGTGCAGCACGGTCGAGTGGTTGCGGCCGCCGAAGTGACGCCCGATCGCCGGGAGGCTCTCCTCCGTCATCTCGCGCGCGAGGTACATGGCCACCTGCCTGGCGAGGGCCACCTTCGGCCGGCGGTCGTGGGCGATGAGCAACTCGGGGGCGACGTCTAGGGCCCCGGCCGCCGCGGCCTGGATCTCGGCCAGGGTGGAGGCGCGGCCCTCGTGGGAGCTCGAGCCGTACAGCGTTCCCAGCACGCGTGCTGCCAGCTCCGGACCGGGCTCGTCGCCGCGCAGCGAGGCGTAGGCCACCACCCGGATCAGCGCGCCCTCGAGGGCGCGCACGCTGGTGGTGACCATGCGAGCGATCTGCGCGAGCGTCTCCTCGGGAACGCCACCGACGGCGTCGAGCCGGGCGCGCTTCTCGAGGATCGCCATGCGCGCGTCGAAGTCCGGGGCCTCGACGCTGGCCACGAGCCCGCACTCGAAGCGCTCGCGGAGCCGCGCCTCGAGGGCGCCGATGTCACGGGGCGCCCGGTCGCTCGTGATCACGAGCTGGCTGCCGGCCTCGTAGAGCGCGTTGAAGGTGTGGAAGAACTCCTCCTCGGTCTTGAGCTTGTCGGCGAGGAATTGGACGTCGTCGACGAGCAGCACGTCGGCGTCGCGGAAGCGGGCTCGAAACTCGCGCGTGTTGCCGCTGCGGACCGCCCTCACGAAGTCGCCCGTGAACGTGTCGACCGTGGCGTAGCGCACCCGCAGGCCGGCCCCGTACTCCTGCACGTAGTTGCCGATCGCGTGCAGGAGGTGCGTCTTGCCGAGGCCGGGCGGGCCGTGGAGGAAGAGCGGGTTGTAGGTCTGCCCGGGCTGCTCGGCCACGGCCAGCGCGGCCCCGTGTGCGAGCCGGTTCCCGTCGCAGATGACGAACTGCTCGAAGGTGTAGCGGGGGTTGAGGCCGGCGAGCTCGGAATCGGGCTCGGCGGCTGGGGCCCGGGCTGGTTGGGACGCCGCCGCCCCGCCCTCCGGCGCGCTCCACTCCTCGGCGACCACCTCGATCGCCGCCGCCACGCCCGCCCGCTTGGCCGCGCGGCGGATGAGGCCCTGGAAGCGCTCCTCCACCCAGCTGCGAATGTGGTCGGGAGCCCGCACGAAGAGCGTGCCGCCGGTGCAGGCCGCCGCGCTGAGCGGCTGGACCCAGATGTGGAAGGTCGCGTCGGTGACCTCCGGTCGCAGTTCGCGGAGCACCGCGTCCCAGACCGCTGTCAGGTCGGGCGCGGGCTGCGATTCGGGGTCGGTGAGCACGGGTCGGCGGCAGCCCTCCGGGGAGGCTGAAGAAAGGTGAGTATTCGACGGGGGAGGGGCGCCACGAGCGCGTATGCGGACCCTCGGAGGCGCCAGTGTAACGCGATGTTCACACCCCTGGGACTCGCCTTCCGGGCGTTCTCGCAAATCGCGATGAAAAGCGTCGGACGGCCGATTTGGCCTGGCGCCGATGGGTTGTGCACAGGCCGGCTCCGGGGCGGCTGTCGCTATGCTCCGGACTCTTCCCGCGCCCTTTTGGGCTGCCCTCGATGAAGCGCACCTACCAGCCCAAGAAACGCAAGCGCGCCCGTACCCACGGGTTCCGCGCGCGCATGCGTACGCGAGCCGGCCGCCACATGCTCAAGCGCCGGCGCGACAAGGGCCGGAGGCGGCTCACTCCCTAGCGATGGCGGCGGCGCACGGCGGCGGCAGGCGCCGCGGCAGGCGCCAGCGCCTGTCACGCAGCGCCGAATTCGACCGGGTCTTCCGAGAAGGCCGCTCGCACGCGAGCCGGCAGCTCGTGGTCTACGCGTTCCCGAACTCGGACACGGGGTCGGAGCCGCGACTCGGGGTCTCGGTCGGCCGGAAGGTCGGCGGCGCCGTCCAGCGCAACCGTGTCAAGCGGCTCCTGCGCGAGGCGTTCTGGACACTCGCCCCGGATCTGCCCGGGGAGCACGACTTCGTGGTGGTGGCGCGCCCCGATGCGGCCAGCTTCGCCACCGAGGGCGGCGAGCAGGCCGTCGAGTCCGCGCTGCGCGAGCTGTTCGAGGGCGCCGGCCTGGTGGGAGAGCCGTCGTGAGGCGTCTCCGCGAGCTCGTCCTGCTTCCCCTCCACCTCTACCGGAGGGTCATCTCACCCGCACTTCCGCCGCGCTGCCGGTACTACCCGAGCTGTTCCGCGTACGCCGTCGAGGCGGTTCGTGAGTACGGCGTGATCCGCGGATCGATCCTCGCCGCATGGAGGGTCATGCGCTGCAATCCGCTCAGTCGCGGGGGAATCGACCACGTCCACGACCAGCGCGTGTTCCGGTCCGGCAGTGCCCCGGTGGAGGCCTGATGCTCGGCGTAATCGCTCCGCTCAGGCCGCTGATCAGTCTCAACGAGACGATCCTTCACTTCTTCCACGACAACGTGGGATTCGGCTGGGGGCTGTCGATCATCGCCCTCACCCTCACGGTGAGGCTGGCGATTCTGCCGCTGACCTACCGGCAGGTGCGCGGGATGCAGCAGATGCAGCGGCTCGCGCCCGAGATGAAGAAGCTCCAGGAGCGCTACAAGGACGACAAGCAGCGCCAGCAGCAGGAGTTGATGAAGTTCTACTCGGAGCACAACTTCAACCCGCTGTCGTCGTGTCTCCCGCTGCTGCTCCAGCTGCCGTTCTTCCTGTCGCTCTACTACCTCCAGCGTCAGGGCACCTTCAAGACCGAGGTCCGCGAGACCGGCAAGTCGTTCCTGTTCATCCCTGACCTGACCAGCAAGGCGACGGGCGTCGTGCTCGTCGTGCTGATCGTGATCTACGTGGGTACGCAGCTCGGCTCGAGCCTCGTGACGATGATCAACGCGCAGGACAAGAACCAGCGCCGGTTGATGCTCGCGCTCCCGTTCGTCTTCACCTTCGTGGTGATCAGCTTCCCGGCCGGCCTGTTGCTGTACTGGATCACCACGAACCTGTGGACGATCGGCCAGCAGCTGGCGGTGCGCAAGTTCCTGCCGCCACCGGAGCCGCTCGCCGCCACGGCGGGTGGCGCAGGCGGCGCCTCGGCGAGCTCGGGCGGCGGGGACGAGAAACCCAAGGGCCGCTGGCAGTCGATGCTCGACCGCGCGGCCCAGGGCTCAGGCGGCGGCGGCTCGAAGGACGACGGGAAGGCTGCGCCAGGTGGGTCGAAGCCGCGCTCGGGGAGCAGCTCGAAGGGTTCGGCGAAGAGCCCCCCGAAGAGCCCCTCGGGCAAGGCGAAGGGCTCGGGCGACGGGAAGGGACCGAGCGCCGGCAACGGCGGGCCGGCCAAGCCCCCGCCGCGGTCCCCGCGCAAGAAGAAGAAGCGCTCCGGCCGCCGCCGCTGACCGGCGCCCGCCGGTCGGCCGACCACACTCGCCTGCTTTCGGCAGAATGCGGCGCATGGGGTCCGAGGGAGGCAGCGAGTCCGCGCGCGCGGAGGGCGAGGGCGCGACGCTCGGCGAGGCGAAGTGGAGCGCGATGAAGGAGCTCCAGCAGAGCCATCCGGGCGTGAGCGCCGACGACCTCGAGTTCGAGGTGGTCGACGAGGGCGACGAGGCGGAGGGCCGCCCCGCACGCGTGAGCGCAGCGATCGACCCGGAGCGGGTCGAGTCGATCGATGGCGACCTCCCGGACGAGCCCGCCGAGCGCGTGCGTGCCGTGGTGGGGCGCGTGGCGGTGGAGCTCGGGCTGCGGGCGAGCGTGGACATCGAGGAAACGGACGAGGCGATCCGCGCGACCGTCAACGGCGACGACCTCGGGATCCTGATCGGCAAGCACGGGAGCACGATCGACGCGCTCCAGCATCTGGCCCTGCGGGTGGCCTTCAAGGGCGGGGCCGCGGAGCGCCAGGTGATCGTCGACGCCGCGGGTTACCGCGAGCGGCGCGAGTCGGCTCTGCACCGGGCGGCGGACCGGGCCGTTTCCGACGCGCTGGACTTCGGACGGCCGGTGGAGCTCGAGCCGATGACCGCATCTGAGCGGCGGCTGGTCCACACGTACCTGCGCGATCGCACCGATGTTCAGACCCACAGCGAGGGCGACGAGCCCGACCGGCGGCTGGTCGTTTCTCCTGTACGGGAGTAGTCCTGCTGCTTCAAAGAACGGCCGAGCTTCGCTGCGCTCGCGGTGCGGCCGACGCATCATCTTTCTCGGGGGTACGTTCGCTTCGCTCACTCAGAGAGCCCCCCGATCAAGACGATGCATCGGCCGCCTCCACAGGTGTGCGGGACACCCCTTTTTCCGAGCTCGCCGTTTCACGTGAAACGCGCCGGCGGTCGCCGCGCTGAGTGAGACAGGCCCGTTCGCAATCCGCCCTCCCGTGAAACGTGCCAGGCCGCCATCCGCCCCTCCGTTTTACGTGAAACGCGCCGACCCGCCGTCAGTCCTCCGTTTCACGTGAAACGCGGTTCCGAGATCGCCGCTGCGCTCGAGCGGCATGGCGCCGATCCCGGTGCGGCGCCTGCCATCGGCCGCATCCTGGCCGCCCTCGCACGCGAGCCGGATCCGCATACCAGCGTGGACCCGCTCGAGGCCGT
>JAXDJC010000143.1:0-12741 GCA_034663685.1 Thermoleophilaceae bacterium
GGGCTGTTGTCGGCCTTGATGATCGGAGGCTCGCCGCTGCGGGGGGAGCCGACATAGGTGCGATAGGCGAATGCGGCTCCGGTCCCGACCACCGCCAGCGCCAGCACCGCGGCGAGGAAGACGGGCTTCTCCAGGAAGTCGTACGAGGTCCCATCGAAGTCGATGCCGATGTCGCCGCGCGCGAGCGCGCCGGCCAGCAGCGGCGGGAGGAACGGGCGTACGCCGGTGGCGCCCGCGAGGCCGGCACCCTGGCCGATGTCGAGGAAGAGGCTGATGGCGCTGCTACTCCGAGGAAACGGGGACCGGGGCGCTCGAGCGGAGGCTGCGCCCCCGGTAGGCTCAGTGTCGGATGACGATAGACGACCACCCGCCGGACAAGGGCAGGGGCGGCGTCTCGGGGAGCGAATGGACGCGTATGGCGCAGCCGCGCTCGACCAAGCGCGACCTCGAGCGTTACGCGGGCCTGTTCGCCTCGCGCACGCGCGTGTGGCGCTCCTCCGCGATGCGGGACATGATGTCGATTACCCAGCGCCCGGAGGTCATCTCCCTCGCCGGCGGCCTGCCCGAGACCGGCAGCTTCCCGCCCGACAGCTTCGCCGCCGCCGCCAACCGCATCGCGGCCGAGTCGTGCGCCCGCGCGCTTCAGTACGGCCCCACCGACGGCCTGGTCGAGACCAAGCGCTGCATCGCCGAGGTGATGGCGGCCGAGGACATGCGCGCGGACCTCGACGACATGATCGTCACCACCGGCGGCCAGCAGGTGATCGACCTGGTCACCAAGACGCTGATCGATCCCGGCGACGTCGTCATCGCGGAGGGACCGACGTACCCCGGCGCCGTGCCCGTCTTCTCGTCGTACCAGGCCGAAGTGGTGCAGATCGACACCGACGCCGACGGGATGCAGGTGGACCGGCTCGACGACGTCCTCGACCGCCTGGAGCGCGACGGCCGCAAGCCCAAGTTCGTCTACACGGTGCCCACCTTCCAGAACCCGGCCGGGGTCACCATGTCGCTGCCGCGCCGCCAGCACCTGGTCGAGATCGCCAACAGGCGCGAGCTGCTGGTGCTCGAGGACAGCCCGTACGGCCTGCTGCGCTACGAGGGCACTCCGCTGCCCACGCTGTACGCGCTCGACGGCGGCGTGTACGTGATGTACCTGGGCACGTTCTCCAAGATCCTCTCGCCGGGCATCCGGCTCGGCTGGGTGGTGGCGCCGCCGCCGGTGCTCGAGAAGATCAACCTGGGCAAGCAGGGGGCGGACCTCTGCACCTCGACGCTCTCGCAGCTGATGGTGCGCGCGTACTTCGACGACGGCATCTGGAGCGAGTACGTGGACTCCCTCAACGAGATCTACCGCGGCCGCCGCGACACGATGCTGGACGCGCTCGCGGAGTTCTTCCCGCCGCAGGCGGAGTGGACCCGGCCCGGCGGGGGCCTGTTCATCTGGGTCACGCTGCCGGACTTCATCGACACGACCGACCTCCTGGCTCGCGCGCTGCGCGAGAACGTGGCGTTCGTGCCCGGCGAGGCGGCGTACCTGGACGGACGCGGGCGCAGCTCGATGCGGCTCAACTTCTCCGGCTCCGACGCGGACACGATCCGCGAGGGCGTGCGCCGGATCGGCGAGGTGGTGGCCGAGCAGGTGGCCCTCTACGGCACGCTCACGGGCGAGGAGCGCCCGGCACAGCGGCGCCCGGCGCCGCCCAAGCCCGCGCCGAAGGAGGCGGAGGAGCCGCCCACCAAGGGCGCCCGCGTTCTGCCGATGCGCCGCAGAGCCGGGTAGGCGGCTCCGTTAACGGCAACGGCCAACGGCAACGGCAACTGCGGCTGGGAGGGAGCGGGTCGGGGCCGCGCCGCGGCACGAGTGAACCGTTTTGGCTGTCATAGCGACCAAAGCGGTTCAGCCGTCTCCCGAGCACCCTTCACGGCCGCCGGGGGCGGCGCGTGCAGCGAGCTACTCGCCGGACGCGAAGTCCTCGGGCGTCACGTTGTCGAGGAAGTCCTTGAACTTCTCCACGACCTCGTCCTGGTCCTCGACCTCGTGCTCGAACTCGATCGCGGACTCGGCGATCACGTCCTCGGCGGCGAAGATCGGGGCCTTGGTGCGGACCGCAAGCGCCAGCGCGTCGGAGGGCCGGGAGTCGATCTCCACCTCGCGCCCGTTCATCTGGAGCGTGATCGACGCGTAGAACGTGTTCTCCTTCAGCTCCGTGACCGCCACCCGCGAGCATGCGATGTCCAGCTCCGTGAGCATGTCGTCCATCAGGTCGTGCGTCATCGGGCGCGGCGTGTTCGCGCCCTGGAGCTTCATCAGGATCGCGGCCGCCTCGGGGTGGCCGATCCAGATCGGCAGGAACTTGTTTCCGTCTCGGGTTTTGAGCAGGACGATGGGCTGCTTGCCGACCATGTCGAAGCTCACCCCGTATATGACCATTTCCTGCATTGGGACCCCAGGCCTGGACCGGATAGGAGGACGTGGCAGAGCTTAGACCAGCCGAAGGCGGGACCACCGCCCTGTTCGTGGCCGTCTGCACGGCCCGCTCGCCCGAGCGCGCGGCCGAGGCGGTCGAGGCGCTGCGGGGGCAGGTCCCCGAGGACCGCCTGGCCATCGTGGCCAGCGGCGGGGCGCCCCGCGAGGGCGCCCTCCACGAGCCGCGCCCGGGCCTCTCCCACGCCCGCAACCGCGCGCTCGCATGGGCCGAGGAGTCCGGCGCGGAGGCGCTCGCCTACGTGGACGACGACGCCGTGGCCGACCCGGGCTGGTACCGGGCGCTCACCCGCCGCTGGGACGAGGCGCCGGCGGAGGTGGCCTGCATCGGGGGGCCGATCAGGCCCCGCTTCGACAGCGATCCGCCGCCCTGGTACTCCGCCCGGATCAAGCACGTGCTCACGCTGCTCGACCGCGGCCCCGAGGTCCGCGACCTCGACCCGGACGCGGAGGCCGTGTACGGCGCGAACATCTCCTTCCGCGTGGCCCCGCTCCTCGAGGCGGGCGGGTTCGACCCCGCGCTCGGCCACAGCGGCGGGCGGGTCTTCTTCGGCGAGGAGGACGAGGCCCAGCGGGCTCTGGTCAGGCGCGGCCACCGCATCCGCTACGTCCCGGACGCCGCCGTTGCGCACGTGATCCCGCCCGAGCGGCTCACCCGGCGGTCCTTTCTCCAGCGCCGGTTCGCCTTCGGGGTGGCGCTCGGGATGCGCCGCGGGCGCAGGCCGTCCCTGGCCGCCCGCCGCGCGCTCGCCGGTGCAGCCGGTGCCGCCGCCGCGGCTGCCGGTGGAGATGCCGCCCTCGCCATGGACCGCGCGGTGCGCGCGGCCGAGAACGCCGGGGCGCTCTACGGCTCGATCAGGCCGCGGCGGATCGCGTAGCGCACCAGCTCCACGCGGTCGCGCATGCCGAGCTTGGCGAGCACGTTGGCCCGGTGCGACTCGACGGTCTTCTCCGAGAGCTTGAGGATCCCGGCGATCTGCTTGTTCGTGTACGCCTCGGCGATCAGCTTGACCACCTCGAGCTCGCGCGGGGTGAGCCGCTCGCGGGGAGCCTGCTCACCCTGGTCGACCCACTCCTTCACGAGCGCGGTCTGCGTGATGGATGACAGGAACGGCCGCCCGGCGGCCACCGAGCGGACGGCCTCGATCAGGTCCTCGTCGGCGGCGCGCTTGAGCACGTAGCCGGACGCGCCCGCCTTCAGGGCGTCGAAGAGATAGCGCTCCTCGTCGTGCATCGACAGGAGCAGGACCGAGGTGTCGGGGCAGTGGGCCTTGATCTCGCGCGCGGCCTGGATGCCGGTCATGCGCGGCATCGCCACGTCGAGAACCGCCACATCGGGCAGCTCGCGCTGCGCCGCCTCGACGGCGGCCACGCCGTCCTCGGCCTCGGCCACCACGCGCATCCCGTCCTGGCGGTCGATGAGCATCCGCAGGCCGGAGCGCACGATGCCGTGGTCGTCGGCCACGAGGATGTGGAGCATCAGGGCACCTGGAGCGTGAGAGCGGTCCCGGCGCCGGGCTGGGACACCACGTCGAGCCGGCCCCCGAGCAGCCGCGCGCGCTCGGACATGCCGCTCAGCCCGTGGCTGTCGTGCTCCACGCCCGGGTCGAACCCGCGGCCGTCGTCGCGAATGGTCAGCTCCACACCGTCGTTATCGGCAGAGAGGCCGAGTTCCACGCGCCGCGCACACGCGTGCTGCGCCACGTTCGTGAGCGCCTCCTGGGCCACGCGGTAGACCACGATCTCCTGATCGGAGTCGAGCGAGGAGGGGTCGCCCTCGGTGCGGAGCTCGGCGGTCACCCCGGTCTGGGCCGAGAAGCGGCGCAGCTGGCTCTCGATCGCGGGCACCAGCCCATGGTCGTCGAGCGCCGTCGGGCGCAGCTGCCGGGCGAGGTGGAGCAGCTCGGCCATCGCCTGGTTCACGAGCTTCTTGAGCTGGAGCAGCTCGTCGCCTGCCTCGGGCGTCGCGTGGCTCAGCGCCTCGAGCCGCAGCAGGATCGCGGTGAGCGCCTGGTTGACCTCGTCGTGGAGGTCGCGGGCGAGCCGCCGGCGCTCCTCCTCCTGGGCGCGCAGCACGAGCCGGCCGCTGCGCCTGCGCTCGGAGTCGATCCGGCCGAGCATCCGCCGGAACGAGGCGGCCAGGCGGTCGATCTCCTCCACGGCCTCGGTGTCCTCGGGCGCCTCGAAAGCGCCCGGGTCCGCCGGGTCGATCGCCTCGACCCGCTCGATCAGGCGGTCGAGCGGCGAGAAGCGGCGCCGCAGCATCAGCATGTTCACCAGAAGCACGAGCACGATCGATAGGGCCAGCAGCAGGAACTGCGCGCGCTCGTCGGCCACCTCGAGGTTGAGGCTCGCCGCGGCACTGGCCGCAAAGATGGTGGCCACGACCATGAGGACGTTGGTGGCCACCACCTGGCCGATGAGGGATTTGGAGTCGCTTCTCGTACGCATTGACGAAGATGGGGTCGTGACCCCATATCGGCACGAAGAGCGCACGACGACAATCCGTGTACAAGCTTGGGCGCGAAGAGCCTCCGCCCGCAGCCGCAGCAGCAGTCTCCTGAGTCCTTCCTCCGAGGCGCCCCACCGGGCGCCTCGGTTGCGTTCTGGGCCCCTTCGCCGCATGGGACGGGTCGCCCCGGGGTACAAGGTTCCTCACCCGTGCGCGTGAGGTTCCTCATCTCCGCGGTGCTCGCCGCCGCCGTGCTCGCCGTGCTGCCCGGCTCCGCGAGCGCGATCACCTGCTCGTACCCGGCCGGCACCTACACGCCCGGCTCCGGTGGCGTGACCGCTGCCGGGGGCCCCACCACGGGGGATCCGCTCGCCCCGGCTCAGTGGGGGCTCAACCAGATCAAGGCCCCCGCGGCGTGGGCCCGCGGCGCGCGCGGCGCGGGCGTCACGATCGCCGTGATCGACACCGGCGCCGACCTCGTGCACCCCGACCTCCAGGGCAAGCTGCTGGACGGGACCGACCTCGTGAAGCAGGGCGACGCCTGCCCCGGCCCGCAGGACGAGAACGGGCACGGGACCCACGTGGCGGGCATCGCCGCGGCCGACACGGGCAACGGCATCGGCACCGCCGGCGTGGCGCCCGACGCGAAGATCCTTCCCGTCCGGGTGCTCGACGCCACGGGTGCGGAGCCGGTGGCCGGCCTGGCCTACGAGGGGATCCGCTGGGCGGCCGACCACGGCGCCAAGGTGATCAACCTGAGCCTCTCGGGCCTGCCGCTGACCGACACGCTCGACGGCTCCGACGCCGACGCCGAGGCGGCCGTGACCTACGCCTGGTCGAAGGGCGCGGTGATCGTGGCGGCGGCCAGCAACGAGTCGTTCCCGCTCTGCAACTACCCGGCGGCGGCGAGCCACGCCGTGTGCGTGGGCGCCACGGACTCGCGCGGCCTGCCGGCGGCGTACTCGAACTTCCCGAACTCGCCCAGCGGCGGCCTCGGGGTCCGCGCGCCCGGCGGCGAGGGCAGCCCGATCTTCTGCGAGTACTCGGGCGACGTCTGGTCAACCACCTGGCCGGGCGATGCCACCGACTCGGGCTGCGGCTCCAAGGTCCGCGGGTACGAGACCTTCGCCGGCAGCTCGATGGCCGCGCCGCACGTCTCGGGCGTGGCGGCCCTGCTCGCCGGGCGGGGGCTCACCAACGCGCAGATCGTGGAGTGCCTGAGGACCACGTCGTCGAACAACGGCTCCTACGACCCGGCCTTCGGCTACGGCATCGTGAACGCCGACGCCGCCACCTCGCGCTGCACCGCGGCCGCCACGCCGGCCTACCAGCCGCCGGCCACGCCCGGCGGGGGCGGCCAGCCGCCCGCCGGCGGCGGTTCCGGCGGCGGCAATCCGGGGTCGAGCGAGGCCAAGGTGACCGTGACGGTCAAGCGGACCACCCGCGCCCAGCTGGCCAAGACCGGCCGCCTGAACGTGACCGTGAAGAGCGACCGCGCCGCGTCGGTCAAGCTGCGCGCCGTGCTCACGCACGGAAAGAGCAAGAGCACCGCGGGGACGAGGACCGTGACGCTCCACGGGGCCGGCTCGGCCAAGGTCGCGGTCACGCTCTCCAAGAGCGCGCGCAATGAGCTGGCCAAGTCGAGCAGCAGCCGCCTGGTGCTGCGCTGGCGCGCCGGCTCTCAGACAGGCAGCGCCACTGCAAGCCGGTAAACGGCGGCAGGAACCCGCCGCCGGCGCTCGAAAGCCCCGGCAATGCGACGGATAGAGGTCTCACGCACGCTGGTCAAATCGCCACCCGAGCTCTGGGAGGTGCTCCAGGGCGACTGCATCCAGCAGGCCGTGGACGACGCGGTGGTGGAGACGCGCAAGGACGAGCGCGAGCTGGCCTGGAGCGGGGACGGCGTGGCCGGCACCGCCCGGATCGAGCCGTCCAACTGGGGGACCAAGGTGGTGCTCACCGCCGAGGTGGAGGCCTACGCGGCCGAGCTCGGCCTCTGGGCCCGCATGCGGGGCGCCAAGCCGCCGCCAACGCGCCATCCCGACATCGAGCAGC
Source organism: Thermoleophilaceae bacterium (assembly GCA_034663685.1). Taxonomy (GTDB): domain Bacteria; phylum Actinomycetota; class Thermoleophilia; order Solirubrobacterales; family Thermoleophilaceae; genus AC-37. Next base: position 6,996 of record JAXDJC010000143.1, read on the forward strand.
GCCTGGAGGGCGTGCTCGACACGCTCGGGTCCGACCAGCGCAAGCCGTTCGCGCGCGAGTAGCCCCGAGCCCGCGGTCCGGGCCGCCGCCGCTCGCCCCGTAGAATCACGCGCCGCCGTGGCCCGCCAGCACAATCCCGAGACGTTCGAGGAGAAGCTCGCCCAGCTCGACGAGCTGCGCAAGGCCAGCTCGAGCGGCTCCGAGGCCGCGGTCGAGAAGCAGCACTCCAAGGGCAAGTTCACCGCCCGTGAGCGCGTCGAGAAGCTGCTCGACCCCGGCACCTTCCACGAGCTCGACACGTTCGTGCGCCACCGCACCTACGACTTCGACATGCACAAGAACCGGCCCTGGGGCGACGCCGTGGTCACCGGCCACGGGGAGATCGACGGCCGGCCGGTCTGCGTCTTCAGCCAGGACTTCACCGTGTTCGGCGGCTCGCTCGGCGAGGTGATGGCCGAGAAGATGTGCAAGGTCATGGACCTGGCCGCCCAGATCGGCTGCCCGGTGATCGGCATCAACGACTCGGGCGGCGCGCGGATCCAAGAGGGCGTCGTGTCCCTGGGCGCCTACGGCGACGTGTTCGTGCGCAACGTGCAGTGCTCCGGCGTGATCCCGCAGATCAGCCTGATCATGGGCCCGTGCGCGGGCGGCGCCGTCTACTCCCCGGCCATGACCGACTTCATCTTCATGGTCAAGGAGACCTCGCACATGTTCATCACGGGCCCCGACGTGATCAAGACGGTGACCGGCGAGGAGACCGACTTCGAGGAGCTCGGCGGGGCGATGTCGCACAACACCAAGTCGGGCGTGGCGCACTTCGCGTCCGAGGACGAGGAGGCGTGCCTCGAGGACGCGCGCTACCTCATGTCCTTCCTGCCGCAGAACAACCTCCAGCCGCCGCCGCGGGTCCAGCCGACCGACGACCCGGACCGCATGGAGGAGGCGCTCGACACGGTCGTCCCGGACAACCCGAACAAGCCCTACGACATGCGCGACGTGGTCGCGCTGATCGTGGACGACGGCGACTTCTTCGAGGTCCACGAGCACTTCGCCAAGAACATCATCGTCGGGCTCTCACGGCTCGACGGCCGGCCGGTGGGGATCGTGGGCAACCAGCCGGCGCAGCTCGCCGGCGTGCTCGACATCGACGCCTCCGAGAAGGCCGCGCGCTTCGTGCGCTTCTGCGACGCCTTCAACATCCCGCTCGTCACGTTCACCGACGTGCCGGGCTTCCTGCCGGGCACGAGCCAGGAGTGGGGCGGGATCATCCGCCACGGCGCCAAGCTGCTCTACGCGTTCACCGAGGCGACGGTGCCGAAGCTGACCGTGGTCACCCGCAAGGCGTATGGCGGCGCCTACGACGTGATGAACTCCAAGCACATGCTCGCCGACTTCAACTTCGCCTGGCCGCAGGCGGAGGTGGCGGTGATGGGGCCGGAGGGCGCGGTCAACATCATCTTCCGCCGCGACATCGCCAAGTCGCCCACGCCGGAGGAGCGGCGCGCCAAGCTGATCTCCGACTACAAGGCGCGCTTCGCCAACCCGTACTCGGCCGCCGAGCGCGGCTACATCGACGACGTGATCGTCCCGCACGAGACGCGGCCCAGGCTCATCAAGGCGCTCGAGTTCCTGCAGACCAAGCGCGTCGAGCGGCCCAAGCGCAAGCACGGCAACATCCCGCTGTAGCGTCCCCATTCTGGGGGCATTGACGGGACGCGTCCGACCACTTAGGGTCGTTCCCGGGGCAGCCGTCATGCCCCACGGGGGACTCGCACCTTGTCTGCATTGCGAAGCACCAGGGCCGGAGCGACCGCACTCGCGGTCCTCTTCGCATTCGCGCTGATGCTCGTGCTGTTCGCCGGGCGCGGCGCCGCCTTCACGGCCGTTGCCTGCGACGCGACATGGGACGGCTCCACCGCCGATTGGTACTCGGCTCCGTCGCACTGGACCTTCGGTCCCGGGGGCGACGGCAACGCGGACGGCTACCCGGACCCCGACGACCTCACGTGCATCAACGCGGGGACCGTGACCCTGGGCACGAGCACCACCGTCGCGGACCTGCGCGTGAACGGCGGCACGCTGTCGATCAACGGCACCACGCTCTCCGTCAACGACCCGGCGAATGCCCCTCCCGACGACGGGCCGATCACCAACGCCGGAACCATCGAGTTGACGAGCTCCGGCACGAGCGCCCCCAGCACGCTGGCGGGCGGCTCGCTCAGCAACAGCGGGACGGTCCACACGCTTGCGGGCGCGGGCGGCGCGCGCACCGTCCAGGTCGCCACGGTCACCAACCAGAGCGGCGGCACCGTCGACCTCGACGTGGCCAGCACGCTCTCGTCGTCGGCGTTCTTCAACCTCGGCACGCTGAACGTGGTCGAAACCTTTGCGAGCGGCCACCAGAGCACCTTCAACGCGGGCCCCAATCCGTCGGCCACGTTCACCCAAGCCGGCGGGGCGATAACCGGCCCCGGCACGCTCGTTATGTCGAGCGCCACCGTCAAGCACACCAGCGGCACGGTGTCCGGGTCCACCACGGTGGCTCTCACCGGGGGCAGCAGCCTCGACGCCTCGGGGCCGGGCAGCGCGGCCTACTCGCTCGTGGTCGGCAGCACGAATCTGATGGGCGACATCGCGGCCGACAAGACGATCCAGGTCATCGGCGGAGTCCTCTCCTCGGGAGCCACCGCGGTCGCCACCAAGAACCTGACCAACGCGGGCACGATCAAGCTCACGAACCTGAACGGATCGCCCAACTCGACGCCCGGCGACGCGACGCTATCGACGGGCACCTTCACGATCTCCAACACGGGCACGATCCGGACCGAGACGCTCGGGACCCCCACCGTGGGGAGCAACCTCCGGACCATCGACGGCACGGGCGGGCTCGCCAACGGCACTACCGGCACGATCGACGTGTCCGAGAACGCCACCTTCAACGCGCCGGTCACCAACCAGGGCGCGTTCACCGTCGCGGCGTCCAAGACCGCAACGATCGCGACCAACGACTTCACGCAGAGCTCGGGCACCACCACCGTCACGGGCACGCTCGATCCGACCGGCGCCTCGACGGTGGCGCTCGGCGGCGGCGTGCTGGCGGGCACCGGGACCGTAAAGGGTCCGCTGAACAACACAGGCGGCGAGGTCCGGCCGGGCACCTCGCCCGGTCTGCTCACCGTCGACGGCGACTACACCCAGGGGTCCGGCGGCACGCTGAAGGTCGAGATCACCGGCACGACGCCGTCCTCGCAGTACGACCGCCTGAACGTGACCGGGAACGCTGCCCTCGCGGGGACCCTCGTGGTCGACAGCGCAGGCTTCACCCCGTCGAGCTCCAACACCTTCGACGTGGTCACCGCTGCCGGGACCGTGACCGGCGCGTTCGGGACCACGACCGGCCTGACCAGCGCCGGCGGCGGGCGCGCGTACAAGGTGCAGTACACCGCGGGTCCGCCCGGCAAGGTCACGCTCGCCGTGGCCCCCCAGTTCCTCCTCACGGTCAACAGGTCCGGGGCCGGCACCGTCACCAGCTCGCCCGGCGGGATCAGCTGCCCCTCCATCTGCTCGGCGAACTACAACGAGAACACCCCGGTCACGCTCACCGCCACCGTCAGCCCCGGGGTCTCCAGGTTCACCGGCTGGTCCGGCGACACCGCCGGCAACTGCCCGGGAACCGGCACCTGCACGGTGACGATGTCGCAGGCGCGCACCATCACGGCGAGCTTCGTGGCCACCTTCTCGCTCGCGGTCACAAAGCCGAGCAGCGGCACCGGCACCGTCACGAGCTCACCGAGCGGGATCGACTGCGGTAGCGACTGCAACGAGACCTACGACAACGGCACGCCCGTGACCCTCAGCGCGGCCGCGGACGCGGGCTCCAGGTTCAATGGGTGGAGCGGCGAGGGCTGCGTGGGCACCGCACCCTGCCATGTCACGATGACCCAGGCCCGCAGCGTGGCGGCCAACTTCATCAAGCAGTACACGCTGACGGCGTCGAAGGGCGGCACCGGCTCTGGCTCCGTCACGAGCTCGCCGCCAGGCATCAACTGCGACACCTCGAACACGGATTGCACGCAGGACTACGACGTAGGCACGACCGTGACCCTCGCTCCGAGTGCCGCCGCCGGATCACGCTTCACTGGCTGGAGCGGGGACGTACCCAACACCTGCACGCCAACCGGCCCGTGCCAGGTCACGATGAGCCAGGCCCGCTCGGTCACCGCCAACTTCGTCCCGATCTGGACCCTGACCGTGAACAAGCCCGGCAGCGGCGCCGGCACCGTCACCAGCTCGCCGACCGGGATCGACTGCGGCGACACCTGCAGCGCGAACTTCGACGACGCGACGCCGGTGACCCTCACGGCAGCGGCGGCGGACAGCGGCTCGCGCTTCACCGGCTGGAGCGGCTCGGGCTGCTCCGGCACCGGCACCTGCCAGGTCACGATGAGCCAGGCCCGCTCGGTCACCGCCAACTTCGTCCCGATCTGGATACTGACCGTGAACAAGTCCGGCAGCGGCTCGGGCACGGTCACGAGCTCGCCGAGCGGGATCAACTGCGGCGCCACCTGCAGCTCGAGCTTCGACGACGCGACGCCGGTCACGCTCACGGCCACGGCGGCGACCGGCTCGCGCTTCACGGGCTGGAGCGGGGACGTACCCAACACCTGCGCGGGAACCGGCACGTGCCAGGTCACGATGGACCAGGCCCGCAGCGTGACCGCCAACTTCGTGCCGATCTGGACACTGACCGTGAACAAGTCCGGCAGCGGCTCGGGCACGGTCACGAGCTCGCCGAGCGGGATCAACTGCGGCGCCACCTGCAGCTCGAGCTTCGACGACGCGACGCCGGTCACGCTCACGGCCGTCGCCGCCAACGGCTCGCGCTTCACGGGTTGGAGCGGATCGGGGTGTTCGGGTACCGACACCTGCCAGGTCAGCATGACCGCCGCGAGGTCGGTCACCGCCAACTTCGTCAAGCGGTTCACGCTGACGCTGGCCAAATCGGGAAGTGGGTCGGGCAACGTCACGAGCTCGCCCTCCGGGGTCGACTGCAGCGCCTGTGTGGCGAGCTTCGATGACGGCACCGACGTGACGCTCACCCCCGTTGCCTCGAGCGGCTCGCGCTTCACCGGTTGGAGCGGGGATTGCTCCGGAACCACCGACTGCACCGTGCCGATGACCCAGGCGCGGAGCGTGTCCGCCAACTACGTCAAGCGCTACGCGGTCACTGTCACGAAGGCCGGCAGCGGTAGCGGCAGCGTGTCGAGCTCTCCGAGCGGCATCGACTGCGGCTCGACCTGCTCGGCGACCTACGACGACGCGACCCCGGTGACCCTCACGGCCACGGCCGCGTCCGGCTCGACCTTCGCCGGCTGGTCTGGCGCGGATTGCTCGGGCGGCGACCCCTGCCACGTGACCATGTCCGCGGCCCGATCCGCCACCGCCACGTTCACCGAGAACCCGCCCCCGGACGCGGACAACGACGGCTCGCCCGACAGCGCCGACTGCGACGACGCCAACCCGAACATCCACCCGGGCGCGACCGACATCCCCGGCAACGGGATCGACGAGGACTGCAGCGGAGCGGACACTCCGAAGCCGTTCGACCCGAACACCCCGACGAACGGCAACGACACGATCAACGGCAGCGCCGCCGGCGAGACGATCTGCGGCCTGCTCGGCAACGACGTGATCAACGGGCTCGGCGGCAACGACATCCTGTTCGGCGACCTCTGCAACGTGAAGG
>JAXDJC010000146.1:0-31443 GCA_034663685.1 Thermoleophilaceae bacterium
AGGGTGTCGTTGCCGACGCCGCCGTCGAGCGTGTCGTTGCCGCCGGCGCCGGCCTGGGCGCCGCTCAGCCTGGCCTTCACGTTGCAGAGGTCGCCGAACAGGATGTCGTTGCCGCCGAGCCCGTTGACCACGTCGTTGCCGAGCAGGCCGCAGATCGTCTCGCCGGCGGCGCTGCCGTTGATCGTGTCGTTGCCGTTCGTCGGCGCGTTCGGGTCGAACGGCTTCGGAGTGTCGGCGCCCGAGCAGTCCTCGTCGATGCCGTTGCCGGGGATGTCGGTCGCGCCCGGGTGGATGTTCGGGTTGGCGTCGTCGCAGTCGGCGCTGTCGGGCGAGCCGTCGTTGTCGGCGTCCGGCGGCGGCGGGGCCGGCGTGTCCGCTCCACTGCAGTCCTCGTCGATCCCGTTGCCGGGAATGTCTGTCGCGCCCGGGTGGATGTTCGGGTTGGCGTCGTCGCAGTCGGCGCTGTCGGGTGAGCCGTCGTTGTCGGCGTCCGGCGGCGCGGCGGCCGCCGTCGTGAACGTGGTGCGGTCACTCTCGGAGGTCCCCGTGCCGTTGGTGGCGACGAGCTCGAAGCAGTACCTCGTGGCGGGCGTGAGGCCCGAGATCGAGGTCGACACCGGGTGACGGGTCGCGTCCGTTGCTCCGACGTCCTGCGAGGTCGTTGACGTCGAGGTGCCCGAGCCGCCCCCCTCCTCTTGGCAGAACTGGGAGCTGCCGAGCGCGTAGCGGAACGAGTAGGTCGTCGCATGGCCGCCGGGGTTCACGCCGCCGTTGAGCGTGGCGCCGGTGGTCGTGATCGAGCTCGCGTCCGTGGTGTCCACGCCAGGGCGGCCCACCGTGAAGAAGTACAGATCGGTCTCGACCGTCCCGGCCGCGTTCGTGGCCACGAGGCGCACGCAGTACGCCTGGTTCGTCGTCAGCCCGGAGACGACCTCGCTCAGGGGCTGCGGTGTCGACCCGGACCCGGCCGCCTTCGTCGTCGTCGAGCTGAACGCACCTGCGCCGCCCTCACCCTCGCAGAACGTGGAGTTCGACAGCGCGTAATCGGCGTGGTAGCTGGTCGCCTGGCCCGCGGGGTTGAGCGACCCGGAGACGCGCTCGCTGGTGGACCCGTCGGGCCCCAGCAAGTCGACCTGGAGCGCCGGGAGCCCGGCGATGAAGTCGACACTGTCTGCCGAGGCCGTGCCGGACGGGTTCGTGGCAATGAGAATCGCGCAGTACTGAGTTCCCGTGGTGAACCCTGTGAGCGGCACGCTCACGTCGTGAGATGCGGCGTCCGTCGCCGGGAGCGACTGCGGTGTCGTGGAGCCGGCCGGCGTGCCGGAGGTGCCGTCGCTCGTGCACCAAGCCGAGTTCGCGAGGCCGTAGGACGCGCGGTAGGTCGTCGCCTGCCCCGCCGGGTTGACGGAGCCGAGCAGCGTGGCGGTGGTCATCCCGGTCGAGACGATGTGGTCGGTGAAGGCGCTCGGCACGGACGCGGTGAACTGGACCATTCCGCTAGTGGTCGTGCCGGCCGAGTTGGACGCGCGCAGCCCGGCGCAGTACTTCGTACCCGCCACGAGCCCGCCGATGGTGACCGAGATGTCGTGGAAATCCGCGTCGGTCGCGCCGAGGGCCTGCGGGGTGGTGCTGCTCGCCGGTGACCCCGAGAAGCCCTCGCTCTGACACCAGGCCGAGCTCGCGAGGCCATATACGGCCTGGTAGCTCGTGGCAAGGCCGTCCGGGTTGAGCTCCCCGGTGAGGATCGCCGTGGTGGCCCCGGTCGCAGTGACGTCAGCGGTGTAGATGATCGGCGCGCCGGGAGTGAATGTCACGGTCCGACCGCGCTTGGTCCCCGATCCGTTGACCGCGGCGATCGCGCCGCAGTACTTCGTCCCCGTCGTGAGGCCTGCGAGATCGACCTGCACCTGGTGGTCAGCCGCGTCGGTCGGCGTGAGTGACTGCGGGGTCGTGGAGTCGGTGGGGGCGCCGCTCGCGCCATCACTCGTGCACCACGGCGAGGTCGACACGGCGTAGTCGACCCGGTATGTCGTCGGCTGGCCCACGCCGTTGACGCTCCCGAACACTCTCGTTGTCGTCGCTCCGGTCGCGTTCGTGTAGAACGTGCTGGCGCTGGGCGTTCCCGCGTTGACGCCGACCTGCCCGCCGTTTTCCGAACCGGAGGGGTTCTGCGCGACCAGCTCGGCGCAGTAGGCGCTCGTTGCGGCCAGGCCGGTCAGGTCCACCGTCACGTCGTGGGAAGCGCTGTCGGTCTGGGGAAGGCTGGCCGGCGTGGTCGTGTTGGCTGGCGAGCCGCTGTCTCCCCCGCTCGTGCACCATGTCGAAGTGATCACGTCGTACCGGACTCTGTAGGTCGTCGCCTGCCCCGCCGGGTTCACGGTGCCCGACACGGTCGCGGTGGTCGCGTTCGTGCGGGTCGCGTCGTTCGTGCTGGCCTTCGGCTGGCCCTGGGTGAACGTGATCTGATCGCCCCTGGAGGTGCCGGCCGTGTTGGTGGCGACCAGCTCGGCGCAGTACTCCGTCCCCGCGGTCAGGTTGATGATCGACACCTCGATCGGGTGGTCCGTGGTGTCGCTCTGCGCGAGTGGCGCCGAGGAGGTGCTCGAGGGGCTACCCGACGACCCCTCGCTCGTGCACCACGTGGAGCTCGCGAGCGCGTAGTCGGCGCGGTAGGTGGTGGCCTGTCCGATCGGATTCAAGGTCCCGGTGAGCGTCGATGCGGTCGCGCTCGTTCCGCGCACTCCGTCGGTCGAGACCTCCGGCGTGCCGGCGACGAAGTCGAGCGTGTTGCCGGGTGTGGTGGCGGAGTCGTTCGTGGCCACGATCCGGGCGCAGTACGCCGCGCCTCCCGTGAGCCCGGAGAGCTGCACGGCGACCCCGTGTTGGCCGGTGTCGCTCTCGGGAAGGGCAACCGGGCTCGTGAAGCTGGCCGGCGACCCGTTCGCTCCGTGGCTCGTGCACCACGTGGAGCCGGCCACGTCGTACTGGGCGCGATAGGTCGTGGGCTGGCCCGACGGGTTGACTGAGCCGAAGACGGTCGCGGTGGCCTGCCCGGTCTTGGCCACGTGTGTCGTGGACGCGCGCGGCGCACCGGCCACGAACTCGATCGAGTCGCCGATTGCATTGCCGCTGGCGTTCGACGCGACGAGCACGGCGCAGTACAGGGTGCCTGGCGTGAGCCCGCTGACATCGGCGGTCACGTCCGCCCCTTCGAATCCGCCCTGGCCGGCCGCCAGGTTCTGGACCGCTGTCTGGCTCGGCGGTGGATTGCCGGCGGTCGGGTCCTGGCAGTAAGCGGAGCTGGCCGGCCCGTAGTTGAAGCGGGCGGTGGTCGCCTCGCCATGGGTGTTGACGTTCCCGCTGAAGGTCGCCGTGGCAGGCCCCGTGACCTTCACGCCGTCCGTGCTCGCCGCCGGGGCGATCGCCGAGGCGGACGCGGGCAGCGCGAGCAGGACCACTGCAAGCAGCAAAAGCACGAGAAGCGGGCGAGTCCGGATCACAGCGGCTCCAGTCGAGCGGGACGGTTGACGCCACCCTAACCCGGATTGTCGCTCTGCGCCAGCTTGGGCCGACGACGGTCCCGCACGGGGTACCCGAATCGCGCCCGCAGCCCCGTTTGGCGCCGCTTCGGCCCGGCCTGCCGTGAGCGGCGGGCCACCTACCGCAGCGTGCTCGAGCGCACCGTGCCGCCCTTCGACCAGTAGATCGGGCTCACGCCGTCAGCGTTCGGGCGCCCTAGCGCCAGCAAGCCCGCGTCGATGTCGAGACCGCTGTCGCGCACGACGGGGTGGCGGCCCGACCCGATCTCGACGGCCTGCACCTCGCGGCCGTTGTAGTTGCGATTCTGGGTGTCGCTTGTCAGATACGAGGCGATCCAGACCGCGGATCCGGTCGAGGTGATCTCGAGGTCGCTCACCACCTGGATCTGCTGCGTGCCGGTAGTCGACGGCTCCGAGAACAGTGCCGTCCCGGTCGTTGCGTCCCGGACGATGACGTCGGTTTGGTCGCTGTCTCCCACCGCGGTCCGCGTGTATCCGACCATCCGACCGGCGATCCGCACGTTGGCGATCAGGTGGGTGTTGAACAGGCCCGTGTCGAGGCCGCCGAGTGAGCGCCTCAGCCCGCGTTCCAGCGAGCACGCCACGAACCGACGGCTGTGCTGTGACTCCGGCGAATGCGAGGGCGTGGTGTAGACGCGGACGAACTCGTTCGCGGTGACCGTGCGCGAGCCGGACGGGTAGCAAGCCAGGCGCCGCGCGTCGGTGCGCCCCTCGGCCGGCGCGGCGGCGACCAGCATCGCGGCCGCTCCCGCCGCGGCCACCAGGTATCGAGCCCTGCGAGTCATCCCTGCTCCCCTCAATCGGTGTAGCCGCAACGTACGGTCGCCTGCGGTGGGATCGGACCCTAACCGCGATGGCGCGCACAGGCAACGCGGTCAGTCAATGCGAGTCGGGCCCTTGACCGCAGATTGGTACCACCACTGGTACCACGATCCCGCTTCGTCGCCTGCTGTGGCCGCTTTGCCAGCGGGCTCAGCGTAATCGGGGCGCCCGGATTTGAACCGGGGACCTCACCGACCCGAACGGTGCGCGCTACCAGGCTGCGCCACGCCCCGATGAGTTGGGCAGTCTAGCCAGGGGCCTAAAGTCAAAGGCGTGAGCACCGGCAACTTCCGCGACACCGGCTCCCCGCGCGTGGATGCCCAGACCGACTACTCGCGCGCGCGCCGTAAGCGCGCCCTCGCGCGGCTCAGCGCACGGCTGCGCCGCGAGCCCGCCGACTTCGACCTGATCCTCCCGTTCGAGGAGGTCGTGGCCGCGCTCGGCCGGCGCGGCGAGCGCTACATCGGGCTCGAGTCGATCCCACTCGACTCGATCGTCGGGAGCGTGGGCCGCGAGCGCGACTTCGACCGCGGCTTCCGCCCCACGTCCGGCCGCACGCGCGGGCGCTGGGAGCGGATCGCGACCGCCGCGCGCCAGGGCGAGTCGTTCCCCCCGATCGACGTCTACCGGATCGGCGAGGTCCACTTCGTCAAGGACGGCCACCACCGCGTATCGGTGGCCCGCGCGCAGAAGCTCGACACGATCGACGCGTACGTGACCGAGGTGCAGACCGAGGTCGGCGCCGACCGGAAGATCACGCTCAGCGACCTTCCCGTGAAGGGCCACGAGCGGCTCTTCTTCGAGCGCGTCCCGCTGCCGAAGGAGGCGCGCGCGCGGATCCAGCTCTCGGACGAGTGGCGCTACGCCGGCCTGGCCGAGGGCGTGGAGGCCTGGGGCTACCGCGCCGAGCAGGATCGCCGCGAGCAGATGACCCGCGCCGAGATCGCGGCGGCGTGGTTCAACGACGAGTACGTCCCGGTGATCGAGATGCTCCGCGAGGCCGACCTGCTGGGCGGCGGCACCGAGACCGAGGCCTACATCCGCATCGCCACGCTCCGCTACCTGATCCTCCGCACCCACGAGTGGGACGACGCGGTGATCGAGGCGCTGCGCAAGGAGATCGAGCGCGGCACCGGCGACGAGGACACCCTCGTGCACCGGCTGCGGCGCGAGCTCTAGTCCGTCAGCCGCTGCCCGCTCTGCGGGTCGAACAGGTGGATCGTGGGCGCGTCCACCCACAGCTCGGCCTCCACGCCCTCCTTCACGCCGCTCTCCGCCGCCAGGCGCGCCGTGATCTGGCCGCCCTCGGAGGCGGGGAGGTCGCCCGCGCCGGCGTCGGCCGCCAGCTCGCGCAGCTCCGCTGAGTCCACCTTGGCGCCCTCCACGGTGAAGTGGGCGTACAGCTCCGAGCCCATCGACTCGACCACCTCCACGTGCGCCTTGAACACGTGCCCGCGCTGCTTCACGTCCTCGGGCACCACCGCGGCGTCCTCGAAGTTCTCCGGCCGGATGCCGGCGATCAGCTGCTGGCCGTCGGCCGGCTCCGCACCCTCGCGGAGCGGGCGCTTGAAGCGCACGTCGCCGATCGGGAGCTTGAGGAACTCGCCCTCCAGCGAGGCCATCATGAAGTTCATCGACGGCGAGCCGATGAAGCCGGCCACGAACAGGTTGTCGGGCTTGTTGTAGAGCTCCATCGGAGGCGCCACCTGCTGGAGCACGCCGGCGCGCATCACGGCCACGCGGTCGCCGAGGGTGAGCGCCTCGGTCTGGTCGTGGGTCACGTAGAGCATCGTGGTCTCGAGCCGCTTCTGGAGGCGCGCGACCTCCGTGCGCATCTGCACGCGTAGCTTGGCGTCGAGGTTCGACAGCGGCTCGTCCATCAGGTAGGCCTGCGGATCGCGCACGATCGCGCGCCCCATCGCCACGCGCTGGCGCTGGCCGCCGGACAGGTTGGCCGGCTTGCGGTCGAGGTGCTGCTTGAGGTCGAGCACGTCGGCGGCCTCCCCCACCTTCTTGTCCTGCTCCGCCTGGTCGACGCCGCGCAGCTTGAGCGGGAACGCCATGTTCTCGCGCACCGTCATGTGCGGGTAGAGCGCGTAGTTCTGGAACACCATCGAGATGTCGCGGTCCTTCGGCGACATCTCGTTGACCACCCTGTCGCCGATCTTCAGGTCGCCCTCGGTGATGTCCTCGAGGCCGGCCACCATCCGCAGCGCGGTGGACTTGCCGCAGCCGGACGGCCCCACGAGGATCATGAACTCGCCATCCCGGATCTCGAGGGTGAGGTCCTTGACCGCCTCGAATCCGTCCGGGTAGCGCTTGGTCACGTGCTCGAGCTTGATGTCAGCCATTCGTCTCTCCTTAGCCCTTCACCGCGCCCGCGGTGAGACCCGCGACGATGCGCCTCTGGAAGATCAGCACCATGATGATGATCGGAACCGTGACCACGACCGCGGCCGCGGATATCGATCCCGTCGGGTCCTCGAACTGTGACCCGCCCGTGAAGAACGCCAGCGCCGCCGGGACGGTCCGCGCGTTCGATGTCGACGTGAGCGTGTTGGCGAAGATGAAGTCGTTCCACGCGAAGATGAATACGAGGATGGCCGAGGTGAAAACACCCGGCGCCGCCAGCGGCACGATGATCTTGCGGAATGCCTGGAACGGCGTGGCGCCGTCCACGCGCGCGGCCTGCTCGAGCTCCCAGGGAATCTCCCTGAAGAACGCGCTCAGCGTGTAGATCGCAAGCGGCAGCGTGAAGGTGAGGTACGGGATTATCAGCCCCGGCCAGGTGTCGAAGAGCCCGAGCGTGCGCCACATGTTGAAGAGGGGGCCGACGATCGAGATCGGCGGGAACATGGCCACGGCCAGCGCGCCCGAGAGGATGAGCGCCTTGCCGCCGAAGTCGAGCCGCGAGAGCGCGTAGGCCGCCATCGCGGCCAGGACGATCGAGATCAGGGTGGCGATCGCCGCGATGCCGATCGAGTTGATCAGCGCCGCGTTGAAGATGTTCGTGGAGAAGATCGTGTCGTAGTTCTTCAGTGAGAAGTTCTTCGGGATGAAGCGGCCGTCGGCCACCTCGGCCGGCGGCTTGAGGGACAGCGACGTGATCCACACGACCGGGATCAGCGCGTACAGCAGCACGAGCGCGATCGCGATCAGCCAGAGGACCTTCTCACGGGCGGTGGCCTGCACTACGCCTCCCCGGTCTGCTGGGCCGTGCTCGCTCCGAGCACCTTGACGAAGAACATCGCGATCAGGATCACCGCGAAGAAGATCAACACGGACACCGCGGACCCCAGGCCGAGGTTCACGCGATTGATCAGCACGTTGTAGCCGAGTATCGAGACCGTCTCGGTGTCGTTGGCGCCGCGGGTCATGATGAAGACCGAGTCGAAGACGCGGAACGCGTCGAGCGTCCGGAACAGAAGCGCGACGATGATCGCCGGCCTCATCAGCGGGATCGTGATGCGGAAGAACCGCTGCATCACGCTCGCGCCGTCGACGCGCGCGGCCTCGTGCAGCTCGTCGGGCACGAGCGCGAGCCCGGCCAGGAGGAGCAGGGCCATGAACGGGGTCGTCTTCCACACCTCGGTGAGCACGATCACGAGGAACGAGCCGCCGCGGCTGCCGAGCGGGTTGGCCGTGCCCGAGACCAGCGGCAGGTGCTGCACGAAGCCGGTGCCCGGGTTGAACGCGTAGCGCCACGCGAAGGCCGCCACCACGGTCACGATCCCGTACGGGATCAGGATCGCGGCTCGCACCGGCCCGCGGCCGAAGATCGCACGGTGCATCACGAGCGCGATGAGCATGCCGAGCACGAGCTCGATCGCCACCGAGCAGACCGTGATCACCATCGTGTTGAACACGTCGGTCCACCACGTGCTCGAGCCGAGCACGTCCGTGTAGTTGGAGAGCCCGACGAACTTCTTGTCGTTCGGGAAGCGCAGGTCGTACTTCTGGAGCGACAGGTAGATCGCGTAGACCACCGGGTAGCCGGTGACCAGCACCATCACGATCACCGACGGCGCCACGAGCATCCACGCCAGGCGGCGCTCCTCGCGCGCGCGGCCTGTGACCTTGTCCGCCATCAGAAGATCTTCCCCTCGGCAGCCTTCTTGAGCTTGTCGCGCAGGTCGCTCACGACCTTCGACGGGTCCACGCCGTCGGGCGGGTGGAACGTCTTCTGGATCGCCTGCGAGATGTCGCTGTACGCCGGCGTGACCGGCCGCGGCACGCCGTTCTCGATCTGCGTGCTCATGATGTCCGCGAACGGCAGCACCTTCTTGACGCGCGGGTTCGAGAACAGGACGCCCGTCGACGGGGCGAGCCCGCCCTTCTCCGAGGCGACGACCTGGTTCTCAGGCTGCGCGAGGCACTCGGCCGCCTGGAACGACAGCTCCGGGTTCTTCGAGTAGGCGCCGATGCCGAGGTTGATGCCGCCGAGCGTCACGCGGGGCGGCTTGCTCGCGTCCACGCGCGGCCAGGGGGCCACCCCGATCTTGGGCTGGAAGCCCTTGATCTTGGCCGCGCTCGCGTAGATGAACGAGTAGTTGGTCTGGTAGTCGGAGCGACCGGACTCGAAGCCGAGGCGGGCGTCGTCCTCCTTGTTGTTGGACATGCCGGGCGGGGCCGCCTTCGAGGTGGCGAGCTTCTTGATGATCTGCGCGGCGCGGGCGGCGGTCTGGTCCACCTTCACGTTGCCGTTCTCGTCCACGATCGAGCCGCCCGCCGAGGCGATCAGCGAGTTGATCCACACGGTGTAGCCCTCGTAGCGCGCGGCCTGCACCTCGATCGCCTTCCCCCTCTGGCTCGCCTGGTCGATCATCTGGTCCCAGGTGAAGTCCGGCGGCGGCTTGGGCACGCGGTCCTTGCGGTAGAAGAGGAACTGCGTGTTGGAGGTGAAGGGGTCGGCCCAGAGCGTGTTCTTGTACTGGGCGGTGAGCTGGGGCCCCTTGAGCTTGCCGTTCAGCGCGCGCTGAGCGCGGGCGCCGGTCCACGGCTTGATCCAGCCGGCCTCGGCGAACTCGGCCGTCCAGATCACGTCCATCCCGATGATGTCGATGTCGGAGTCCTTGGCGGCGAGGCGCCGGACCACGAGCTCGCGCTGCTGGTCGGCGTCGGTCGGCAGGCGCACGTACTGGATCGTGTACTTGCCCCCCGCCTGCTTGTTGCAGGTGGCGATCGCCTGCTCGAAGGCACCGCCGGGCTCGTTGAAGACGTACCACTTGATCGTCTTGCCGCGCCCGCCCGACGTGCTCTCGCTGAAGCCGCAGCCGGCCGCGGCCAGCACCAACGCCGCGACTAACGCGGTGGTGACGACCCCCCGGATGCTCCTCCCCCGAAGCACGGCGGGCACACTACTCCTTCGCCGGGCGCGAGCAACCCCTCGTGGAGGGCGCCGGGCCGCGTGGCCAGGACCGGTTCGACGTCGTGGCGCATAGGCGCCGGCGTGTTCCCCATGTTGATCGCAATCGCTCGGTCCCCGCGCGCGTACGCGAGCACTCCGGGTGCGGAGTCGATCCACTCGAAGCCTGGCGCGAGACCGCGCCGCAGCGCGATCAGCTCGCGCCAGAACCACAGGAGCGAGTCCGGGTCCTCGCGCTGCGCGGCCACGTTGCGCTCGGCCGGATCGACCACCGGCAGCCACGGCTCCGCGTCGGTGAAGCCCCCCTTCGGCGAGGCGTCCCACTGCATCGGGTGGCGGAACGGGTCGCGGCCGGCGCGGTCGAACGGCGGGTGGGCGCCGGGCCCGTCGCCGAGCCCGATCTCGTCGCCCTGGTAGAGGAACGCGGTGCCGGGGAGCGTGAGCAGGAGCAGCGCGGCGGCGCGCACGCGCTCGTGCCCGAAGCGCGATGCGAGCCGGCCGAAGTCGTGGTTGGACATGACCCACGCGGGACCGGTGTCCTTGCGGGTGGAAGCGTGCAGCGCGGCGTCGATGATCGGGCGCATCACGCCGGCATCCCACGGAGCGTGGAAGAGCTCGAACACGAAGAAGCGGTCGAGGTGGTCGAGGTACGGGCCCACCCGGCTGGTCGGGAGGTAGACCTCGCCGACGAGGAGCGCGTCGCCGGCCGCGGCCCGCATGGCGGCCAGGGCCGCGCCGGTGCCCGGCCCGTTGCGGGAGTGGCGGAAGTCGATCCCCTCGTGGAAGTCGGGCACCGGCAGGCCGAAGGGCTCGGTGGCCGGCGGGTCGTCGCGCAGCTCCGGATCCTTCATGAGGTGGTCGATCGCGTCCACGCGGTAGCCGTCCGCGCCGCGATCGAGCCAGAAGCGGATCACGTCACCCATCGCGGCCACCAGCTCCGGGTTGCGCCAGTCGAGGTCCGGCTGCTCGGGGTAGAACGAGTGCAGGTACCACTGCCCGCGCGACTCGTCGAAGGTCCACGACGACCCCCCGAACGCCGCCACCCAGTTGTTCGGCGGCCCGCCGTCGCGGCCGTCGGCCCAGATGTACCAGTCCGGGTGCTCGCGGAACCAGGGGTGCTCGATCGACGTGTGGCACGGCACGAGGTCCATCAACAGCCGCATCCCGCGCGCGTGGACATCGGAGGCGAGCGCCTCGAAGTCCTCGAGCGTGCCGAACTCCGGGTCGACCGCCGTGTAGTCGGACACGTCGTAGCCGAAGTCGGCCAGCGGCGAGGGGTAGATCGGCGAGAGCCAGATCGCGTCCACGCCGAGCCAGTCGAGGTACTCGAGCCGCCGCCGGATCCCCGGCAGGTCCCCCACCCCGTTCCCGTCGGAGTCCTGGAACGAGCGCGGGTAGACCTGGTAGACGACCCCGCCGCGCCAGTCGCTCTTCAAGGGGCCGGACCCCACGGGAGGGGTCTGACCCTCAGGACGTGGCGAGCCCGATGGGGCAGCTCACGCCGGTGCCGCCCAGGCCGCAGTATCCGTCCGGCACCTTGTGGAGGTACTGCTGGTGGTAGGCCTCGGCGTAGTAGAAGTCGCCCGCCGGGGCGATCTCGGTGGTGATCGCGGAGAAGCCCGAGCCCTGGAGGCGCTCGCCGAACATCTCCCGCGAGCGCTCGGCCAGCTCGTGCTGGCGCTCGTCGTGCCAGTGGATCAACGAGCGGTACTGGGTGCCCACGTCGTTGCCCTGACGCATGCCCTGAGTCGGGTCGTGGCCCTCCCAGAAGATCCGCAGCAGCTCCTCGTAGCTCGTCTTGCCGGGGTCGAAGACGGCCAGCACCACCTCGGTGTGCCCCGTGCTGCCGGAGCAGACCTCCTCGTAGGTGGGGTTGGGCGTGTAGCCGCCCGCGTAGCCCACCGCGGTGGTCCACACGCCGTCCGCCTGCCAGAACATCCGCTCCGCGCCCCAGAAGCAGCCCATCCCGAACACCGCGCGCTCGAGCCCGTCCGGGAACGGCGGGAGCATCGGGTTGCCGAGCACGTCGTGCAGCGGCGGCACCGGCATCTGCTGCGAGCGGCCGGGCAGCGCACTGCCGGGCTCGATCATCTTTGTCTTTTCGCGGAAGAAGAGCATCGCCTCCATCATAGGTCTCGGGTGACGGCGATTCGTAACAGCCTGCTGCGGGCCGCCTACCGGGTCGGCTATCGCGTGATGCGCGCCTACTGGCTTCTCGCCCGGCCGCAGAAGCGCGGCGTGAAGTGCGTGCTCACCCGGGGGCCCGACGTGCTGCTGGTTCGCCACACCTACGGGCCGGCCACGCGCTGGGAGCTGCCGGGCGGCGGGGTCAAGCGGCGGGAGGAGCCGGATGCGGCCGCGCGGCGCGAGGCGAACGAGGAGCTGGGCGTGGAGCACCTCGACTGGCGCTTCCTGGGCGACCTGTTCGAGCGGATCGACGGCAAGCGCGACCGGCTCTGGTGCTTCAGCGCCGAGCTCGGCGACGAGCGGGTGACGGCCGATGGCGTGGAGATAGCCGAGACGCGCTGGTTCCGGCGCGACGAGCTCCCGGCCGACGTTCACGGCTACGTGGCGCGGATCCTCGCGCTGTAGGACGTGGCCGCTAGGAGCGGACGATCGTGGTGGGGGCGCCCTTGGTGCAGCCCCGGTACCTGCGCACGCTGATCGTCTTCTTGCCGGTGGCGTGCTGGGCCACGATCTTCAGCGTGTGGTTCCCCTGGGGGAACTTCGTGATCGTCAGGCGGGTCACCCGCTTGCCGCGCACGGTCTGGATCTTCTTGCCGTCGAGGTAGGCCGTGGCCCGCACGATGTGGCCGCCACGCGGCTGCTTGATGCGGAAGATGAACTTGCGCTTGTCCACGCAGTTGCCGTTGCCGAGCAGCTCGGCCGCGCTGCAGTCGCGCTGCGCCTCCGGCAGCGGGAAGCCCTCCACGGTGCCGGCCTTCACGGTGGCCGGGTCGACCGGGAAGCCGACGTTCTTGAGGTAGTCGTCGAGCCGGATCGCCGAGCTGCCCTCCAGGTCCTGGGTGCGCCTGCAGGCGACGAACGGCAGTGCGATCGACGCGCTCTTGACGGTCACCTGCTGGCCGGTGGGCACGTGGGTCCACCAGTCGGTGTTGGCGCCGGACACGTGCACGCCGATCCGGTGCCCCGCGGCCAGCTTCCAATCCTGGTCGTAGAGATCGAAGCTGACCTTGCCCGAGCCCGCGAGCAGGTACGCCTGGCGTGAGATCACGAGGGCGTTGTTCTTCTCGTCCACGTCGTAGACGTCCACGACGAGGTTGGCGCTGGGCGCCGTGGTCTGCGCGTCGACGGTGACCCGCGGCGTGCCCGCCACCTCGGCCGCGTTGGCGATCGGCGGCGAGAAGCTCCAGATGCCGCCCGAGCCGCAGGGCCCGGGGGTGCAGGCCTCGGCCTCGTTCGACCCGTTGTTGGTCCCGTCGTCGCTGTAGGTCCCGGTCTTCAGCGGCGCGGTAAGCGTGACCGCGTCCTTCGGCGGCCAGACCTTCTCGGTGCGCCACTTGCCGTCGTTGGTCTGGAGCGCGATCGGCGGGTCCTTGGAGACCGGCGCGGCGCTCTCGGGCTTGGCGGCCACGTAGCGGTCGAACCAGCGCATCGTCTCGTCGAACCAGCTCGCGCGGCCCTCCGCCAGGCGCCCCTTGGCGTCCTTGTCGTTGCCGCGCACGTGGTCCCACATGCCGAACCAGGCGCGCTTGGGGCCGCCGATGCCGCCCCAGAAGTCGGCCATGCCGTCCGGCTTGGTGTTGTTCTCGAGCAGGCCCTGCGTGAGGAAGAGCGGGGTCGTCTTGCCCTTGGTCCTGGCGATGAAGTCGCGCGCCTTCCAGTAGTCCGAGTCGTGGTTCGGGTCCTGCTGGTCGGCGTAGTTGAGCGCCGGGCAGCCGGGGCGGGCCGTGTCGTTGAGCGACTCGGAGTTGTAGGAGAGGCCATCCGCCGCGGTGCCGGGGGTGCCGGCGATCGCGTCGTAGAGCGCGGGCGTGAGGCTCGCGTTGGCGTAGCGCACGCGGTTGGAGTAGAGGTAGCGATAGAGGTCGTAGACCGGCTCCTGAGCCACCACCGCGGCGAGGCCCTTGGGCTGCTGGGCGATGCCCATCAGGCCCGTCACGCCGTCGTAGGACTTGCCGTACATGCCCACCCGGCCGGTGGAGAACGGCTGGCTCGCGGCCCACTCGACGGCCGACTTCACGTCGGCCTGCTCGCCCGGCCCGGCCCAGTCGAGGCAGCCGTTGCTGCCGCCGAAGCCGCGCAGGTCCACCTGGATCCAGGTGTAGCCGCGCTCGAACACCTTGGCCCCGTTGATGTAGTCGTAGAAGCGGTCGGAGGGGCCGCCGGTGACCGGGTCGAACGGCGTGTTCTCGATTGGCCCGGCGGGGCCCGTCTGCCCCGAGTGGTTGAAGTAGGGGCCGATCGAGAGAATGACCGGGGTCTTGGCGTTGGCCGCCAGCCCCTTGGGGCGGAAGACGTCGGCGTGCAGCGTGACCCCACCGGTCGATGGGATCGACGCCTGCGTCCAGTCCGCGCCGGGCGGCGGATCGGTGGCCTGCGCGGCGGCGGGAGCGAGCAGCGCGAAGCACGCCGCGAGCGGCGCGATGAGTCGCCGAGGCCCCTGCCAGAGCACGGGGCGATGGTAGCGATCAGACTTCTGGCACGTTGGCAACTTTTCAGCGCTGGGCGGGTTGGGACACGCAGATGGTCGTGCGGCCGGCGCTCGTGCTCGCGTGCTGCCTCGCCCTGGTCCTCCCAGGTGCGGCGCGCGGCGCCGACGCCGCGCTCCGGTCGCTCGGCACGAGCGAGTCGCCGGCCCTGACCGACGGCACGCGCTACGCGGTCTTCCTCTCGGACGCGACCCACCTGACCGTCCGCGACGACGCCCGCGACCGCAGCTTCGAGGTCTCGAACCTGGCGGGCTGCCGGCCGGTGGCCCTCGCCGAGGGCGCGCGCCTCCTGCGCGAGTGCCCCGCCGATCCACCCGACACCGGCCTGCGCTACGAGGTGGTGAACCTCACCCAGGAGACGGTCAACGACGTGCCCGTGCAGCCCGGCGACGTGTTCACCGACATCGGAACGCGCTGGGTGGCGGGCCTGTCCCAGCCCGGGCCGGGCGAGCTCACGCGCACGTACATGGACTGGCGCACCGGCCGGCGCGAGAGCTTCGGCGAGGACCCCTCCGACGCGCGCGTGCCGCGCGACCTCGACAGCGTGGGGCTCGCGGCGATCTCCCCGCCCCGCCCGGCGGAGTTCGCGGTGGAGGCGGACGACCCGTTCACGGTCGCGCAGACCGGGCGCGACGGCCAGGGCCGGCCCGCCTACCTCGACCTCTACCGCGGCACCACCACGCACGACCTCGGCGTGCGCGAGGCGCGCCTCGAGCGCTGCGGGGCCACCGCCTGCCAGTCCATCACGATCGGCGGCGGCCTGGTCACCTGGGTGAAGGGTCGCCAGGTGCGCGGCCGGGCCCTGCGCGGCGGGCAGCGGGTGCTGGTGCGGATCGCGGCGGGAGCGAGCGCCGCGGGGCTGCGCGCGACGCACACCCGGAAGACGGTGTACGTCGCGCTGTTCAGGGGCGAGGACGAGTCGAGCGGCTACCGGCTCTACGCCCTCGACTGGCGCTGAGCCCTAGCCGACCACCTTCTGGCACGGGGCCGTATCCGTCGCCGTCTGCGTGCCGGAGTCCCGCACCAGCGTGAGCGAGAACGCCCAGTTCTTCTTGCACACGACCGGGGCCTGGAGGAACGGGACCTTGATGTTCTTCCCGTTCGCCTTCACGCCGACGGTCTTCCCCACGGCGAGGTCGAGCCGGGTGATGTCGTAGAGGGAGCTGCCGCGCGGGCGGTTCAGCGGGTCGTAGCCCACGAGCTTGGGCCCCTTCTCGACCTTCATGTCGATCTCGGTGATGATCTCTCCGCCGCCGGGCGTGGGGAGCGAGGCCATCAGGATCACGGTGGGCGTGCTGCCGGACTTGGCGCCGTTGTAGACCACCACGGTGCCGTTGAGCGGGTCCGTGAGGCCCGACTTGCGCGCGTCCACCTGGACCGTTCCCGTCCCGACCTGCGAGGCGGCGGGGCAGCGGCTGCGGACCCCGAACTGCTTCGGGTCGGTGGGAAGCGGGCAGGCGGCGAACGCCGCCGAGTTGAACACGGTGCCGCCCGGCAGCCCCACGTTCACGTCGGCCCCCTCCGTCGGCGTCGGGTTGCCGCGCACGTTCCCGTAGAACTGGTGCAGCTCGAGGGTCACGCCCTGGCGGGTGGACTTCGAGCTCGTGATCGGCGGCGAGAAGGACGCGTCGAGCGACAGTGCGGTGCCGTTCGCGTCGATGTTGGCCTGGCCGGCATTGGCGACGCCGACACCGGCGCAGCAGAGCGCGACGAGTGCCGCGAGCGCTGAGAACTTGCGCATGGGTCTCCCTTGTTGCGAATCCAGGCCGCCCCGATGGCGACCCTTCAGCCACCCTAAGTACGGAGGCGCCGGTTCCGCAAGGGCGGCGACGCGCCGCGTCACCTCTTCGCGCGCTTGACCTTCTCGCAGCCCTTCACGGTGTCCGCCCTGTCCACCGTGGCCGCGTCCTTCTTGCCGGCGCCGCAGTCGATCGTCTCGCGCTTGCCGTTCCTGGCGTTCACCGTGTCGTTGCCGGCGCCGCCGCTGTAGATGTTCACACCCGGGCCGCCGCTGAGCTGGTCGTTGCCCGCACCGCCGACCAGGGTGTCCCTGCCCGCGCCGCCGCTCAGGCGGTCGTCGCCCGAGCCGCCGTAGAGGTCGTCGTTGCCGTCGCCCCCGGCGATCGTGTCGTTGCCGTCCTTCACACCGGCGCCGGCGATCGGCCTGGCCTTGGAGTTGCACCCGCCGCCGTAGAGCGTGTCGTTGCCCGCGAGGCCGTCGATCGTGTCGTTGCCGAGCAGGCCGCAGATCAGATCCGGCCCGCTGGTGCCGTTCAGGACGTCGTCGAGGTCGGTGGGCCCGGCGGCCGGCGGCTGGGGGTCAGCCGGCTTGTCGCCGCCACCCGGATCGGCGGGCGGCGGATCGGGCTGCTGGAAGTAGGCGGCGTAGATGTCGAACGAGCTGTCCCCGTCCGCCGCGGTGAACGGCTCGTTGGACCTGAGGAACACGCGCTCGCCGTCCGCCGAGCTCCCGCGGAAGCTCGAGTCGAGCTCCGGATCGGCGCCCGCGCCGGCGTGATCGGAGACGAGCGAGGTCATGCCGTCGCTCACCTCGTAGACGTCGGACTTCGAGTCCGTGTCCGCCGCCACCAGCTGCTCGTCCGTTGTGAAGAAGACCCGCGACGCGTCCGCCGAGGTCCCTCCGAAGTCGACATCGTTCGCTCCGTCGGGCCCCGGGGTGACCCGGTCCGAGAGCAGCTTGGTCACGCCTCCGGAGCGCTCGTACACGTCGTAGTTGCCGGCGTCCGTGTCCGCGGCCACGAGCGGCTCGAAGGCCAGGAAGAACACGCGGCTCCCGTCGGCGGAGCTCGCCTCGTAGAAGGCGGCGGCGCCGCTGTCGGCCCCGGCCTGCACGCGGTCGCTCACGATCCGGGTAATGCCGCCGGAGCGCTCGTAAACGTCCAGGGTCGAGTCGCCGTCGGCCGGCACCAGGGCCTCGCTCGTGGAGAAGAACACCCGCCCGCCGTCGAGCGAGCTGCCGCCGAAGCTGGCGCCGTCGCTCGCGTCGGCCCCGGACTGCACGCGGTCGGAGATGAGCCTCAGCGCGGGGCCCGCGCGCTCGTAGACATCGCCCGAGGTGTCGCCGTCCTCGGCCACCAGCGGCTCGTTCGTGGTGAAGAACACCCGGCCGCCGTCGGCCGAGACCCCGCCGAAGAAGAGCGTGCTCTGCGGGTCCGACCCGCCCGGGGTGTTGTCGGACACGATCCGCGTGGCGCCGTCGGCGCGCTCGAAGACGTCGTTCGAGGTGTCGAAGTCGCCGCTTGTGATCGTCTCCGCACTGATGAAGAAGACGCGCTCGCCGTCGGCCGACGCGCCCGCGAAGCCCGCTCCGTCGTTCTGGTCCGCGCCGCCCAGCTGGCGGTCGGACACGAGCGAGGTCACGCCGCCCTTGCGCTGGTAGACGTCGAGCGCGGTGTCGGAGTCCCCGCCGGCGATCTGCTCGTCGGTCTGGAAGAAGACCGTGAGGCCGTCGGTGGAGGCGCCGGCGAAGGACGCCTGCGCGTTCGCGTCCGAGGACGAGATCACGCTGTCGGAGACGAGCGTGGTGGCGCCGCCCGCGTACTCGTACACGTCGTAGGTGTTGTCCGTATCCGCCGCCACGAGCTGCTCGGGCGTGTTGAAGAACACGTGCGACCCGTCCGCGGAGGCCCGCTTGAAGGCCGCGCTCTCGGGTCCGTCGGGTCCCGCCTTCACGCGGTCCGAGATGAGCGTGGTCACGCCGCCGGCGCGCTCGTACACGTCGTTCGAGGTGTCGGTGTCGGCGGCCACGAGCGACTCGCTCGTGGTGAAGAACACCCGCGACCCGTCCGGCGTGCTGCCCCCGAAGGACGCGTCGGCCGCCGGGTCGATGCCCCCGGCCGGGTTGTCGGAGAGGATCTCCAGCGTGTTGGGGGCCGCCCCGGCGGCGGGCGCGAGCGCGGCGAACGCGATCGTGGCGAGGATTGCAATGCGTGAGATTGCGGTGCGTGAGTGGGCCATGGCTGCGACCTAACCCGCCGCAGCGGCCGCAAGCAAGCGATTCCTCGAAACCCGCGGTCGGTTCCGAGACTTGCGCGGCGGCCCGGCCGCCGGGCGCACGTTTCCTCGGCGCCGTTGGCGCTTTGCGCCGTCGGCGCTTCTAGCGCTTTGCGCCGTCGGCGCCGGCGCCGTCGCCGATCTGGAGCACCGACAGGAACGCCTCCTGCGGCACCTCGATGCGGCCCACCTGCTTCATCCGCTTCTTGCCCGCCTTCTGCTTCTCGAGCAGCTTGCGCTTGCGGCTGATGTCGCCGCCGTAGCACTTGGCGATCACGTCCTTGCGCACCGGCTTGACGGACTCGCGCGCGATGATCTTCGCCCCGATCGCGGCCTGGATCGCCACCTCGAACTGCTGGCGCGGGATCTGGCGGAACAGGCGCTCGGTGAGCCCGCGTCCGGCCGCGTACGCCTTGTCCTTGTGCACGACCATCGACAGCGCGTCAACGATGTCGCCGGCCAGCAGGATGTCGAGCTTGACGAGGTCGGCCGGGCGCAGGCCGATCAGCTCGTAGTCGAGCGAGGCGTAGCCCTTGGTGCGCGACTTGAGCTGGTCGAAGAAGTCGAGCACGATCTCCGCGAGCGGGAGGTCGTAGCGCAGCTGCACGCGCGCGGCCGAGAGGAAGCTCATGTCCACGTGGGTGCCGCGCCGCTCCTGGCAGAGCTCCATCACGGCGCCCACGTGCTCCTTCGGGCAGAGGATCGTGGCTCGGATGTTGGGCTCGCGGATCTCCTCGATGCGCGCACGGTCGGGCATGCCGCTCGGCGAGTGCACCGTGATCGTGGAGCCGTCGGTGAGCGTGACCTCGTACTCCACGTTCGGCGTGGTGGCCAGCAGCTCCAGGCCGTACTCGCGCTCCAGCCGCTCGCGCACGATGTCCATGTGGAGCAGGCCGAGGAAGCCGCAGCGGAACCCGAAGCCGAGCGCCTGGCTGGTCTCGGGCTCCCACGAGAGGGCGGCGTCGTTCAGGGCGAGCTTCTCGAGCGCGTCGCGGAGGTCGGAGAACTGGTCGGTCTCCACCGGGAACAGGCCGCAGAACACCATCGGCTTGACCTCGCGGTAGCCGGGCAGCGGCTCGGTGGCCGCGCCCGCGCGCGTGGTGAGGGTGTCGCCCACGCGCAGGTGGGCCACGTCCTTCACTCCGGTGATCAGGTAGCCCACCTCGCCGGCCTTCAGCACCGGGACCGGGGTGAAGTCGGGCGCGAAGAAGCCGATCTCGTCGATGTCGGCCTCGGTGCCGGTCTGCATGGCCAGGATCTGGTCGCCCTTGCGCAGCTCGCCGTCGACCACGCGCACGTAGGCGATCACGCCGCGGTAGTTGTCGAACTCGGAGTCGAAGATCAGGGCGCGCGGGGCGGCGTCGGCGTCCCCCTCCGGCGACGGGATCCGCTCCACGATCGCCTCGAGCACGTCGGTCACGCCGTCGCCGGTCTTGGCGGAGATGCGCAGGATTTCGTCGGGTGGCTCGCCGAGGAGCTCGGTGATCTCTCCCGCCACCCGCTCCGGCTCGGCTCCGGGCAGGTCGAGCTTGTTCAGAGCCGGGATCAGCTCCAGGCCGTGGTCCACGGCGAGGTAGGTGTTGGCGAGCGTCTGGGCCTCCACGCCCTGGGAGGCGTCCACGAGCAGCAGCGCCCCGTCGCACGCCGCCAGCGAGCGCGAGACCTCGTAGGTGAAGTCCACGTGGCCCGGCGTGTCGATCAGGTGGAGGCGGTAGGTCTCGCCGTCGCGGGCCGTGTACTCCACGCGCACGGCCTGGGCCTTGATCGTGATCCCGCGCTCGCGCTCGAGGTCCATCTTGTCGAGCAGCTGCGGCCTGTGCTTGCGCGGATCGACAGCCCCGGTCACCTCGAGGATG
Organism: Thermoleophilaceae bacterium; assembly: GCA_034663685.1. Taxonomy (GTDB): domain Bacteria; phylum Actinomycetota; class Thermoleophilia; order Solirubrobacterales; family Thermoleophilaceae; genus AC-37. The sequence continues at coordinate 20,291 of JAXDJC010000146.1, forward strand.
CGGTCGGCCAGGGTCGACTTCCCGTGGTCGATGTGGGCGATGATCGAGAAGTTCCGGATGTTCGAGGCGGGGGCTGACATTCAGGTCAGAGGGTAGGACGGGGTCGGCCCGCCGGGGTAAGGTGCGCCATGGCCGACGGAGACCAGACCCAGAGCCTGAGGCGGTCGCTCGGGGACGCGCTCGCCACGCCGCCGCTGCGGCGCCTCCAGATCGCCTGGGCGGCGTCGGCGGTGGCCAACTGGGCCTTCTTCGTGGCGCTGTCGGTCTACGCCTACCGCCACGGCGGTGCCACGGCCGTGGCGCTCGCTGCGCTCGTGCAGGGGCTGCCCGCCGGGCTGCTCGCGCCGATCGCCGGCGTGCTGGCCGACCGCCGTTCGCGCCGCGACGTGATGACGGCCACCACCCTCGGCCGCGCGATCGCGCTCGTGGTGACCGCGGCGGCGGTCTACGCCGGGGCGCCGCTCGCCGTGGTGATCGGCCTCGGGGGCCTCTTCACCGTGATCGGCGTGCCGCACAAGCCGGCGCAGGCGGCCCTGCTCCCGACGATCGCGGAGACGCCCCGCCAGCTGGCGGCGGCCAACGCCGTGTGGAACGCGATCGACAGCGCGGGCTTCCTCGTCGGGTCGCTCCTCGGCGGCCTGCTGATCGCCGGCCCCGGCGCGGAGGCCGCGTTCGCCGCCATGGCGGCGGTGTTCGTGCTGGCCACCGTGCTGCTGCTGCGCATCGAGCGCGACCCGGTGCCGGAGCACCGCCGGCAGGAGGAGGACACCACCCCCATGCGCGAGGCCGTGCTCGGCTTCCGCGAGATCGCCTCCAACAGCGGCACCCGCCTGCTCGTGCTGATGCTCACCGCGGCCGCGCTCATCGAGGGCGCGCTCGACGTGCTCGTGGTGGTGATCGCGCTGGAGGTGCTCAGCCTCGGCGATTCCGGCGTGGGCGTGATGAACGCGGCCTGGGGGCTCGGCGGGCTGGTGGGCGGCGTGGCCACCCTCACGCTCCTCGCGCGCGGGCGGCTGGCGGAGGGCCTCGTGGCGGGCGGCGTGATCGTGGGCGGTTCGCTGGCGGCGGTGGCGGCCATCCCGGTGCCGGCGGTGGCCGCCCTCCTGCTCGCGTCGGTCGGCATCGGGTTCGCGCTCGTCGAGGTCTCGGGGTCCACGCTGCTCCAGCGGCTCACCCCCGACGAGGTGCTCGGGCGCGTGTTCGCGGCCGTCGAGAGCTCGTTCCACATCGCGGCGGCGGTCGGGGCGATGATCGCGCCGGCCGTGGTGTCGCTGTTCGGCAACCGCGGCGCGCTCGTGGCGGTCGGAGCCTTCCTGCCGCTGCTGGTTCTGGTCCGGCTCGCCGCACTCAACCGCTTCGAGACCGCGGTCGAGATCCCGGAGCGCCCGTACCGGCTGCTGCGCGGGCTGCCCCTGTTCGCGCCGCTGCCGCTGGCCACGGTGGAGACGGTGGCGCTGCGCGCGAGGGAGATGCGCGTGCCGGCGGGCGGAGTGGTCATCCGGGAGGGCGAGCCCGGCGAGGCTTTCTACGCGATCGCCGAGGGGTCGCTCGACCCCGCCTGCGAGGCCGGGGCGTTCCCGCGCATGCACGAGGGCGACTTCTTCGGCGAGATCGCGCTCCTGCGCGAGATACCGCGCACGGCGACGGTGACCGCGTGCACGGAGTGCGTGCTCTACGAGATCGGGCGCGAGGCGTTCCTCACGTCCGTGACCGGCCAGCGGCGCTCGATCGGCGCGGCGCAGACCGTGGCGGACACGCGGCTCGGGCGCACGCCGCTCACGCCCGGCGAAGGCGAGAGGACACCAGCCGGCTGATCTGCCGTGCCTCCTCGATGCGCATGAGCCAGACCGCCACGGCGTAGGCCGCGCTTCCGGCGAGGATCGCGGTGCCGACCGACACGGCCTGGGCCCAGAGAGCGGCGCCGATCTCGTGGTCGATGCCCCACCACACCCCGTAGGCCACGCCGCCCAGCACGGCCGAGGCCAGGATCATCTTGGCGATCGCCCACAGGGTCTCGCGCCCCTCCACTCCGCCGAGGTCCGGCCGCAGGTACCAGGCCTGCGCCACCGACATCCCGACCGTCCCGACCACGGTGCCGAGCACCACGCCCGCCACCCCGAGCGGCTTGTAGAGGGCAAGCGCCACGGCTGCGTTCACGAACATGTTCACGCCCGCGAGGGCGGTTGTGGCCCAGGGGCGCTGGAGGCTGAAGTAGGTGCGCGAGAGGAGCAGCGAGACGCCCTGCGCGGGGAGCGAGAACGACCACCAGAAGAGCGCGTCCGCCACGAGCCGGGTGGCCGATGGGCCGAAGTCGCCGCGCTGGTACACGAGTCGCGTGATCGGCTCGGCCAGCACCACCGTGAACGCGGCCGACGGGATCAGCAGCAGGCAGATCTGGCGCACGCCGTTGGCCATCGTCCGGCGCAGGTCGTCGTACTGCCGCTGGGCCGCGAAGCGCGCGAGGGTGGGAAACACGACCGTGGCGATCGCCACGGAGAAGATCCCCTGCGGCAGCATGTAGATACGGAACGCCTTGTCGATCGCCGCGGGCGCCTCCGGCTGCACCAGGGTGCCGAAGAACGAGTTGATCAGCAGGCTCATGTTGATGAAGCCGAGCGCGATCGTGACCGGGAGCATCAGCTTGAGGACCCGCGTCACGTGCGCGTCGCGCCAGTTCAGGTCGAACTCGAATCGGCCGCCCTGGCCGCGCAGGTACGGCATCGGCAGGAGGAACTGGGCCACCGTCCCCGCGAGCACGGCGATCGCGTACGCGTAGACCTGGTCGGGCCCGTGGAACAGCGGCGTGAGGCCGACCATCCCGACGATGATCACCGCGTTCCAGAGCACTCCCGCCATCGCCTGCGGGCCGAACCGCTCGAACGAGTTGAGCATGCCCGTGAGCACTCCGAACAGCGCCAGCAGGAGCACGATCGGGAAGAGAAGCTGCGAGAGGCCGACGGTGAGGTCGCGCAGCACGGGCTCGTGCCGGAAGCCCGGCGCTGCGAGCCGCATGATGAGCGGGGCGGCGAAGAAGAAGATGACGGTGAGCACGCCGATCACGAGCGTGATCAGCGAGATCAGCCGCGAGGCCACCCGGAACGCCTCCTTCCGCTTGCCCTGCACGAGCAGCTCGGTGAAAACCGGGACGAAGGCTCCCTGGAGCGCGGCGTCGGCCACCAGCGCCCGGATCAGGTTCGGGACCTGGAAGGCGATCGTGAAGGCGGACATCGCGCCCGAGACCCCGAACAGGCTCGCCGCGTAGACCTCCCGCGCCAGTCCCATGACGCGCGAGAGCGCCGTGGCCAGGGCATAGAAGGCGGTGCTTCGGGCGAGCCTTCCGCTGCGCTCGGGCGTTTGCCCGCTTGGGTTTTCGGGCGCCACCGGCGGGCTATAGTAGGCGCCGCCGTGGCCAACATCGCATCACAGAAAAAGCGGATCGAGCGGTCGGCGCGCGAGCGCCTCGAGAACCGTCGCTACACGTCGACGATCAAGACGTACTTCCGCTCGCTCGAAGCTGCCGTCTCGGGCCGCGACGACGCCGCCGCCGACACCCAGCACCGCGAGCTTGTCTCCACGATCGACCGCGCCGTCAAGCGCGGAGCGCTGCACCGGAACACGGGCGCGCGCAAGAAGGCCCGCGCCGCGCGCATCCGCGCCGGCGCCGGCGCTTCGTAGCCGGCGCTTCGTAGCCGCGCTTCATAGCCCGCGCTTCGTAGCCGCCGCGCCGCAGCGCCCGGCTCAGGCCGCCGCGCGCGCCAGCGCCAGCGTCAGGCCGCTCTCGTCGTCCACGCAGTCGCCGTTGCGCATCCGCACCTCGAGGTCGGCGAACGCGCAGAGCGCGCGCTCCAGCGCGTCGCGGTCCGCGCGGCGTGCCTGGGACCCGATCTTCTTGGCCAGCCACGGCGGCACGCGCAGCTCCTTGGCCAGCCCGGACTCGGACACGCCGGCGTCCACCAGCTCGGCCGCCCGCAGCGACCGGCGCAGTCCGCTGAGGATCGGGTAGATCAGCCGCCCGGGACGCTCGCCGCGCTCCACGAGGCGCTCCGCCAGCCGCAGCGACCGCTCCAGGTCGCCGGCCACGACGGCGTCGCCCAGGTCATAGCCCTGGCCTCCGGCCTCTCCCGAGGCGAGGCGCTGGATCTGCTCGGCGCTCAGGCTGTCCTTCGGGTGCGCGAGCAGCGCGAGCTTCTCCACCTCGCGCGAGAGCCGCTGCTGGTTGTTGCCCACCGCACCCACGAGCGCGCGCGCGGCCTCGAGGTCGAGCTTGAGGCCCTCCTCGGCCGCGCGCTCGATCGTCCAGCGCGGGAGCTCGCGCGGCTTGGGCGCCTCGTACTCGCGGATCTCACCACCCGCCTGCTCGACCGCCTTGCGGAGCCGGTCCGGCGACTTGCCGCGCGCCACGAGCACGAGCACGGTGTCGGGCGCCGGTGAGGCCAGCTCGCGTTCGAGCGGCTCGAGCACGGCGGGCTTCCACGACTCGACCCCGTCCACCATCACGTAGCGGGTGCCGCCCCCGAAGGTGAGCGCCGAGAGCGACGCCGCCACCGCCTCGGGCGTCTCGGCGCGGGCGTCGAAGGACTCGAGCGCGCCGGCTCCGTTCTCCTCCTCGGCCCGGCGGCGCACGCGCGAGCGCCACGAGTCGATCTTCGTGTTGTCCTCGCCGCAGACGAGGTAGGCGGACTTGAGCGCGGCCACGAGCCGAGTCTACGTCCGGCGGCGGAGGCCCCGCCACAGATCAGTCCAGGGACATCCGGTCGCCGCGCACGGTGAGCCGGACGGTGCCGTCGCGGTCGGTGCGCCGGACGTAGGGGACCCGCGCGTGCAGGGCGGCGAGCGTGGACGGCGTCGGGTGGCCGTACGGGTTCCCGGCGCCGCACTCGATCGCCGCGACCCGCGGCCTCAGGCGCGCCAGGACCTCCGGCAGCCCGGGGTCGGCACTGCCGTGGTGGGAGACCTTCATCGCCTCGACCGGGCGCAGTGGCAGCGCCAGGATGGCGTCCGACTCCGCGTCGGCGCTCAGCCAGAGGTCGAACGAGCCCTCGCTGACGATCGCGGCCACCCCGATCGGGTTCGGGTCCTCGGGCGGCGGCTGGTCCGGCCCGCGCGGCTGGGGCGAGAGGACCTCGATCGTGAGGCGCCCGACGTGCAGGACCTGGCCCGCGTGGGCCGCCACGTGCGGCACCCGCCGGGCGTCGGCCTCGGCGAGCATCCGGTGGTAGTCGGGGTCGCGCGTGCCGTAGCCGTTCTCGAGCATCATGCGTGTGGGGATCCGGCGCAGCAGCTCGTGGAAGCCGCCCTGGTGGTCGCGCGACTGGTGCGTGGACACCGCGAGGTCGAGCCGCCGGACGCCGGCTTTGCGCAGGAGCCGGTAGACGCGCGCCTCGGGCGGCCCCGCATCGAAGAGCACGCTGGCGCCGGCGCCGTCCTGGATCAGCGTGGCGTCGCCCTGTCCGACGTCGAGGAAGCTGACCGTCAGATCGTCCGGCGGGGCGGCGGGCCCGGTCACGTGCTGCCACGCCAGGGCGACGAGGGCGGCGGCCAGCGCGGCGGCCCCCGCGCGCTTGGGGAGCGACGCGCGGCGCCAGGCGGCCAGCGCGGCCTGGGTGTGCGCGCCGATGCGCCCGTTGACCGCGAGCGAGGGGCGGCGCGTCCGGCGCAATAGCCGCACCGCGAGCCAGATCGCCGCCGGCACCGCGTACGCCGCGAGGACCGAGGCGGTGGATCGGAGCGGCAGGTGGACCTGGGCCCCGGGCATCGAGGCGAACTCCTCGGCCACGCGCACGAGCGCCCCGATCAGCACGCCGTTGACGCGGCCGAGCGCGCCCGCGAGGGCCATCGCGACCGGGCCCGCGACGGGAGCGGCGCCGGCCGCGATCCCCAGCGCTCCCTGCACGAACCCGAGCCACACGATCGGCGCCACCAGCGGGAGCGCGACCAGGTTGGCGCCCAGCCCGGCCACGGAGACCACGTTGAAGTGGTGCCCGGCGATCGGCGCCGTGGCGAGCGTGGCGGCGAGCGTCATGGCGGCGCCGTCGGCGAGCGGACGCGGGAGCCCGCGCAGGCCGCGGCGCAGCGGCGGCCCGAGCAGCAGGATCCCCACGACGGCGGCGAACGACAGCTGCCAGCCCGGCTCGCCCGACACGCGGGGGTTGACGGCGAGAGTGACGGCCGCGGCCAGCAGCAGCGCATACCAGCGCGATCGCGCACGCCCGGCGGCCAGCGCCGCGAGGCCGGCGACCGCCATCGCCGCCGCCCGCTGGAGCGACGGGCCGGCGCCCGCGACCAGCACGTACAGCGACACGAGAGCCGTGAGCGAGGCGACCCGCCCGCGGATGCCGAGGCCGGCCGCGGCGAGAAGCGGCAGGGCGATCGCGCAGAGCAGCACCACGTTCTGGCCGGACACCGCCAGCAGGTGCGCCAGCCCGGAGCGGCGGAAGTCGGCGACGACGAGCGGGTCGATGCGCTCGTCCTGCCCCAGCACCATGCCGCGCGCCACCTCCGCACGTCCCGAGCCCACACCCGCGGCCACGCCGGACTCGGCCCGCCGGCGCACGCCGTCGACCCATCCGGCGGCCCCGCGCCTGCGGCTGCCCGTGGCCCGCAGGGTGTCCAGGGCGAGCTCCGCGGCGATCCCGCGCCGGCGCAGGAAGGCCGGCCAGTCGAGGCGTGCGCCGGGAATGCGCCGCGGGCGTTCGACCGAGCCCGAGACCAGGACCGCGGTGCCCGGCTCGCCGCCTTCGGGCCAGCGCATCCCGCCGCCGGCGCGCGCAACGACGTGCGCCCCGCGGGCCGGGCCGGACCCCAGCTCCACCACCGCCCACGAGCCGAAGCGGGTGCGGCGCGGCGGCTGGAGCACGACCGCGGGACCGTCGAAGCGCGCGACGCGGAACGCGCGGCCGGCGCCGCCGTCGATCGCGCTGACCCGGGCCGCGCCGCAAGCGGCCCCGACCGCGAGGGCAGTGAGAACTACGGCGAGCGTCCGCGCGCGTGGCGCCGATCCCCAGGTAACGGCCGCGAGCACGAGCACGAGTGCGGCCGCCGGGACGGCGCGCGTGGACAGGGCAGGCGCGCTCGCGAGGCCACACGCCAGCGCGCCGGCCGCGAGATGTGGGCGGCGCGCGTCGAGCCAGCGCAGCGGAGCGTGCCATTGCTGCGGTGCGCCGATCGAGCCGCGGCGGCGCTCGCGCATCGCACTACGGCGCCACCGCCGCGCGCAGCGACTGGAAGCGCTTCTCGCCGATGCCGTCGACCTGGCGAAGCTCGTCGACCGAGCTGAAGCCGCCGTGCTGCTGGCGGTAGGCCACGATCCGCTGCGCCAGCGTGGGCCCGATGCCGTCGATCGAGTCGAGCTGCTGGACGGTGGCGCTCCCGAGGCTCACCTTCGCCCCGCCGGCACCAGCCGCCCCGCCGGCACCGGCCGCCCCGCCGGAGCCGGCCGTCCCGCCGGCGCCCGGGCCCGCGCCACCGGCGCCCGCCTGCGCGCCCGCGGCCGCCCCGCGCCGGGGCACGATCACCTGCTGGCCGTCGGCGACCTTGGCAACGAGGTTGATCCCGGCCTGGTCCGCACGCGAGGTGAGGCCGCCCGCGCGCGCGACCGCGTCCTGCACCCGCGCCCCGGCGGCCACCTGGTAGACGCCCGGGTGCACGACCTCCCCCGCCACCTGCACGAGGACGGTCGCGCCGGCGCTTGCGCCGCCCGTGCCGGTGGCGCCCGGCTCGCCGCCGTGGCGAGCGCCGGCGGGTGCCGGCTCCACCGCCAGCGGAGGCGGGTCAGCGCCCCCGCCGCCGAGCGCACGCACCGCGAGCACGGCCACCAGGACCGCGGCCGCGATCCACCCGATCGCCCGGATCCTGTCCCGGTTCAGCTCCATGCCGCGACCGTACGCGGCGTCGCGTTACACGTGGGTCAGGTGCGTGCCGATTGCGTGACGGGCGTGCAACGATCGCGTAACCCGCCGGCCGGCCGGCGGAGCGCCTTACCGCGCCCGGAACCCCTCCAGCCCCTCCGGCTCCTCCGAGCTCTCCTCGAGCCGCTCCACGCGTGCACGCCCGGGCCCCGCGCGGCAGAGCTCCACAAGCGCCTCGACGGCCGCCGGCTCACCCTCGAACACGGCCTCCACGGCGCCGTCGCGGCGGTTGGTGACCCAACCGGCCACGCCCAGCCGCTCCGCCTCCCTCCGGGTGGAGTCGCGGAAGAACACTCCCTGGACCTTGCCGTGGGCCACCACCCGCCGCCGTTCGCGCTCCGCCATGAAGCGGGAGTGTGCCATCCGGCGATATGGGGTATTCCGAGCAACCAGATGCCGAGTTCGGTGATAACACCGCTGATGATGCTCCTGCTCGCGCTCGTGGTGGCCGGCGCGGTCGCCCTCGACGAGCCCGTGATCGCGCTTCCGCTCGTGTTCATGATCCTGGTGGTCTGGGGCGGCGAGCGCGTGGCCAGCGCCCGCGGCCGGGCCGGCTAGACCCCGCCCAGGGCCAGCTCCACCGCACTCCCGGCATCCGCCGCCGGCTCGATGCCGTCCACGGGCTCCCCTCCGCGCGTGAGCTCCCAGGTGCCGATGCCGATCACGCGCTTGCCCGCGCGCAGCGCCAGGGCGATCTCGGACAAGGTGCCCCAGGAGCCCCCGACCGCGATCAGCACGTCCGCGGCCCGGACCACCAGCGCGTTGCGCGCCTCGCCCAGGCCGGTCGCGATCGCCACGTCCACGTACGGGTTCGCCTCCGCCCGGTCGAGCCCCGGCAGGATCCCGACCGTCACACCCCCGCCGGCCTTCGCTCCGCGGCAGGCCGCCTCCATCACACCGCCGCGGCCCCCGCATAGGAGCACCGCCGCCCGCTCCGCGAGCGCTCGGCCGACCCCCTCGGCCGCCTCCGCCTCCTCGCGCGACGGCTCGCTCCCGCCCACTACCGCCACGTACGCGGCCACCGCTACCTCACGACGAAGTTCACGAGCTTGTCCGCCACCACCACGGTCTTCACGATCTCGCCGCCGTCGAGGAACTGCTCGAGCCGCGGCGATTCCCGCGCGATCCGCTCCTGCTCCTCGCGCGCCGCGCCCGCGGGCACCTGCACCCGGTCGCGCAGCTTGCCGTTGACCTGAACCACCACCTCGACCACGTCCGCGCGCAGCAGCCCCGCGTCCGCCTCCGGCCACGGCTCCTCCCACACGCGGCGCCCGGTCATCATCTCGAACACCTCGGCGCCCAGGTGCGGGGCGAACGGGAAGATCAGCGACCCCGCGGTGGCGACCGCGAAGCGAAGCTGAGTGGCGCCGAGGTCCGAGCCGGCCAGCTCGTCCTTCTGAAGGTAGGCGTCGTTGACGAGCTCGATCACCGCGGCGATCGCCGTGTTGAACGCGAAGCGGTCGCGCACCCCCGCCGTGACCCGCTCGATCGCCCAGTGCGCCTTGCGCAGGAGCGGCGAGGGATCGCCCACGGGCGACTCGGACGGCGCCGTGCGCTCGGCCGTCTCCGCCGCCAGCCGCCAGAGCCGGCCGAGGAAGCGGTTGATCCCGCTGACCCCCTCGTCGGACCAGTCCGCCCCCTGCTCGGGGGGGCCGATGTAGAGCATGTAGGAGCGCGCGGTGTCTGCCCCGTAGCGCTCCACGTACTCGCGCGGGCTGATCACGTTGCCCTTCGACTTGGACATCTTCGCGCCGTCGCGCGTGATCATCCCCTGCGTGAAGAGCCGCGCGAACGGCTCCTGGAAGCCGACGTGGCCCATGTCCGCCAGCGCCTTCACGAAGAAGCGCGCGTACATCAGGTGCAGGATCGCGTGCTCCACGCCGCCGATGTACTGGTCGACCGGCATCCACGCGTCCACCACCGCGCGGTCGAACGGAGCCGAGTCGTCGAGCGGGTCGCAGTAGCGCAGGAAGTACCAGGACGAGTCGACGAACGTGTCCATCGTGTCGGTCTCGCGGCGCGCCTCACCGCCGCAGCGCGGGCACGAGGTGCGCACCCAGTCCTCCGCGGCGGCCAGCGGCGAGCGCCCCTTCGGCGCGTAGTCCTCCACGTCCGGGAGCTCCACCGGAAGCTGGTCGTCGGGCACCGGCACGATCCCGCACGCGGGGCAGTGCACCACCGGGATCGGGCAGCCCCAGTAGCGCTGGCGCGAGAGCAGCCAGTCGCGCAGCCGGTAGTTGACCGACGGCTTGCCGCGGCCCTCGGACTCGAGCCACTCCACGATCTGCCCGAACGCCTCGCGGTTGTGCAACCCGTCGAAGCGGCCGCTGTTCACGAGCGGCCCGTCCTCGGTGCACGGCAGCTCGCCGCAGTCGATCACCCGGCGGATCTCGAGGCCGAATTTCTGGGCGAACTCGAAGTCGCGCTCGTCGTGCGCCGGCACCGCCATGATCGCGCCCGTGCCGTACTCCATCAGCACGTAGTCGGCCACGAACATCGGGATCTGCTCGCCGTTCACGGGGTTCGTGACCGTGCGCCCGAGTGGCACGCCGGTCTTGTCCCGTGCCTCGGCCCCGCGCTCCTCGGCCGACTCGGTGAGCGCGTGGTTCACGTACGCGCGCGCCTCCTCCTCGTGCTCGGTCCCCTCCGCGAGGCGCAGCACGTCCGGGTGCTCCGGGGCCATGACGAAGAAGGTGGCACCGAAGAGCGTGTCCGGGCGGGTGGTGAAGACGGGGTAGTCGGTGCCCAGATCCTCGCAGCGGAAGACCACCTCGGCGCCCTCCGAGCGGCCGATCCAGTTGCGCTGCATGGTGACCACGTGCTCGGGCCACTCGACCGTGGCGAGGTCGTCGAGCAGGCGGTCGGCGTAGTCGGTGATCTTGAAGAACCACTGCTCGAGCAGGCGCGGCTCGACCGGCGTGCCGCAGCGCTCGCACGCGCCGTCGATCACCTGCTCGTTGGCGAGCACGGTCTGATCCTTGGGGCACCAGTTCACGGCGGCCTCGTCGCGATAGGCCAGCCCGCGCTCGAACAGCCGCAGGAAGATCCACTGCGTCCAGCGGTAGTAGCGCGGCTCGTGCGTGCCGAACTCGCGCGTCCAGTCGATCGAGATCCCCCATGAGAGGAACTGGCGCTTGAACTCCTCGATCGACGCCTCGGTCGAGTCGCGCGGGTGCTGGCCGGTGCGGATCGCGTGGTTCTCGGCCGGCAGGCCGAACGCGTCGTAGCCCATCGGGTGCAACACGC
>JAXDJC010000151.1:0-12958 GCA_034663685.1 Thermoleophilaceae bacterium
CGATCTCGAGCACCGACACGTCGAACGTGCCGCCGCCGAGGTCGAAGACGAGGATCGTCTGGTCGGCCTCCTTGTCGAGCCCGTACGCGAGCGCTGCCGCGGTGGGCTCGTTGATGATGCGCTTGACGTCGAGCCCGGCGACCTTGCCGGCATCCTTGGTGGCCTGGCGCTGGTCGTCGTTGAAGTACGCGGGCACGGTGATGACCGCGCTGTCCACGCTCTCGCCCAGGTACGCCTCGGCGTCGGTCTTCAGCTTCTGGAGGATCATCGCGCTGATCTCCGGCGGCGAGTACTGCTGACCGCCGGCCTCCACGCGCGCGTCGCCGTTCGGTCCGCTCACGACCTTGAACGGCACCATCGTCTCCTCCTCCTTCACCTCGGCGGCCTTGCGGCCCATGAAGCGCTTGATGGAGAAGACGGTGTTCTCGGGGTTGGTCACGGCCTGGCGCTTGGCCACCGTGCCCACGAGGCGCTCGCCGCCGCTCGTGAAGGCGACTACGGAGGGCGTCGTGCGGGCGCCCTCTGCGTTCTCGACCACGGTGGGATCGCCGCCGTCGAGGACCGCCATGCACGAGTTGGTCGTGCCCAGGTCGATTCCGATCGTTCTGCCCATAGGGGTTCCTTGCTCCTTCTCGGTTCAAATAGTCTGCGCTAAGAAATCTGAGTGAGGTTTTAGCAGATCCGGTACGGAGCGCCCACGCAGGATTCGCGGCGCCGCGCCTCCGAAGGGGGTCAGGCCTCCTTTGGCCTCAGCCCTCCGGCAGCGGGCGCGGCGGGCGCAGACGGGGGAGTAGCTCCACCGCCACGATCGCCAGCATGATCAGCACCGCTCCGCTCCAAGCCAGGGCCGAGAGGCGGTCGTCGTTCAGCAGGTAGCCGAACAGTCCCGCGAAGGCCGGTTCGCTCGCCAGGATCAGGGCCGTCCGCTCAGGGGACGCGTGCTTCTGCGCGTATGTCTGCACGAAGAAGCCGAGCGCGCTCGCCACCACCGCGGTCACGGCCAGCGCGAGCCAGACGTCGCCGCCGCGCGGCACCTCGAGCTGGCCCGCCGCTCCGGCCACCGTGGTGCAGAAGACCCCGCAGACTCCGAGCTGCACCACGAGCAGCGCGCCGGCGTCGTGCCGCGTGGCAGCGCGGCCGGTGGCGAGGATGTGGGCGGAGAACGACACCGCGCAGAGCAGCACGAGCCCGTCGCCGGTGTTGAAGCCCCCGGTGCCGCTGAGCAGGGAGAGCCCCGCCGCCGACACGCCCGCGGCGGCCCACGCGACGCCGCCGATCCGCTCCCGGAGGACGAGCGCGGCGAGCAGCGGAGTGATCACCACGAACAGGCCGGTGATGAAGCCGGCGTTTGACGACGTGGTGTGCTCGAGCCCGAGCGTCTGGAACACGTAGCCCGCGGTGAGGAAGGCGCCCATCGCGAGCCCGGCGATCCAGCCATCGCGCGAGAGCTGCGCCAGGCCGCGGCGGAACACCACGGCCACGATCAGCGTGGCGGCGAGGAAGCGGTAGCCGAGGAAGGCCATCGCCGGCAGCTTCTCGATCGCGTTCTGCACCATCGGGAACGTGAGCCCCCAGACCGAGGCGATCCCGATCAGGGCCGCCTCGGAGATCCGCGCGCGGCTCAACGGCGTACGAGCGCCTTGCCCGTGGGACAGAGGGAGAGCAGCGGGCACTCTCCGCAGCGCGGCGAGCGGGCGGTGCAGGTCCGGCGCCCGTGACGGATCAGCGCCACGTGCGCCTCGTAGGGGTCCGACCCCGCGGAGAGGCGCAGCAGCTCGTCGTGCGCCTCCTCGAGCGGCGCGTTGGCCCGCCACAGGCCGAGCCGCGCGCCCACCCGGTAGACGTGGGTGTCCACCGGCACGTCGTGCAGTCCGTACGAGAACAGCAGCACGCACGCCGCCGTCTTGCGCCCCACGCCCGGCAGCGAGCAGAGGTAGTCGCGCCCCTCGGCGAGCGGCGCTCCGGCCAGCCAGCTCAGGTCGTCGTCGCCGATCGCCCGGAGGATCTCCTGGATCCGCACCGCCTTGGTGGGCGCCAGCCCCCCGGGGCGGATCGCCTCCTCGATCGCGGCGACCGGCGCCACGCGCACGTCCTCCCAGGTGGCGAACCGCTCGCGCAGCCGTGCGTAGGCCACGTCGCGATTGCGGTCGTTGGTGTTCTGGGAGAGCACCGTGAGCACGAGCTCGTCCACGGGCGCGCGGTGCGCCAGCGGCACGGGCCGCCCGTACGCCTCGCGCAGCCGCTCGAGGATCAGGCGGAAGCGCCGCGGGGTGGCCGTGGACGGGCGCGCTGGGGCCGGACGAGGCATCCGTGGAAAGGTACGTGCGTGAACGAGCGCAGCGCCGAGATCGCGGGCACCGAGGTCCACTGGCTCGAGGACGACGCGCGCACCCCGATCCTCTACGTGCACGGCGTGCCCAACTTCGCGCGCATGTGGACGCCGTTCCTCGAGCGCACCGGCGGGATCGCGCTCGACCTGCCCGGCTTCGGCCGCTCCGGCAAGGCGGCCGGGTTCGACTACTCGATCGCCGGCTACGGGGACTTCCTCGAGGAGTTCGCGGACCACCTGGGGCTCGAGCGGTTCGCCCTCGTGGTGCACGACTGGGGCTCGGTGGGGCTCGAGCTCGCGCAGAGGCGGCCGGAGGCGGTGGAGCGGCTCGTGCTGATCGACGCCGTCCCGTTCCTGCCCGGCTACCGCTGGCACCGCACCGCGCGGATCTGGCGCACGCCGGTGGCGGGCGAGCTGTTCATGGGCTTCGCCACGCGCTGGGCCTCCAAGCGCTGGCTGCGGATCGAGAAGGCGCTGAAGCCGGACCAGGTGGACGCGTTCGTGGACGAGACCTGGGAGCACTTCGACCAGGGCACGCAGCGGGCGATCCTGAAGCTCTACCGCTCCGCCCCGCCCGACGTGCTCGAGCGGGCGGGCGACCGGCTCGGTGAGATCCACGCGCCCGCCCTCGTGATGTGGGGCGAGGAGGACCACTTCCTCCCCCCACGGCTCGCGAACGACTACGCGGACGCGCTCGGGGGCGAGACGCGCGTGGAGATCGTGCCGGGCGCGATCCACTGGCTCTGGCGCGAGCGCCCCGAGGTGATCGACACGGTCGCCGGTTTCATCCGCGATCACTAGCCTCTCGGCCGTGCCGTCGTCCGTCCCGGCAACCACGCCGGCGCCGGCGGCGACGAGGGGTGGATCCGCCGACGGCGGGCGCCCCGGAGGGCAGGCCGCCGCGGGCCGCCGCCGGGAGCTGGCCTGGCGCTTGGCCCCCATCGTCGTCGCAGCGCTCTCCTCGATCGCCTACCTGATCGTGGCCCCGCGCACGGTCGACTACGCGGCCGGCGCCTATCGCGCGTTCCTCTTCGGCAAGGAGGGCATCGCGCTCTGGAACGGCAACTGGTACAGCGGCCACCACGTGCTCGGCTACAGCGTGCTGTTCCCGCCGTTCGCGTGGCTGCTCGGGCCGAGGCTGCTCGGTGCGATCTCGGCGCTGATCGCGGCCGCGGTCTTCGGCCCGCTCGTGCAACACCACTTCGGCGACCGGGCGCGCTGGGCGGCGCTGTGGTTCGGCCTGGGCGCCACCTCGGCGCTCTGGTCGGGCCGGCTCCCGTTCCTGTTCGGCGCCACGCTCGGCCTCGCCGCGGCGCTCGCCCTTCAGCGCGAGCGCCGCTGGCTCGCGATCCTGCTCGCGCTCGCGTGCGGGTTGGCCAGCCCCGTGGCCGGCCTGTTCCTCGCCCTCGCGATGGTCGCGTATGCGGTCACGGACCTCCGCAATCGCTGGGGGATGGCCGCCGGGATGTCCGCCGCGGCTGTCCTGCCCGCGGTCCTGATCGCGCTCGCGTTCTCCGGCGAGGGGCCCGAGCCATTCGACATCGCCACGTTCTGGCCGCTGCCGCCGCTGGTCTTCGGGTTCGCGCTCCTCATGCCGCGCGAGCAGCGAACGCTGCGGGTGGGGGCGCTGCTCTACGGGGTGGCGTGCATCGCGGCATACGTGATCGACTCGCCGATGGGCGGCAACGCCGCGCGCCTGGCCGGCCTGGTCGGCGGCCCGCTGCTGCTGGCGATGGTGCTGGGCCGCCGCGAGCGGCTCAATCGACCCGCGCTCGCGTTCGCCTTCGTCTGCCTCCTGGGGTTCGTGTTCGTCCAGTGGTCGCCGCCGGTGCGCGACACGATGCACGCGGCGCAGGATCCGTCGAACCACGCCTCCTACTACAAGCCGCTGAACGCGTTCCTCGACCGCGCCGGAGGGCCGCCGGGCCGGCTGGAGATCCCGTTCACGCGCAGCCATTTCGAGGTGTACGAGGTGGCCCGCCACCACGCGATCGCGCGCGGGTGGGTGCGGCAGACGGACATCGCCCGCAACGGGATCTTCTACGGCGGCGCGCTCGACGGGACGACCTACGGCGCGTGGCTCAGCGAGCACGGCGTGAACTGGGTGGCGCTGCCGGACGCCAAGCCCGACTACAGCTCCTACGACGAGCGCGCGCTGATCGAGGCCGGGCTCCCCTACCTCAAGCTGCGCTGGCGATCGAAGCACTGGCGCGTGTACCAGGTGACGCTTCCCCACCCGATGGTCGTCTCCCACGGCCCGGCGCGGTTCGACCTGACCCGGATGGGCCTCGACGACCTCACCCTGCGCGCCAGCGGGCCCGGCGAGGCCACGGCCCGAATCACCTGGACGCAGTTCTGGAAGCCCGACCACGGCTGCGTGGAGCGCGACGGCCAGTGGACGCGGGTGATCGCAGACCGCGCCGGCCCGATCCACCTGTCGATCGACTTCGCGCTCGGGCGGATCTTCTCGCGGGGGCGCCGGTGCGCCTGATTGGCGAGATTCCGGGACCTTGGTTAGGCTCTGTCTCGCCGTGACTCGCGCTTGGTACTTGAGCAGCCGCTGGCTGCCACAGGGTTGGTTCGACGCCCTCCGTCAGCTCGTCCTCTTCGGGGGGGCGTACTACGCCTACCGGATCGTCCGGGGCTTCGCCGACGGCCAGACGGCCATCGCGTTCGAGCACGCCCGCACGCTGGTGCACGCCGAGCGCTCGGTCGGCCTGTTCTTCGAGCCCGGGCTCCAGAACCTCCTCCTCGGGCAGACCTGGATCCGCGACGGAGCCAACTTCCTGTACGTGAACAGCCACTTCATCATCACCACGACGTTCCTCCTGTGGCTGTACCTGGCCCGCAACCACGCCTTCTACTACGTGCGGAACATGTTCATGATCGCGATGGGGCTGGCGCTCGTGATGTACGCGGTCTACCCCACCGCGCCGCCGCGGCTCCTGCCGGAGTGGGGCTTCACGGACACCGTGGCCGACGCCGTCGGGCCGGCGGCCGAGAACACCGCCGCCGTGCTCTACAACCCGTACGCGGCCGTGCCGAGCATGCACGTGGCGTTCGCGCTGATGATCGCCATCCCCGCGATGAAGCTCGTCACCTCGCGCGCACTCCGCTTCGCCTGGTCGCTCTACCCGGCGCTCGTGACCTTCGTCGTGGTGGTCACCGCCAACCACTTCTGGCTCGACGCCGCGCTCGGCGCAGCGGTCGCCGGCGTCGCGGCGGTGACCGCGCACGCGGCGCTCGCCAGAGCGCGTCCCGAGGCCTGGGCATGGCGGAGCGCGGTTCCGGCGAAGGCCGCGGCGTAGCGACCGCGAGCCCCGACGGTCCGCGACGCCCGTCCGACGTGCGGACGGTGGCCGACGCGCGCGTGCTCGCCCGCAACCGGCTGATCGAGTCGCGGCTCACGCCCAACGCGATCTCGCTGGTCGGCCTCGTGGGCAACCTGATCGCCGCCGCGCTGGTCACGCAGCGCTACTTCTTCCTGGCCGGGGTCGCGTTCGTGCTCGGCTCCGTGATGGACACGCTCGACGGGCGCTACTCGCGCATGTCGGGCAAGGGCACGGCGTTCGGCGCGTTCCTCGACTCCACGCTCGACCGGCTCGAGGAGGGGATCGTGCTGGCGGCGGTGGCCGCGTACTTCTCCGCGCGCGGCGACGACCTGGCCGTGGCGGCCGTGGTGGTGACCGTCCTCGGGTCCCTGATGGTGAGCTACACGCGGGCTCGCGCGGAGGCCCTCGGGGTGGAGTGCAAGGTGGGCCTCGCGACGCGCCCCGTGAGGGTCGTTATCCTCTCTTTAGGGCTGCTGTTCGCAAGGGGGGCGTCGCTCGGCGACTTCGAGCTGCTGGCACCGGCCATCTACGTGATGGCGATCCTGACGAGTTTCACGGTGCTCCAGCGGGTACTCCATGTTCGAGCGGCGCTCAATCGCGCTGACGACAGCCTCTCCGCACCACCCGCGTAACCAGCGGAAACTGCGGGGTTTCCTTTAGCCTGCTTGACCCTCGGGCGCCGGGCACGCGCCCTCTGACAGGAGGACCCAGACACGTGACTCAGATCTCCGGAAACGGCGCATCGCGCTACCAGACAGAGAAGGTGCGCGTAGCCATCGTCGGCGTCGGCAACTGCGCAAACTCGCTCGTGCAGGGCGTCCAGTACTACCGCGACGCGGACCCGGGCGAAGAGGTTCCGGGCCTCATGCACGTGGACCTCGGCGGCTACCACGTCCGCGACATCGAGTTCACGGCCGCGTTCGACATCGACGCCGACAAGGTCGGCAAGGACCTCTCCGAGGCGATCTGGTCGGGCCAGAACAACACGATCAAGTTCGCCGACGTGCCGAACCTCGACGTCCCCGTCCACCGCGGGATGACGCATGACGGGCTCGGCAAGTACCTCAAGGAGAAGATCACCAAGGCGCCGGGTGAGACCGACGACATCGTCCAGATCCTCAAGGACACGAAGACCGACGTGGTGGTCTCCTACCTCCCGGTCGGGTCCGAGCAGGCGACCAAGTGGTACGTCGAGCAGGTGCTCGAGGCCGGCTGCGGGTTCGTGAACTGCATCCCGGTGTTCATCGCCAAGGAGGACTACTGGGCCAACCGCTTCCGCAAGGCGGGCATGCCGATCGTGGGCGACGACATCAAGTCGCAGGTGGGCGCGACGATCGTGCACCGCACGATGGCCCGGCTGTTCGGCGAGCGCGGCGTGAAGATGATGCGCACCTCGCAGCTCAACGTGGGCGGCAACATGGACTTCTACAACATGCTCGAGCGCGAGCGGCTGGAGTCCAAGAAGATCTCCAAGACCAACGCCGTCACCTCGATCATGGATCACCAGCTGCCGGCGGACGACGTCTACATCGGCCCGTCGGACTACGTGCCGTGGCTGACCGACCGCAAGTGGGCGCACATCCGCGTCGAGGGCCAGGCCTTCGGCGACGTGCCGCTCAACATGGAGATGAAGCTCGAGGTGTGGGACTCGCCGAACTCGGCGGGCATCGTGATCGACGCGGTGCGCTGCTGCAAGCTCGCGCTGAACCACGGCATCGGCGGCCCGCTCGAGGCGCCGAGCTCGTACCTGATGAAGTCACCCCCCGTGCAGGTGCCGGACCCGGTTGCCCGCCAGGACACCGAGGACTTCATCGCCGAGTACGGCGGGGCGCCCAAGCTGCCGGGCGGCAAGGCGCAGATCCGCGCGATCGAGCCGGCGTAGAGAAATCACCGCGGCGCCGTCCCCCACTCGGGGGGTGGCGCTCGCGGCGCGGCGCGCATAGGGTCGAGCGGTGCGCGCGGCGTTCACCCTGGTCATAGCGCTCCTGGTCTGGGCGGTCGTCGTGCCCGCCGGCTCCGCGTTGGCCACCAAGCTCCCGACCGCGGTGATCCTCGTTCACTTCACGGACGCTCCGGGCGGCAAGCCGTCGATCTACGACGCCGAGAACATCCGCCCCGGCATCTTCGGAAGCGCTGCCAAGGACAAGCACTCGGTCCGCCAGTACTACCGCGAGCAGACGTACGGGAAGATCGATGTCACGGGCGCGAAGAATCCCGACGGCGACTTCTTCGGCTCGTACGGGATCGAGATGAAGTACCCCGGCGGCCAGCCCGCCCCGTGCGATCCGAGCCTGTTCCTGCAGCAGGCGTATCCGCAGGCGCACATCGATCCGGCCGCCTACAAGGCGATCGTCTTCCTGTTCCAAGACCCACGCTGCCAGTTCGCGGGCGTGGGCAGCGGGGACAGCAGCGTCGTGTACATCAACGGCTTCAACCGCTACACGATCGCCCACGAGCTCGGTCATGCCTTCGGAGCCGACCACGCGCGGTCGCTGCGCTGCTACGACGGCGCCACCGTCGTCAGCCTGAGCGACAGCTGCAGTCCCGACGAGTACGGGGACCCGTTCGACCCGATGGGCAGCGGCGGCACGCAGGTCGAGTTGGCGCCGACCTTTTTCGAGGCGGTTCCGCACCAGATGGAGCCCATCCGCAAGCAGCGCATGGGCGTTCTCGGCGCGAGCGGTGTGCGGAACGTGATCACCTCCGGCACCTATCACCTCGAGCCGATCGAGCGCAGCTCCGGCGTGCGGATGCTGCGAGTGCCGACCAAGGGCGGCAAGTACCTCGATCTCTCGTTCCGCCAGCCGCTGGGCGTCTTCGACTCGACCTGGCTCGACCCGCGGTTCGGCAACGCGCGCGCCTTCGACGGCGTGCTCGTGAACCTCGACGCGAAGACCAGCGGCTCGGACCTCCTCGACATGACACCGGAGACGGCCGGCGACAACGGCTTCGCAGACGCCCCCCTGCGCGCCCGCCGCAGCTTCAAGGACCCCTCGACCGGCAAGACGCTGACGGTGGACGGCGTGGGTGTCTACGGCGCGGACGTGTCGGTGAACCTCGGGTCCACGCCACTCGCCAAGGCGGTGCTGAGCGGGCTGACGCTCGCGTCGACCGTGCAACTCGGCACCGGGAGCCCGATCGCGTTCAAGCTCAACCGCATCGCGCCCGTGACATTCCGCTTCGCGCGGAAGGAAGGCACGCACTGGGTCACTCTCGTCAAGCGGCTCATCGTTCAGGGCAAGACCGGCGCGAACTCCGTGAAGTTCGACGGGTCGATCGACAGGACCACCCCCTTGTCGCCTGGCTCCTACCGCCTGACCGCGACGCCGACGGGCGGGGCGAAGGCCACCACCGAGTTCACCATCACGAAGGGCTAGAGGCCCCGCGGCGTATGCTCGCCGGGTGCCCGACGAGCGCTTCGCGATCGCCCAGGTAACGCCGTACGCCTGGGAGCAACAGCACGACGTGAACCGCTTCGTCGAGCGGCTGTCCGATGAGCTGTGCACGCGCGGGCACCGGGTCGTGGTGGTCGCGCCGAGCGACTCGCGCGAGCTGATCCGCGAGTCGCGCAACACGATCAAGCGGCTGCGCGACGAGCCCGACGCCGTGTTCGCCGGGCCCGGCTGCGCCAGCGTGCTCGCGGTGGGCCAGAGCATCCCGTTCCCGCCCACGCGCAAGGGCGGCGGCTCGGTGTCGCTGCCCGCGAACGTGTCGAGCTCGATCGAGGATCTGCTCGACCACGCGCAGTTCGACTTCGTGCACGTGCACGAGCCGTTCGCCCCGAGCGCCGCCTCGGCCGCGCTGCGCCACTCGCGTGCGCTCAACGTCGGGACGTTCCACGGGGTGACGGAGCGGATCCTCTCCACGCAGGTGGCTCGCAAGCTGGTCACGCTGCTGTTCGGGCGCCTCGACGGGCGCAGCGCCAGCTCGGCCGCCACGCGCGACCTGATGGGGCGCTTCTTCCCCGGCGACTACTCCGTGATCACGCCCGGCGCCGAGGTGGTGCCGCGGCCGGGCGCGCACGACCGCGAGATCGTGGACATCCTCTACTGCGCCGAGGAGGAGCGGGCGGCCCTGCGGCTGTTCCTGCGCGCGCTGCGGCGGATCCCGCCCGAGCTGCCCTGGCACGCCACGGTCTGGTCGCGCAGCGCCGACGCCGAGCCGGCCGTGCCGCTGCCCAAGGCGATCCGCGACCGCGTCCGGTTCGTGGGGCCCACCGAGGGCTCGGAGGCGCAGCACGTGGCGCGCGCGGACGTGATGGTGGCGGCCTCCTCGGGCACGGCCCCCTCCACCCACCTCCCGCTCTGGGCGATGGCGGGCGGCGCGGTGCCCGTCGCCTCGCGGCTGCCGCAGTACGAGGAGGCGCTGGGGGACGGCGATCTCGGCCTGCTGTTCGAGCCGCGCGACACCGACACGCTGGCGGGCCAGCTCGCCCGGCTGATCGAGGACCGCGACCTCCGCGAGGGCTTCCGCACCCGTGTGATGGAGCAGCAGCCCCACCTCTCGTGGTCGCGCGTGGCCGACGAGTTCGAGGAGCTCTACAGCCGCGTGGCCGCGCGCCGGCACGACCCCGCGCCCAGGCCGGCGGTGGCCAAGCGGCTCGCCTCGCGCGGCACGATCCACGTGGACCTCCACATGCACACCAACCACTCGCACGACTGCGCCACCCCGGTGGACGGTCTCCTGGAGGGGGCGAAGGCGGCCGGGCTCGGCGCGATAGCCGTCACGGACCACAACGAGATCTCGGGGGCGCTCGAGGCCCGCGAGCGGGCGAACGGGATCAAGGTGATCGTGGCCGAGGAGGTCAAGACGGCGGACCAGGGCGAGGTGATCGGGCTCTTCATCGAGGAGAAGATCCCGCGTGGCCTGACGCTCCAGGAGACGATCGCCGAGATCCGGCGCCAGGGCGGGCTCGTGTACGTGCCGCACCCGTTCGACCGGATGCACTCGGTGCCCGACTACGAGCACCTGCTGGACGTGATCGAGGACGTGGACGCGATCGAGGTGTTCAACCCGCGGGTGGCGTTCTCGGCGTTCAACGAGGAGGCCGAGCGGTTCGCGGCCAAGTACCGGATCGTGGCCGGTGCGGGCTCGGACTCGCACGTGGTCCAGGGCCTCGGGTCGGTCAAGATCGTGATGCGCGACTTCGACGGGCCGGAGGAGTTCCTCGAGTCGCTGCGCGACGCGGACATAGTGCGCAAGCGGCAGAGCCTCCTCTACGTGCAGGCGCTCAAGCTGATGCAGAAGGGTGGCCACGGAGCCGCGAAGCGCGAAGGCAACAAGTGATGCAGCGCAAAGGACAGCCGTCGGGCCAGGCGAAATCGTCGGCCTGGATGCCTGCCACCGACGACGAGATCAAGCAGAAGTACCTGGACCGTGCGATCCGCGAGCTCAACACGCTCACCCACGAGATCCAGGAGTGCGAGCTGTGCCCGCGCGGGCAGGTCATGCCGGTGCTCCCGTCGGGGCACTGCCTGGGCGACATCTTCCTCCTGAAGTACGTGCCGGCCGCGTCCGAGATCTCGGAGGGCGTGGCGTTCTACGGCCGGGCCGGCACGGCGCTCAAGAAGAGCTTCGCCCGCCTCGGGATCGACCCGTCGGTGGTCTACGGGACCGTGTTCATCAAGTGCCCGGTCGGCGACACCGAGCTGTCCGACCCGGCCTGCCGCGCGCGTGTGATCGAGGAGCTGGCGATCGTGCAGCCCCGGATCGTGGTGGTGATGGGCGAGGAGGCGCTCGAGGAGCTGAACGAGATCGGCGTGCCGCTGGGGCGGCCGATCGAGGCGCGGGTGGGCGAGATCCAGAAGCTCACGCCCTCGTGCGACGCGCTGTACGTGCCGGACATCGACCGCGCGCTCGACGACGAGTCGGCCAAGCGCGCGTTCTGGAAGGCGTTCCGCGCGCTCGGCGATTGGTACCAGGACTTTCCTCCCTACTAGCCGGGTGTAGCCTCCTCGTAGCTAGCGAGGAGAGCCATGGCCGACACCGCGGAAGTCCTGGTGGTCGCGAACCAGACCGCCGAGTCAGATCAGCTTCTCGAGGCCCTGCGCGAGCGGGCCGCGAAGGGGCCCTGCAAGTTCCACCTGCTCGTGCCCGCGATCGCACACGGCGCGTCGTGGATGGCGGACATGCACTCAGGCGGCGAGGAGGCGGAGGAGCACGTAAAGCGGGCGGTCGAGCGCTATCGCGAGGCGGGCCTCGAGGTGGACGACGGCAAGATCGGCGACCCCGACCCCATTGCCGCGGTCCAGGACGCGGTGAACTTCAAGGAGTTCGACGAGATCATCGTCTCGACGCTGCCCAAGCACCTGTCGAAGTGGCTCAGGCTGGACCTGCCTCACCGGGTGGAGCACTCGACGGGCAAGCAGGTGACGCACGTCGAGGCAAAGGCATAGGCGCGCGCGCATGGACCTCGAAGCGCACAGCATCGACCCGGTGATCGAGCGCACCTGCGCGGAGTGCGGCGCAAAGCTGACCCAGCAGGAGATCCGCGCGGCGCTGGAGTCGGGGCAGGCGTACCTCTGCTCCGTGCACGCCGCCGAGCTCGTGCCCGCCGAGGAGCAGGCCGAGCTGGACGAGCCGGGCTAGCTCCTACGCCGTCCGTTCGAGCAGCGCCACGCACTCGATGTGCGGGGTCTGCGGGACCATGTCGACCGGGCGCACGGTCCTCAGCTCGTAGCCGGCGTCGACGATCTGGCGAGCGTTGGGCGCGAGCGTCGTGGGGTTGCACGAGACGTAGACGATCTTCTCGGGCTCGACCTCGAGGATGCGGCGCACGATCTTCTGCGAGAGGCCCGCGCGCGGCGGGTCCACCACCACCACGTCCGGCTTGCCCGCCTCCTCCACGAGCGGGCGCATCGCGGTGCGCACGTCGCCCGCGAAGAAGCGCGCGTTGTCGACGCCGTTCAGGCGGGCGTTCGAGATCGCGTTCGCCACGGCGCCCTCGACGAGCTCGACGCCCCACACCTCGCCCGCCGCGAGGGAGAGCGTGAGGCCGATCGTGCCGATCCCGCAGAACAGGTCGAACACCTTCTCGCGCCCGGTCAGGCCCGCCAGGTCT
This sequence comes from Thermoleophilaceae bacterium, assembly GCA_034663685.1. Taxonomy (GTDB): domain Bacteria; phylum Actinomycetota; class Thermoleophilia; order Solirubrobacterales; family Thermoleophilaceae; genus AC-37. The sequence goes on from JAXDJC010000151.1 coordinate 12,722, forward strand.
GACGCAACCCCGTAGAGCACCTCGGCCATCTCGGTGTTCGTCTGGAAGAACGCCTCCGAGGAGATGCGGAACTTCAGCGTGTCGCCACCCGGCGTATGCAGCTCCTCGTCGATCTTGCGGGCGCCGGAGAGCACCTTGGTCTTGCCCTCGCGGGTGGTCTCGCCCACGCTCGAGGCCTGGGTCCACAGCACCCCGTCCGCCTCGGCCTCGGCCGCGAACTCGTACATGTCGAAGTCG
>JAXDJC010000156.1:0-15445 GCA_034663685.1 Thermoleophilaceae bacterium
ACGTTGTTGAAGCCCTCCACGAACCCGGGCAGCGTTCCCTGCTCCTCGTTGTACTGGAGGATGAAGTGCTGCCCGGTGAGCGCGAGCATCCCTTCTATGACCATGTGGTAGAGGGTTATGGTTTCCACGAGCAGCTCGAGATCCTCCGGCTTGCGCGCCAGTCGATCGACACGGCCGCCGAGCATCTCGTCGAAGAGCACGTGGAACTCGGGATTCACGTGCTCACTCGTCTCCGCGAGCCGCTCGTGCAGGTTGCCGGCCTCGAGCACGCCCACCTCGTCGTAGAAGCGGTTGAAGAACTCCACGTGCCGCGCCTCGTCGGCGATCTGGGTGCAGAGGAAGATCCGCATCTGCTCGGTCGGCGCCGCGCGCATCATCGGACCGAGCTCGTCGGCCACCTTCTGCTCGCCGATGAAGAACGAGGAGAGGCCGTACATGCGCTGGTAGCGCTCCTCCTCCGGGATCCGCTCCCACCAGTCATGGCGATCCTGGGTGAAGTCGATCGCGTGGACGCTCCAGTGCTGGCGCTCCCAGAGCTGGTAGAGCTTCTCGTAGCTCAGGAGGGTGCCGCCGCCCGAGTCGGCGGCGGACTGGACGGCGGGATCGCTCGTCGCCTGGAAGTCGTCGCGCTCCATGCGGTCGGATGCGGTCTCGCTCACGTCGTCCTCCTGTGGGGGTTGGCCGAAACTGGCTGGCTGGCCAGTTTACTCGTCATACGCTGTGCGTGCCGCCCGGATCGAGCACGATCACCTCGGAGGAGGTGCGCGACTCCACGTCGGACTTGAACGCCTGCGCGTCGGCCTCGATCGGGGGGAACGTGTCGTAGTGGCACGGGATCACCTGCTTGGCCCCGACCAGCTCGGCCGCGGCCACGCCGTCGTGGCGGTCCATCGTGTAGTGGCCGCCGATGCACATGAGCGCCACGTCGAGCTCGTCGCGCTTGCCGGGCAGGGCGAGATCGCTGAACAGCCCGGTGTCGCCCAGGTGGTAGACGGTCTTCCCCCCGAGGTTTATGACCAGCCCGGCCGGCGTGTGCGCGGTGCCGCTGGGCGAGACCGCCGTGTGCCAGGCGGGGGTGAGCCGGACCCAGACGCCGTCGAACTCGACCGTGCCGCCGATGTTCGGGTCGGCCACGTTCTCGACCCCCGACTCGCCGAGCTCGTTGGCCAGCTCCACGATCGCCACCACCTGCGCGCCGGTGCGCTTGGCGATGTCCACGGTGTCGCCGATGTGGTCGGCGTGCCCGTGCGTGAGGAAGATGTGCGTGGGGTCCACGTCGCCCGCCTCGACCGCGGCCTTGGGGTTGCCGGTGAGGAACGGGTCGATCAGCACCCGGGTGTCGCCGTCGGTCAGCTCGAAGCACGCGTGTCCGAGGAATCGAATGTCCATTGGTCAGTCCTCCTGTTGTCCTAGTTCGAGCTCGCGGGCCAGCTCCCAGCCCACGGCCACGCCGATCATCATGCCCATGCGCGTCTCGTCCGCGAGGAGCACGCGCAACGCCCGCATCCGGGAGTCCTGGTCCGGATCGGTGGCGGCCTTCAGGAGCTCGCCCTCGTGCGCCTCGCCGAACCAGCCGCCCTCCTGGAGGGCCTGGCCGAGAACGCGATGGAGCTGCGGGGCCACGCGGTTCACGCGCGCCTCGGCGTCGCGAAACCGGTCCGGGTCGCTCAGCGCCTGGACCGCCGCATCCAGGGCGGCGTCGCTCAGCGGGCGCTCCTCCGGCACGCGCCGGATAATACGTGCGTGCGATTGACCGAGTTGTCCCATGGCGCGGGATGCGCCTGCAAGCTCGACCCCGCGGTTCTCCACCCGCTGCTCGCCCAGCTCCCGCGCAGCGGCGACCCGGCGCTGCTGGTGGGCAGCGAGGATGCGGACGACGCGGCCGTCTACCGGCTCTCGGACTCCGTGGCGATCGTCTCGACGACCGACTTCTTCACGCCGATCGTGGACGACCCGTACGACTTCGGGCGGATCGCCGCCACCAACGCGCTGTCCGACGTGTACGCGATGGGGGGCACGCCGGTGATGGCGCTCAACCTGGTGGCGTACTCGCTCGAGTCGCTCGGGCCGGACCCGCTCAGGGAGATCCTGCGCGGCGGGTTCGACGCGGCGGCCGCGGCGGGAGTGGCGATCGCGGGGGGCCACTCGATCGACGACCCCGAGCCGAAGTACGGGCTGGCGGTGACGGGGACGGTGCACCCGGATCGGATCGTGCGGAACTCCACCGCTCTGGCCGGGCATGCTCTGTATCTGTCGAAGCCGGTGGGTGGTGGGGCGGCGACGACTGCGCTGAAGCGGGGGAAGGGGGCGTCGGTACTGGACGCCACGGTCTCCGTGATGACCGAGCTGAACCGCGACGCCGCCGCCGCGGCTCTCGCCGCCGGCGCCTCCGGCATGACGGACGTGACCGGCTTCGGCCTGCTCGGCCACCTCCACGAGCTGTGCCTGGCGAGCGGCGTCTCCGCCGAGGTGAGCGCGGCGTCGGTGCCGGCGATCGACGGCGTGCTCGACCTGCTCGCCGGCCCGGAGCCGCCGATCGCCGGAGGCACGCGCCGCAACCGCGACTGGGTCGAGCCGAACGTGTCGTGGGCGGACGAGGTGCCCGAGCACCTGCGCTGGCTCATGTGCGACGCGATGACGAGCGGCGGGCTGCTGGTGGCGGCGCCGGAGGGCTCGTCGGGCCTGGGCGCCTACATCGGGCAGTTGGGGAACGAGGGCCCGGGCCGGATCTCGATCTCGGCCTGATTTCGAGGGAACTGAAAACGCTCCGAAACCGGCTCCCTAACTGCTGCTGTTGCAGTCAGCGCCGCAGCGGGGACATCGCGGCGCCGAGCACCGCGCCGGCGGCCGCCCCGCCCAGCCCCGCTGCCCACGAGGCCGTGGCGTCGGCGAGCGGCAGGAGCATCAGCACCACGAAGATCACGCCCACGCCGAGGAGGTCGTTGCCGCGGTCGTCGCCGCGCCGGGCCGCCAGCCGGTCGTCCACGAACCAGGCGGCCAGGAGGCCGAGGGCCGCGCCGTTGCCGGTGAGCGCCGGGCGGACCGCGAGCGCCTCGGTGAGCGCCCCGCCGGCGGCGCCGGCGAGGAGGAAGACGGCGAGCACGGCGAACGAGCCGAAGCGCCGCTCGAGCAGCGTGCCGAATATGCCCACGGCCACCAGCGCGATGAACTCGCTGCCGAGGTTGTCGTAGACGAACGGATACGCGGCGATCCGCCACCATTCGCCGCCGAGCGGCCCCGTGATCCCGCCGAGGTCGGTGACGAGGACGTTGCTCGTGGCCAGCGCCAGCGTGGCGAGCAGGCTGACCACGACGATCGTGTAGGTGGCGTACGGGCGCACCTCGGGCGCGATCCCCGGGATCTCGTCCGAGCGCAGCTTGGGGAGCCGTGGCGGCTTGGCCTTCCGGCGCCTGCGCGGCGCCAGCTCGTCCTCCTCGCCACGGTCGATCTTCGGGGCGCGCTTGCGCACGCGATTGCCGCAGTACGGGCACTCGGTCACGTACGGGCTGACCTCTGACCCGCAGCTCTTGCAAACGACGAAGAGGTCCGCCTCACTCACACGGCCGAGGATACCCCCGCCGTCCCGCCCGGCCGGGGGGCTAGGCGGCCGTGGCGGCCACGATCTCCCCCATCACCTCACGCAGATCGTGATTGGCCTCGAAGACCACCACCTGGCGCGTGGCCCCATTGCCGCGCTGGAGCAGATCGTCGATGCCGGCGAGGTCGTCGGCGGAGCCGAGCTCCTCGGCGTGGCCGCGCACCCGGTCGACCACCCGCCGCACGAGCTCCTTGGTGGCCACGCGGTCCTTCGACGGGAGGTCGACCAGGTCGCCGTCGAGCCCGTGGCGCGCCGCCAGCCACTTGTTCTCGTCGAGCATCTCGTACGGGTAGCTGGACAGCTCCTGCCCCGACTCGAAGTGCTCCGAGAGCTCCTTGACCAGCGCCTGCACGAGCGCCGCGAGCGCGAGCGTGTGCTCGAGCCGCGTCTGCGCGTCCATCACCCGAATCTCCACCGTGCCGAAGTTGGGGTGCGGGCGCACGTCGTACCAGAGGTAGGTGTAGTCCTCGATCGCGCCGCTCTCGACCATGAACCCCACGCGCCGCGAGTAGTCGTCGAAGTCCTCGTAGCGCGGCGGGATGCCCACCCGCGGGAAGGCACGGAAGATCGGGGTGCGCGTGGAGAGCAGTCCGGTCGGGTCGGCCCGCCAGAACGGCGAGTTTGCCGACAGCGCCAGCAGCAGCGGCACGTGCACGCGCATGCCGTTGGCGATGTGGATCGCCTTGTCGGGATCGTCCACGCCCACGTGCACGTGGACCCCGAAGATCAGCTCCTGGCGGGCCACGAAGCGGAGCGCGGCCACCAGGTCGCGGTAGCGCGGGCGGGCCACGATCCGCTGGTCCTCCCACATCGCGAACGGGTGCGTGCCGGCCGAGCCGATCGCCAGCCCGTTGTCGCCGGCCGTGTGCTGGGTGAGCCGGCGGAGGTCGCGCAGCTGGGCGCCGGCCTCACGTGTGTTCCTGCACGGCGTGGTGGCGATCTCGCAGACCGACTCCATCAGCTCGGGCTTGACCTGGCCCTCCGCCTGCGGCATGGCCTCCAGCATCGTCTCGATCGAGTTCTGAAGCTCGAGCGTCTCGGAGTTGACGATCATGAGCTCCTCCTCGATCCCGAGCGTGTAACTCGGGCCGGTGAACCGGTGCTCCATCGCGCGGCATGGTAGGCGGCGCCCCGGTCGGGGGTATCCTCCGCGCCGAACTCCGACCAAGGCAGGTAGCGAAGAAACATGGCACTGGGCTACGACGGCAAGCTGTTCATCCTCGCGTTCGACCACCGCGGCTCGTTCACGAAGAAGTGGTTCGGGATAGAGGGCGAGCCCAGTCCGGAGGAGACCGAGAAGATCACGGACGGCAAGCACCTGATCTTCGAGGGGCTGCTCAAGGCGGCCGAGGGCGAGATCGACCCGGCCGAGACCGGCGCGCTCGTGGACGAGCAGTTCGGGGGCAGCGTGCCCCAGGATGCCAAGGGCCGCGGCTTCAAGCTCGCGATGCCGGTGGAGAAGAGCGGCCAGAACCAGTTCGACTTCGAGTACGGCGACGAGTTCGGCGAGCACATCCTGAGCTTCGACCCCGACTTCTCCAAGGTGCTGGTCCGCTACAACCCGGACGGCGACGCCGACATGAACGCGACCCAGCTCGAGAAGCTGAAGCGGCTGTCGGACTGGCTCAAGGAGAACGACCGCAAGTTCCTCTTCGAGCTGCTGGTGCCGGCCGAGGAGGCCCAGCTCGAGCAGGTCGGCGGCGATGTGGATCGCTACGACGCCGAGCTGCGCCCGGAGCTGATGCGCCGCACGATCGAGGAGATCCAGGACGCCGGCATCGAGGTGGACGTCTGGAAGATCGAGGGCGTGGACGAGCGCTCCGACTGCGAGACACTGGCCCAGACCACGCGGCGCGACGGCCGCGACGGCGTGGTGTGCGTGCTGCTCGGCCGCGGGGCGAACGACGAGAAGGTGGACCACTGGCTCACCCAGGCCGCGCCGGTCGACGGCTTCGTGGGCTTCGCGATCGGCCGCAGCATCTGGGGCGACGCGCTCAAGGGGTTCCTCGACGGGTCGCTCGACCGCGACGCCGCGGCGCAGCAGATCGGCGACAACTACGCCCGCTTCGTGCGGGTGTACCAGGACGCCGAGAGCGCGGTCGGCGCGTCCTGAGCGAGCGCGGCGCCGCCACGCTCGGCCCCTTCCCCGTTTAGGGGGACGGGCGGCGGGATAGGCTTGTTCCAATGCGGATGCGGCAATCGCTCGCGCAGTTCGAGGCGGCCTTCCACGAGGAGACCGCCGAGGCGCGCGCCCACAAGGAGCGCCTGCGGCGCGAGGCCGCCGTGCGCTCGCGCCAGCGCCGCCGCCAGCAGATCCACCGCGGCGGCACGTTCCGGTTCACGGTGCTGCTGCTCTCCATCCTGGCCACGTCGGTCCTCGTGACCGTCGTGATGTTCAGGATGCTCGCGCTCTGGTTCGGCTAGCGCCGGGTTGAGCCGGCGCCCTAGGCGCCGGGGTCCTTCGACGGGGCCTTCGCGGGGGCCTTCATCTCGTCGAGCGCGTCGTCGACGGCCTTGCGGTCCTCGTCCGGAGAGCTCAGGTCCTGCTGGATCTCGAGGTAGACCTCCTTGCGGAAGACCGGAACCGAGCGCGGAGCCTCGATGCCGATCCGGACCTTCTCGCCCATGATGGCGAGCACCGACACCTCGATGTCGTCACCGATCATGATGCTCTGGTTGCTCTTGCGCGTCAGGACCAGCATGGCGCCTCCCGGCAACCCTAACCGGCGTCCCGGTCGCTCGTTAAGTTGACCGTCGCTACTCAAGGAATCCTTTCCCGGAAAGAGCAGTGTAGGGCCTAGGGCAACCCACCGCCAGCGGTCTCTCATGAGGACGACGGCGGCCGTCGGACGAGCGCGGCGATGGCCGTTGGTAGGGTTCCGCGACCGTGGCTCGACGCTCGCTCAAACCGCAGCTGAACCAGATCCGCAGCTGGGTCCAGCAGGGCCGCACCGATGCGTGGATCGCGCACCAGCTCGACGTGAGCGTGGGCGACCTCGTGAGCTTCAAGCGCGAGCACGAGCTGGCGCCGCCCGAGGCCGACCCGGACGCGTCGGGCAGCAGCACCGGCCCGCACGCCGAGGAGGAGCAGGACCTCCGCGAGCAGGACGAGGCGCTGATCGCCGCCGCGCTCGACGCCGAGCCGGAGGAGCCCGACGAGCCGGAGGAGGCGGCGGGCGAGGACGGCGACGGCGATGGCGAGTCGGGCGACGGCGATGACCGGCCACGCCGCCGCCGCGGTCGCCGCGGCGGGCGCGCTCGGCGCGGCGGGCGCAAGCGCGCGCTCGAGGGAACCTTCGACCACGGCGAGGAGGGGTACGGGCTGTGGCTCGACCCCGCCATCCAGGACGACCCCGTCTACGCCGAGCACTGGGCCGGGCACCGGCCCGTCACGATCACGGTCGAGCGCGACCAGGTCGTGATCCGCCGCGCCGGCGAGGGTGCCGACGGCGACGACTCGGCTGACTCCGGCGACGCCGCACCCGCGGCCGGCTCAGGCGGCGGCGAGAGCGCCGGGCCCGACCCGGACGCCTTCGACGCCTAGAACGGCGAGCGCGGCCGGCCGCCGCCGAAGTCCGACGCCTCGCGGGCGTAGCGCGCGAACGCCGCGTCGACCGCCAGCGACGGGATCGCGTCGTCGGTCCAGTCCGGCTGGGAGCCGTAGAGGTCGCTGAGCTCCTGGACCGAGAACTCGGATCCGAGGCGCTGGCGCAGGCCCTCGAGCACGCGGGCGGCGATGTGCTCGAGCCCCACCCGCTCGGACGGGTCGGCGTCGCGAATCCGGCGCTCGCCCTCCTCCCACTGGAAGAGCGCGTTCTCCAGGGCGTAGGACACGCCGCCACGGTAGCGGCGCGCTCAACCCCCGCGGACGTCGCGCCTGGCGATCACCTTTCCGGCCCGGCGAACGACGAGCGTGTAGATCCCCGGGGGGAACCGCCGGCCTCCCTGACGCTCGAGCAGCACGTGCCGGCGCGCCTCCCCGATCGTCATCGAGCGGCTGCGGGCGATCACGTGGCCGCCGCGCCGAAGCTCGACCGTGACCTTGGCGATGCGCCCGCCGCCGGACTCCAGCGAGAGCACCATCGCGGTGCTGTGGCGGCGGCCGCCCCAGTGCACCATCAGGCCGCGCCCTCCGCCGGCGTCGGCCACGAAGACGGCGGCCGGGGCGCAGTCGGCGGGCTTGGGCACGGCGTCGGAGGCCTCGATGTTGCCCTTCGGCGCGGGACTGCCGAGCGTGGGGTCGCCCGCGCGGAGATCGGCGGCGCCGACCGAGTCGAGCCTCGTGGCGATCTCGGCGATGCAGGCGATCTGCCTGGCCGCGAGCGCCTCGTCGAGCTTGTCCAGCTCGCCGTTGGCGCTGATCGTGAGCAGGTACTCCGGGCCGGCGATCGCCCCGATCTGCGGGATGCCGGCCTGGTGAAACGGGCCGCCGACGCCGAACTGCGCGGGCGGGCGCATGAGCGCCGTGCGCGGCAGGTCGTGCTTGACGACCGCGTCGCGCACCGTGTCGAACATCGGGCCCTGGCTGGTCCACACCGCGAACACCTCGGCCCGGCCGGTGGCGTGGTAGCCGCGGTCCGGGGAGTCGGCCCACTCCGAGCAGCCGAGGTGCTCGACGGTGAGCGCGGCGGCCGCGCGGTCCACGAGGTCCTTGTGGACGTCGATCCATCCCTGCGCCTGGGGAAGGTCGTTGCTCATGTGGCCCGGCCAGTTGGCGAACACCAGCGTGCGCTTGAGCCGCCGGCTCGGCGGCAGCGACCCGAAGTAGCGGGCGAGTTGCACGAACGCGACGGGCGCGTTCTCCTCCACGAACCCCTGGCCGTCGGTGTGCGTGTTGAAGATCAGGACCTCGTCGCTCTGGCCGGGGAGCACGGCGGTCACGGTGGGCGACGGGACCGTCCTGCGCGTGGCGGTGAGCGTGAGCCGCGCGGATGGCCGGGCCGCCGTCCGGTCGCGCAGCCCGGCGCCCGTGTCGCGATCCACGTAGAGCGCGGGGATCGCCTCGTTCTTCCACTCGAACGGGAGGTACTGGCCCTTTAGCGCCTCGTACGAGGCGTCCACGATGAAGACCACGCCGGCCGCGCCCATGCCGGCGAACGGGTCGAGCGGCATCGACAGCCCGGGGACCACCCACAGCCGCTTGTAGTCCGAGGCGGCGAGCTCGGCCTCGGACTCGCCCTGGCCGTTGTAGTAGGTCAGGATCGGGGCGAAGAGCCCGGCCGTGATCGGCAGCGGGGCCGGCAGGTCCACCACCAGGATGGCGCCCTCGGGGCTGCCGGCGAGCGTGCTCGGCAGCGCCTTGGCCCAGGAGGCGAGGTCGGCCGGGTAGCGGGCGAGCCCCGCCTGGAGCGCGGCCACGTCGGTGCCGTTCATGCTCACGGGCGGGGGTGAGCCGCCGTACACGAGCGGGCCGGTCACGCCCGCGGCGGGCGTTTCCTTCGAGCGCGGGAAGTAGGTGCCGACCTTCACCGGGCCGGGCGCCGCGCCGTCGAGCACGTCGAGGCCGAAGCGGCCCACCTCCCAGCGGCTGGTCTGGTAGACGTCGCAGGGCAGGAGCCTGCAGCCGGCGGCCGTGAACTCGCGCTCGAGCCATGCGATGAAGCGGTTGTGCGCGTCGCTCCCCGTGAGCCGCGGCCCGAAGTCCACCATCCGCTGGAAGTCCGCCCGCACCTGGGCGGGGGTGGGCAGCGGTATCTGCTTCCCGGCGCCCGCGGCCGCTCCGGCCACGCGCGGCAGGAGCTCCGCCCCGAGCGCGAGCGACGACGCTCCGAGCGCCGCTCGTCCGAGCAGCCTCCGTCGAGTGAACCCCTCCCCCACGCCCGCGATTGTCGCCGATCCTGCCGGCGGGTGATTCAGGGCGTGACTACGTACGGGCGCTCGTCACGCCGCGTCATGCCCAGCTTGCGCGCCTCGCGCTCGATCGCGCCCGGGCCGCTCAGCTCGTGCAGCCGCGTGCGAAGCCGCGTGCGCTCGGCCTGGAGCTGGTGCAGCTGCTGCTGGCTGCGGTGGGCCGTGCTCCGCTGCTGGAACCAGTGCGTGATCGGCGGGATGTAGAGCAGCACCACGATGCCGAGCACGGCGAGCAGCGCCAGGCGGCCGACCCGGTCCCACTGGATGCCGCCGGAGCGCCGCGCGGGCGCCGGGCGGCGGCGTGCGGTACTTCCCGTGGCGGCTGCGGCGCGGGCCATCCGGACGAGCTTCGCCGCGGTCGAGGCGTGTCCTGCAACCGCCCCGAGGGCAGGGACGGGCTAGAGCCTGTCCCTGAACGCCGCCCGGCCGGGGTAGGTGGCGTCGGCGCCCAGCGCCTCCTCGATCCGCAGGAGCTGGTTGTACTTCGCCACGCGGTCCGAGCGCGAGGGCGCGCCCGTCTTGATCTGGCCGCAGCCGGTGGCCACGGCGAGGTCGGCGATCGTCACGTCCTCGGTCTCGCCCGAGCGGTGCGACATCACCGCCGTGTAGCCGGCGTCCTGTGCCATGCGCACAGCGGCGAGAGTCTCGGTGAGCGTGCCGATCTGGTTGACCTTGATGAGGATCGAGTTGGCCGTGCCCGAGTCGATCCCGCGCTTCAGTCGCTCGGTGTTGGTGACGAAGAGGTCGTCGCCCACGAGCTGCACGGTGCCGCCGATGCGGTCCGTGAGCGCCTTCCAGCCGTCCCAGTCCTCCTCGTCCATGCCGTCCTCGATCGACAGCACCGGGTAGCGCGAGGCGATGCCGGCCCAGTAGTCGGCCAGCTCGGCCGAGGAGAGCTTGCGGCCCTCGTGGGTGAGATCGTAGACGCCGTCGTCGAACAGCTCGCTGGTCGCCGGGTCCAGGGCGATGAACACGTCCTCGCCGGGCCGGTAGCCGGCGGCCTCCACGCCGTCGGTGAGCATGCCGAGCGCCGCCTCGTTCGAGTCGAGGTCGGGGGCGAAGCCGCCCTCGTCGCCCACCGCGGTGGAGAGCCCGCGGTCGTGGAGCGTCTTCTTGAGAGCGTGGAAGACCTCTGTGCCCATCCGCAGGCCTTCGGAGAACGAGGGTGCGCCGGCCGGCACGATCATGAACTCCTGGAAGTCGACGCGGTTGTCGGCGTGCGCGCCCCCGTTCAGCACGTTCATCATCGGCACCGGGAGGATGCGGGCGGCGTCGCCGCCGAGGTAGCGCCACAGCGTGAGGCCGTTCTCGTTCGCGGCCGCCTTGGCCGCGGCCAGCGACACGCCGAGGATCGCGTTCGCCCCGAGGCGGCCCTTGTTGGGGGTGCCGTCGAGCTCGATCATGCGGTTGTCGAGGCCCTGCTGGTCGGCGGCGTCGGCGCCGCGGAGCGACTCGGCCAGCTCGCCGTTCACGTTGCCCACCGCCCGCGTCACGCCCTTGCCGCCCCAGGCGTCGCCGCCGTCGCGCAGCTCGGCCGCCTCGAACTCGCCGGTGGATGCGCCGGATGGCACGATCGCCCGCCCGGAGGCCCCGGAGTCCAGCGCCAGCTCGACCTCGACGGTGGGGTTGCCGCGGCTGTCCAGGACCTGCCGCGCGTGGATCTGCTCGATGTGGCTCATCGCCCTCCCTCGATCTCGGTCTTCATACGGTCGGCGGCGGCGCGGAGCGAGAGCTCCGGGTCCACCCTCAGCTCGCGCGCGAGGGCGACCGCCGCGAGCAGCAGCTCCCCCACCGCGTCGAAGCGCTCGTCGCGCGCGCCGTCCATGATCGCGCCGGGCTCGCGGGCCGCGGCGGCGGAAGCGGCGGCGGGGGCGGGGCCGGGCGAAGCCGCTTCGGAGCCGGGGGCGGGGCTGGGCGAAGCTGCTTCGGCCGCGGCGAGCGCGCCCTCCACGGTGGCCCTCAACCGCTCGCGCGCGCCCTCGTCCGGCCACTCGCGGCCGGCGCCGCCGGCGCGGCGCAGGAGCTTGCGTGCGTAGAGGGTGGCGGGCAGCGTCTCGGGCACGTCGCCGAAGATGCCCGGCTCGCGCCCCTCCTCGCCCTGCTTGATCTGGTCCCAGTTGCGGAGCACCTCGGCGGCACCCTCGACCTCCACCTCGCCGAACACGTGCGGGTGGCGGCGGATCAGCTTGGTCCGGCAGTGGTCGGCCACGTCCGCGAGCCCACCCGCGCCGCGCTCCTCGAGCAGCAGCGCCAGGAAGTGCACCTGGAAGAGCACGTCGCCGAGCTCGTCGAGCAGCTTGCCGTCGTCCCCGCGCTGGGCCGCGTCGGCCAGCTCGTAGGCCTCCTCGACCGTGTGCGGGACGATCGAGCGCTCATCCTGCTCGCGGTCCCACGGGCACTCCACCCGCAGGTGACGGGTGACCTCGTCGAGGCGGCGGAGCGCCTCGGCTGCGGCGGCTGACGCCTCGGACGCCGGGGCTTCGCGCGGTGCGGCGGCCACTCAGCCCGGGGCTAGCCGCCCGGCGGGACCTGCTGCGGCGTCCCCTGCTGGGGCGCGCCCTGTTGCGGCGCCCCCTGCTGTGGAGCGCCCTGCTGTGGAGCGCCCTGCTGCGGCGCGCCCTGCGGCGGAACCTGCTGCGGAGCTCCGCCCTGGGGCACCTGGCCGCCGCCGGGCACGGACCCGGGCAGCTGCGGCGTGACCGGCGGCTGCCCCGACTGCTTGGTGGGCGGCGCGCCCTGCGGCTGGTTCTGCTGCTGCTGCTGCGTCTGGCTGGTCGGCGGCGGGCCGTTGTCGCACTGGCTGGTCTTGAACCCGTCGGCGCAGACCGTGTCCTTGCGGTAGCGCTTCTGGAAGTCCTTGACGAAGTCGTTGAGCGCCGTCTGCTGCGACTGCGACTTGAGCAGGTTCCTGATCGTCTCGGTGGCCTGCTGGAGCGTCTGCTGCGTGGCGGGCGTGATCTTGGTGACCTGGAAGACGTAGAAGCCGAACTGCGTCTTGACCGGGCCCTGGATCTGACCCTTGGGCGCCTGGAAGATCGCGCTGTCGAAGGCCTGCTCCTGGGTGCCCTTGGTCACGCCGGGCAGCTTGCCGCCCTGCGACTTGGAGGCGGTGTCCTGGGAGTACTGCTTGACCACCTTCGCCCAGGGAGTGCCCTTCTTGAGCGCGGCGAGCGCCTTCTGAGCATTGGCCTGCGTCTTCGTGAGCACGACCTGGAGGTCGCGGCTCTCGGGCGTGGAGAAGCGCGCCTTGTTCTTGTTGTAGTAGTCCTCGATGTCCTTCTGCGAGGGGTTGCCCTTGCCCTGGACGACCTTCGCCTGCACCTGGTTGGTGAGCACCGAGAGCTTGACCTGGAAGAGCAGGTCCTCCTGCGTGCGGCCCGAGGACTTGAGGAAGGCCTGGTAGTCCTTCTCCTTCGGGAACGCCTGCTTCTTCTGCTGCTCGAAGGTCTTCTGGATCTCGGCGGGCGAGGGATTGACCCCGCGCTTCTTGGCCTCCTGCTGGAGCCACTCGGCCGAGATCAGGAACTGCATCGTCTGGTCCTTGAGCGAGTCGTACTCCTGCTTGCACTGGGACTTGAGCTGCGCGTCCGGCGTGGGAGCGGCGCCCTGCGGAGTCTGGGCGGCCTTCCGCTTGGTGGCGATGCAGTTGGTGAAGTTGGGAGCGTCGGGCACGCTGACCGGGGCCGCCGGCTGGCCGGGCTGGCCCTGCGCCTGCTGGCGCGCGGCGGCCATGAGCCAGTGGTCGAAGGCGGCCTTGGTGATCTGCGTGTCGCCCACCTTGGCCACGGCGCCGGCGGGAACGCTGTTGCCGCAGCCGGTGGCCAGGGCGGCGATCGCCGCGACGGCGGCGAGCAGGGCTGTGATGCGGAGAGTTCTGAGCATTCGCGGAGTGAAGAGGCTGGGGTTCAAGCGCGTCTAAGCGCCAGCAGAAAGCTCCCCAGCGGCGCCGAGCGGACGATCCTAGCGAAAGTCATCTAGTCCGTCGGGGGCTCGGATGCCACACGCAGGATGGCCTCCGCCGCGCTCACCAGCGCCGCGAACCGCTCCGCCGCCTCCTCGGGCATCCGCACCGCCACGGTGCTGCGGCCCGACTCGTAGATCGCCTCCGGCAGCTCCTCGCGGAGGGCCCTGACCGCCCGCGAGTCGAGCTCCACCGGCGACACGCGCAGCTTGCCGCCCGCGAAGCCGACGTCCCTGGCCCCGGCACGGCCCAGCTTGATCCGCGCGTCCTGGAGCTTGATGAGGTTGTCGAGCGGGTCGGGTACCGGGCCGAAGCGATCCTCGAGCTCGTCGCGCAGGATCATCAGCTCGGCCACCTCGCGCGCGCCCGCCACGCGACGGTGCACCTCGATCTTGGCCGCCTCGTAGGGCACGTACTCGCCGGGCACGTAGGCGTCCACCGGCACGTCCACGCGCACGGGCTCGGGGGCCTCCTCGTCGGAGCTGCCCGAGAGCTGGCCCACGGCCTGGTCGAGCATGCCCATGTAGAGCTCGAAGCCGACCGCCGCCACGTGGCCGGACTGCTCGCCGCCGAGCAGGTTGCCCGCGCCGCGGATCTCGAGGTCGCGCATCGCGATCTTGAAGCCGGAGCCGAGCTCCGTGTAGTCCGAGAGGGTGGCGAGGCGCGCGGCGGCCTGCTCGGTGAGCGCCGCCGAGGACTGGTAGAGCAGGTACGCGTAGGCGCGCTCGCGCGAGCGGCCCACGCGCCCGCGGATCTGGTAGAGCTGGGCCAGGCCGAGCTGGTCCGCGCGCTCCACGATCAGCGTGTTGGCGGTCGGGATGTCGAGGCCGGCCTCCACGATCGTGGTGCACACGAGCACGTCCGCGCCGCCGCGCAGGAACTCGAGCATCACCTTCTCCAGCTCGCCCTCCCCCATCTGGCCGTGGGCCACCCGCACGCGCGCGTCGGGGCACATCGCCCGCACGCGCTCGGCGGTCTCGTCGATCGTGTCCACGCGGTTGTGGAGGAAGAAGACCTGGCCCCCGCGGGCCACCTCGCGCTCGATGCCCTCGCGCACCAGGTCCTCGTCGTACTCGCCCACGTAGGTGCGCACGGCGCGGCGGCCCTCGGGCGGGGTCTCGATCACGCTGATGTCGCGCAGGCCGGCGAGCGACATCTGGAGCGTGCGCGGGATCGGCGTGGCCGAGAGGGAGAGCACGTCCACGCGCAGCCGCAGCTGGCGCAGCAGGTCCTTCTGCTTGACCCCGAAGCGCTGCTCCTCGTCCACGATCAGCAGGCCGAGGTCCTTGGGCCGGACGTCGCGCGAGAGCAGGCGGTGGGTGCCGATCAGGATGTCGACCTTGCCGTCCGTGAAGTCCTTCGTCACGGCCGCGTTCTCCTTGGCGGAGCGGAACCGCGACGCCACCTCGATCCGGAACGGGAAGTCGCGCATGCGCTCGGAGAACGAGCCGAAGTGCTGCTGCGCGAGCACGGTCGTCGGCACGAGGAACATGACCTGCTTGCCGTCGCCGGCGGACTTGAACGCCGCGCGCAGCGCGACCTCGGTCTTGCCGTAGCCGACGTCGCCGCAGATAAGGCGGTCCATCGGGCGCGCCTCCTCCATGTCGGCCTTCGTCTGCTCGATGGCCTCCATCTGGTCGGGCGTCTCCGTGTACGGGAACGCGCGCTCGAAGTCGATCTGCCACTCGCCGTCCGGCGGGAACGCGTAGCCGGCGCGGCGCTTGCGCTCCGCGTACAGGTTGATCAACTCGCCGGCGAGCGCCTGCGCGGCGCGGCGGGCGCGCATCTTCTGCTGATCCCACTGCTTGCCGCCGAGCTTCGACAGCGGCGGGTCGCCGGCGTCGGCGCCCACGTAGCGGGAGATCTTGTCGAGCTGGTCGCTCGGCACGAATACGCGGTCACCTTCCCGGTACTCGAGCTCCAGGTAGTCGCGCGTGACGCCGCCCACCGTCTTCGTCTCGAAGCCGGTGAACTTGGCGATGCCGTGGTCCTCATGCACGACCGCGTCGCTCGCGCGGAGGTCCGTGAAGCTGGCG
>JAXDJC010000161.1:0-11679 GCA_034663685.1 Thermoleophilaceae bacterium
CCATCAGATCGCAGCGGCGCCCGACTTCGTGGACGCGACCGAGGGCGACTTCCACCTGCGGCCGGGCTCCAGCCTCGTCGACGCGGGCGACCCGGCCGGCCTCTCCGCCGGCGAGGCCGGCACCGACCTCGAGGGCCACCAGCGCATCCAGGGCGGCCGCCGCGACGTGGGCGCGTACGAGAGCGCCCCCGCCGCCGCGCAGCAGCCGGGCGCCCCCGGCACACCGGGCGGCTCGGGCCCGGGCGGCCCGGGCAACCCCGGCGGCGGTTCCTCCGACCCGGCCCCGCACGTCACGCTGGCGGGGGCGAAGAGCCAGCGGCTCGGCAAGCGCGGGCGGCTGACGCTCACCGCAACCTCCGACCGCGACGCCCGGCTTGCCGTGACCACGACGCTGCGCATCAAGGGCCTCAAGAAGGCGCTGGCGCTCAAGCCGCGGACCCTTCAGCTCACCGCCGGACACCCGGCGAAGATCACGCTCACGCTCAGCGGACGCGCGCTCACGGCGCTCCGGGGCCGAGCCAAGCTGAGCGCCCTCGTGCGCGCCGTGGCCACCGGCTCCGGCGGCTCGGGCGAGGCAAAGCGCACCCTCAGGCTCGCGCTCTAAATCGCTCCGGTCAGGCGTGCAGGAAGCGCAGCACCGCCAGCACCCGGCGGTGCTCGTTTCCTGTCGCGGTCAGCCCGAGCTTGGAGAAGATGCCCGTCACGTGGCGTTCGATCGCCCGCTCGGTCACCACCAGGCGGTCGCAGATCGCCCGGTTCGTCAGCCCCTCCGCCATGAGCTCCATCACCTCGCGCTCGCGCGGGGTCAGGCTCTCGATCGGGTCGTCCTCGCGCCGGCGCCCGACCATCTCGGCCACCACCTCGGGGTCGAGCGCGGAGCCGCCGCCCGCCACGCGCCGAACGGCCTCCACGAACCCGTCCACGTCGGACACCCGCTGCTTGAGCAGGTAGCCGACACCCTCGGCACCGTCCGCCAGCAGCCGCATCGCGTAGTCCGGCTCGACGTACTGCGAGAGCAGCAGCACGCCGGTGCCCGGCAGCTCCGCGCGGATCGCGGCCGCGGCCTGCAGGCCCTCGTCCACGTGGGTCGGGGGCATGCGGATGTCGAGCACCGCCACGTCGGGCTTGTGTGCGCGCACCTTGCGCATCACGTCCTCGGCGTCGCCCGCCTGGCCGGCCACCTCGATGCCGGCTTCCTCGAGCAGCCGCGCAACCCCCTCGCGCAGCAGCACCGAGTCCTCGCCGATCACTACCCGCACGGCACCTCCGCGCGCAGCGCGGTGCCGCCGCCGGGCGGGCTGTCCACGGTGAGGGTGCCGTCGAGCGCGGCCAGGCGGTCGGTGAGCCCGCGCAGGCCGGAGCCGCCGGCCGGGTCGGCTCCGCCGCAGCCGTCGTCGGACACCCGCAGGGCGAGGCTCCCGTCGCGCATCTCCGCACGCACCTCCACGCGCGCGGCGCCCGCGTAGCGGGCCACGTTGGTCAGCGCCTCGGAGACCACGAAGTACGCGGCCGACTCGACGGCGGGCGGCAGCCGCCCCCCCAGGTCCACGCTCACGTGCGCGACCACCGGCGAGCGCCGCGCGAGCATCGCAAGCGCGGGCTCGAGCCCGCCGTCGGTGAGGATCGCCGGGTGGATCCCGCGGGCAAGCTCGCGCAGCTCGGTGGCCGCGCCGTCGAGCTCGGCCTCCGCCTGGTCGAGCGCCTCGAGGGCCGCCGCGGGGTCCGCACTCATCTTCGCGCGCGCGAGGCGGAGGCCGAGCGCAGAGGCCACGAGCCGCTGCTGCGCGCCGTCGTGGAGGTCGCGCTCGATCCGGCGGCGCTCCTCGTCCGCCGCGGCCACGAGCCGCGCACGCGACTCGCGCAGCTCGCGCTCGGCGGCCTTGCGATCGGTGATGTCGCGGATGTAGCCCGTGAAGGTCGGCGGACCGGGCACCTCGATCCGCGTGATCGTGAGCTCCACAGGGAACTCGCTCCCATCCGCGCGCATGCCCGTGATCTCGAGACGGCGGTCGAGCACGCGCGCGTCGCCGCCCTCGAGGTAGCGGGCGAGCCCCGCGCGGTGCATCGCGCGGAGGGAGGGCGGCACGATCAACTCCGCCATCTCGCGCCCGATCACGTCGCCGGCCCGGTAGCCGAAGGTGCGCTCCGCGGCCGGGTTGAAGTCGAGCACGCACCCCTCGTGATTCATCGTGACGATGCAGTCGAGCGACGCGTCGAGCATCGCCCGCTTGAGCTCGGCCGCCTCGAGCACGGCCTGCTCGGCCCGGCGGCGCTGCACGAACTGGCCGACCTGCGCGCCGATGCTCGCCATGGTGGCCGTCACGAGCGCGTCCGGCTCGCGATGCTCGCCGCTGAAGAACTCGATCGCGCCCAGCACGCCGGCGGGGCCGCTCATCGGGAAGCAGACGGCGGCGTGCAGTCCGGCCCGGCGGGCGGCGTCGGCTCGCGGGAAGTTCGGGTCCTCTGCCACCTCCGCGATCCACGCGGGGCTGCCCGAGGACCACACCCGCCCGGGTAGGCCCTGACCCGGTCCGAAGCCCGTGGCCCGGCTCAGCGCCTCGAACTCCCCGGCCTCGACCCCCGCCGCGTGCCAGGTGGCCACGCAGCACATGGTCCCGCCCGGCTCGGCCGGGGCCTCCCACACGGCGCCCAGCCCCCAACCCAGCGCCTCGCCGATCGCCGCCAGCACGCGCGGGTACACCTCGTCGCTGCGCGCCGTCTCGGCGAGTGCACGCGCCACCGCGTGCTCGGCGCGGGTCAGAACCGGTGGGTCGTGGAGCTCCGCAGGCATGGGCGCGGGCACTTGGGCCAGCACGGCGACTCTAACCCCGCCGGCGTGGACGCGCCAGCGGCCCGGGGCTCAGCCGGCGAGGCGCTCGATCGCCGCGCCGGAGAGCTCTGCCTTCGGCACGAACCCAGCCGCCGCGCTCGCCTGCACGCGCGTGGCGTAGTCGGCCGCGTCGCGCGTGGAGGTGAGCACCACCGCCGGGCCGCGTCCGCCCGCTCGCAGCTCGCCGGCGAGGTCGAACCCGTTGCCGTCGGGGAGCTGGACGTCGAGCAGCACCAGGTCGGGACGCAGCTCCCGCGCGGCGATCCGCGCCGAGGCGACGTCGCCCGCCTCGCCGACCACCTCGTAGCCCTCGGCGTCGAGCAGCGAGCGCGCGAGCCTGCGGAAGCCCGCGTGGTCGTCGACGATCAGAACCCGGCTTGGCATGCACCCATGGTCGCGCAGGCGCGGCGCGCGGTATGTACGGCTAGCCGTACTCCTCCACGGCGCGCTTGATCGAGGCCGCGAAGTCGTCCGCCCCCTTGGCCGCCCCGCGCAGCGCAAAGCCCGCGAACAGCTTGCCGATCCCGTGGCCCTCGAAGACGTTGAAGAACGACAGCTCGGTCTGGCTCTCGCCGGCCGGCTTGAGGTCGTAGCCGCCCTCGGGCACGGTGACCATGTTCTTCGACCGCTCGGACCAGCGGATCTTGGTGGGCTCCTCGAACTCGCTGTACTCGAACTCGCGCTGCGTGGTCATTCCGGCGTCCTTCACCGTGCTCGCGTACACGGTGCCGCGCCCCGGCGGCCCGTCGGTCTTCTTCTCCATCTTCTGAACGCGCGAGCTGAACTTCGGGTCGTTCTCGCCGTCGGCGAGAAACGCGAAGACCTGCTCGATCGGCTTATCGATGACGGTGGTGGCCCCGTAGCGCCCTCCGGCCATGTCCCCTCCTGTCAGTGCACCACGCGCGTGGTCGGCTTGCTCTTCGTGCAGCCGTTGTAGGTGCGCACGCTGATCACGCGCGAGCCCGTGCTCTGCGTGGTCAGCACCTTCACGGTGAAGCGTCCCTTGGGCAGGCTCGCGATCGTGAGCCGCGTCAGGTTCTTCCCCGTCTTCACCAGCCGCCGCTTGCCGTTGATGAAGACCTCGGCCCGGACCACCCGCGCGCCGCGGCCGTGGTGGAGCTTGAAGCTGAAGTGCCTGCGGTCGACGCATCCGGGCCGCGCCTGGTCGAGCACCACCACGTGCTTGCCCTCCGGGACGAGGACCATGGCGCGCGAGCCCGTGGGGTGCACCGCGACCGGCTTGCCGTCGAGCGTGCCCGTCGTTCCCTTGCCGAAGCTGCCGAGCAGGGTGAGCTGCGTCGGGCCGTCGGACTCGATCGTGCCGGTCAGCGGGCCGTACGGAGTGAGCTTCATGCGCGCTGTGTCGAGCGTCGTGGCCCCGAGCCCGGTCCCGCTGAGGGTGAACTGGTTGCTCACCGTCTTGCGCGGGAACGCCGTGTGGGTCACGTTCAGCGAGAGCTGCTGCCAGCCGGGCTCGAACTCAGCCGGCTTCCACACCTTGGCGAACTCGTCCGGCGAC
Source organism: Thermoleophilaceae bacterium (assembly GCA_034663685.1). Classification (GTDB taxonomy): domain Bacteria; phylum Actinomycetota; class Thermoleophilia; order Solirubrobacterales; family Thermoleophilaceae; genus AC-37. The sequence continues at coordinate 4,350 of JAXDJC010000161.1, forward strand.
AGGCGCAGCAGCCCGCGCATGCGCGCCTGATACGCCTTGTCCGTGTTCTCGTAGAGGCCGTCGAAGACCACCTGGTCGGTCGGGAGCTGCTCGGCACGGCCGAGCGAGGTCACGTCCACCTTCGCCGTGGGCGACCCCTCACGCGGCTTCATGCCGCTCACCCAGTAGGCGGACCCGTCGCCCGGGATCTTCGGCGAGTACTTGCTCGGGTCGAAGAGGAAGCGCACCCGGGCCGGGTTGGTCACGCGCGTGCGCGAGTAGCCAAGGCGCTCGACGAACGGGAGGAAGTCGTTCTCGATCCGCCCCTCGTGCTGGCGGCCGAGGTAGTGCAGGAAGACGTACTCGTCGCCCTCGCGCTCGAGCTGGTCGGCCTCCGGCTCGCCCTGCGTGCCCTGGCCGAACTCGTCGCCCGTGCCGATCGAGAACAGCACCGGCACGTTCAGCAGGTTGGCCAGCAGCGGGTCGGTGGTGATGCCGCCCGTGATGCCCGAGGAGAAGATGTACGGCATGACCGCGGCATAGCGGTCGGGGTACATCCGCGACATGTACCAGCTGCCGATCGCACCGAGCGAGACGCCGTGCACGAAGTGGCGGTCGGGGTCCGTTCGATAGTGCGCGCGCATGTCGTCCGCCACCTCCAGCGCGTCCACCAGCCCGTCGCCGCCGGTGTAGCCCAGGCCCTCGCCGCGCCCGAGCACGCAGGCGTACACCGCGTCGAGCCGGTCGATCAGAGCCTCGACCGGGGCGAACGGGAGGTATCCCGTATTGGGCGTGGCGCCCGTGACCAGCGGGTTGTAGCCCGCCTTCTCGAACGCGGCCGCGTAGTAGACCTCAACGTTGTGGTTGCCGCCCAGCGGGTGGAGGCACTGGTCGAACGGGAACGCCTTCTTCGGCTTGTCGAAGTAGTCGTGCGGGATCACCGCCGCGTAGGGCTGCCACGCGGCCTGGTAGAGGAGGTGCGTGCCGAGGCTCCGGTCGACGTCGATGCCGCGCCCGGTCTTGGTCGGGTGCTTGGAGACGTAGATGCGCTCGACCACGCCGGTGCGCCTCGGGTCGGGGTCGTCCTTGGCCGAGGCGAGCCGCGCGAAGTCCACGTCGAGGTAGTCGTCGAGCATGTTCTGGCCGGTCAGGTCGTTGGCCTGCTTCTCCTCGTCCCAGGTGGAGTTCGGCTCCCCGTTGTTCGAGAGCAGGTCCCACACGTTCGGGACGTTCGGCGCTCCTCCGGTGGTCACCGAGGCGCCGATCTGCTGCGGCAGCGGGCTCGGCGCGGCCCAGCTGTGAGTGGCCGCGTCCCACAGGCCCGAGCCGACGTAGTAGCGCCAGCTGCCCGTGCCCGGGTCCGCCACGCTGCGGGGCACGTTGACCTCGATGAGGCCCTGCGCCGGGTCGGCGATCACACTGCCGCCGAGGCTCGCCAGGTCCTTGGTGCCGGACGCGGTGGTCACGTCGGCTCCCGTGCCGTAGACGGTGTAGACGTGCTCGCAGCCGAGCCCGTCGGTCAGGCCCGCGCCGTCCGGCCACTGCTGCACACCGGTCGACGGAGCCAGGTCCTCGTTCACGCAGATCGCCACCACGCTCGAGTCCTTGGCCGTCATGTCGGCGAGGCGGATCCGGTAGTGGACGGCCGACGCGTCGGCGGCCACGCGGAACTCCGTCAGGTCGGCGACGTTGTCCATGTGGCTGCCATCCGGCGCCGCATACATGAAGTCCCCCGCCCAGTTGGTGATCGGCGCCGGGGAGAGGCGCGGCTCGGTGGGGTTGCGCGGGTCGAACCCGGCCGAGCCGAACGGCAGGTCGAAGTGGTCCTGCCCGTCGGTGTTCGCCCCGTGGTCGTCGTAGAGGTAGTCCTGGTAGACGAGCTCGTGCTGCCGGTACACGCCCGCGTGCGAGATCCACGAAGGCTCCGCCTTCCACGCATAGGCGCCCGCCGCGGCGGGCAGCGCGGCGATGCACGCGAGCATCGCGCCCAGCGCGACCACGAACCGCCCGATGCCCCCCTTCGCCCCCACCTCACCCTGAAGTAAACCGGGTTTGGGCCAAATGCGGGCCAACCCGGACCGAACCCCCGCTTTGGGGGGATTGACTCCGGCGAACAGGAGGTGTCTCATCCGCCCGGCCAACACCTGAAGGCCGTGGAGCCGGGAGGAAATCATGGAGAAGGTTCGCATCGCCGTCCTGCTCACCGCCTGCAGCGATGACCCGTCACGTCCGGTCCCGCCGGGTGGTCTCACCTTCGACGACCTCTTCACCCGGCCATCGCCCCAGGGCGATTGCCCGTTCGACTTCTTCACCAGGCTGTCCTACGGTTCGCTGGACCTCTCGGGCTCCCAGGTGTTCGGGTGGTCCACGGGAATCGACGAGAACGGCGCGCCCCTGACGGCCGCCAAGCTCCGCGGCTATCCCGGCGGGAACGACCCCGGGGGGCGGTTCCAGAAGGTGCTCGCCGGGGTCCGGGGCGCTCAGAAGGCCGGCATCGACCTCGGCCCGTTCGGGCTGTTCGTGGTCGTCCCGCCGTTCTGCGTCGACAGCTTCGGCGGGAACGGGTTCATCTCCGAGGTGGGGAGGGACGTGGGCTACTGCGTGCTCGACGCGTGCGGCTGGTTCACCGGGAACGCCTGTCACGAGGTGGGGCACGGCCTGGGCCTGGAGCACTCATACGGTCCCTACGGAGACCCCGAGAATCCCCCCGACGGCGTGTACGGCGACCCGTTTGACGTCATGAGCGCGAACCACTGCTTCAGCTTCGAGGGGTCCAACGGGACGACCGAGCCCGGCCTCTGCGCGGGCAACCTCGTGTTGAAGGACTGGCTGCCCGCGGACCGCATCCGCCGGATCGAGGACCGGCCGGTCGACCCCGGCGCCGATCGCTTCCTCACGCTCGCGGCGCTCGGCCACCCGGAGGCCCGGGGACAGCTCGCCCTCCTCGTGACGTCCCAGGACGGCGTCGAGCGCTGGACCGTCGAGTTTCGCCGGAGGGACGGCTTCGACCGGTCGCTCCCGCGCGACGTGGCCCTCGTCCACCGGATCCGGCCGGGCACCGCCAACGTGGAGATCGTCCCGATCGTGACCGGCCATCCGAGCGGCAGCGGCATCGAACGGGCCAAGTCCGAGGGGATGACGCCGGGGTCCGGAAAGTGGATCACGCCGAGCGGCCTGCAGGTCGCGGTCGCGAGCTTCGACCTCGAGGCCAACAGCGCCACCCTCGTCTTCCCCGCGCACCCGGTACCCGGCGGGCACCTCGCAGCCTCGGCCCAGTTCGGCCTGACCCAGACGGACGCGTTCTTCGTGGACGGCGCCGGGGCGCTCAACGTGGCCTGGGTGGTCGAGGGCGGCAACTGGCAGGGAGCCGCGACTATCTCGCCGCAGGGTGTTGCGCCGCCGGGGGCCCCGGTCGCGGCCTCAGCTCAGTTCGGGCTCACGCAAACCGACGTGTTCTTCATCGACAACGAGGGCGCGCTGAACGTCGCGTGGGTAGTGGAGGGCGGCAACTGGCAGGGGCCGATCCGGATCTCGGACACCGGCGTGGCGCCGCGAGGTGCGTCGGTGGCCGCCTCGGCCCAGTTCGGGCTCACGCAAACGGACGTGTTCTTCATCGACAACGAGGGTGCGCTGAACGTCGCGTGGGTAGTGGAGGGCGGCAACTGGCAGGGGCCGATCCGGATCTCCGCACCCGGCGTGGCGCCGCCAGGTGCGCGGGTCGCGGCCTCCGCCCAGTTCGGGCTCACGCAGACCGACGTGTTCTTCGTGGACAACAACGGCGCGCTGAACGTCGCGTGGGTGGTCGAGGGCGGCAACTGGCAGGGGCCGGTGGGCATCTCGCCCGGCGGCGTGGCGCCGCCCGGCGCCTCAGTCGCGGCGTCCGCTCAGTTCGGTCTGACGCAGACCGACGTCTTCTTCATCGACAACGGCGGGGCCCTCAACGTGTCCTGGGCCGTGGAGGGCGGCAACTGGCAGGGGCCGGTGGGCATCTCGCCCGGCGGCGTGGCGCCGCCCGGTGCGCCGGTGGCCGCGTCGGCGCAGTTCGGCCTCACGCAGACGGACGTCTTCTTCGTGGACAACGGCGGCGGCGTGAACGTCTCCTGGGTCGTGGAGGGCGGCAACTGGCAGGGGCCGATCCGGATCTCCGGCGTCGGCGCGGCGCCGCCCGGTGCGCCGGTGGCCGCGTCGGCCCAGTTCGGCCTCACGCAGACAGACGTCTTCTTCGCCGACGGCATCGGCGCGCTGAACGTCACGTGGGTGGTCGAGGCCGGGGCCTGGCAGGGGCCGGTGAGGATCTGAGGCGGGCCTCCGGGTGTCCGGAGAATCGCCCAGGTACCGCTAGTTCTTCCCCTTGGGCTTCGACGCCGGCGCCAGGTAGCTCTTGCCCTTCTTCACGAGCACGGTCTTCTTCAAGGTGAAGTCCTCGACCGCCACCACGCCCTCCTTGACCTGGAAGTAGGTCCCCTCGCAGCGCTCCTCGGTCAGCCAGATCGTGCCGCGCACGGTCCCGGCCCCGCGCCGCCCGCGGGTGCGGTAGCGGCCCTTGCCCCTGCCCCAGAGGTGGCCGCCGCGGCTGGCCGGCACCAGGCGGCCCTTCTTCTTCTTGCAGCCGCTCGGCTTGGCCACGTCGAGCGTGAGCTCGGTGATCAGGACCTTGACCTTCTTGCCCTTCACGGTCTCGGTCTGCTCGACCTGCTTCAGCCTGAACGCGCCCTCGTAGAAGTCGGCGGACTGCGTCTTGCCCTTGGAATCCGCCGCGGCGGTGAGCGTGACCACTCCGTCCGTGGCATCCACGCGGCAGCCGAGGCTGACCTGCTCCTTGCCCTGGAGCTTGGACTCCGGCTGGCCTGGGCACGTGACGAGCACGGTGCCGGACTTCGCCTCCAGGTTCGCGGTCTTCTTGGCCTCGGGGGGCGGCGGGTCGGCCGGCGGGTCGGACGGCGGAGTGGGCGGCGGCGGATCGCCGGCATCGACCACGCGGACACGCTGATTGAAGGTGTCGGCGATCAGGTAGTCGCCCTCGGCGTTGACCGAGACGCCGAACGGCCCGCTGAGCTCGGCCGCGGTCGCCGGCCCGCCATCGCCGAGGTATGCGGCGGTCCCGTCCCCGGCGACGGTGTTGATCGTGTCGTCCGGCCCCACACGGCGGATCCGGTTGTTCTGCCTGTCGGCGATCAGGAAGCCGCCGTCTGCCAGCACGGCCAGCCCGTTCGGCGCGTTGAGGTGCGCCAGGCCGGCTGGGCCCGCGTCGCCCCCGAAGCCCGGCGTGCCGTCGCCGGCCGCGTTCGTGATGGTGCCCCCGGGGGACACGCGTCGCACGCGGTTGTTGTTCGTGTCGCTGATGAGGTAACCGCCGTCGGCCGTCAGCTCGACGTCGCCCGGCTTGTTGAGCGTCGCGCTCGTGGCGGGCCCACCGTCACCCCCCGCCCCGGGCGCGCCGGTGCCCGCCACGGTCGTGATCGTCCCATCGGCCGCCACGTTGCGGATGCGGTAGTTGTCGTTGTCCGAGATCAGGTAGCTGCCGTCGCTGCGCACGGCCAGGCCGTCCGGGAAGTTGAGCTGTGCGGTCGTCGCGGCGATGCCGTCGCCGTTGTACCCGGCCGCGCCCGTGCCGGCGACCGTGTCGATCGTCCCGTTCGCGAACACGCGCCGCACCCTGTTGGCGTTGGCGTCGGCGATCAGGAAGCCGCCGTCCGGCATCGGCTCGACGTCGTTGACCGCGGAGCTCAGCTGCGCGCTCGTGGCCGGGCCCGTGTCGCCCAGCCCCCCGCAGGTCCCATTCCCCGCGACGGTTGCGATGCTGCCCTCCTGCCCGACCTTGCGGATGCGGCAGTTGCCCTGGTCCGCGATCAGGTAGCCGCCCCCGGGCGTGGCGGCCACGAAGATCGGGTTGGCCAGCTGGGCGCTGGTCGCGGCGAGGCCGTCGCCGTTGTAGCCCGGCGCACCGGTGCCGGCCGCGGTGGCGATGGTGTTCGTGGCGGCCGAGGCCGGCGCGGCGGCAGCGCACAGCGTGACGAGCGCTGTGACCATCGGGACGAGCAGGCGACGCATGGCGCGACTCTAATCCCGGCTGGGACCGAGCGCTAGGGTGCCGCCGAAGACATTTTCAGCGAGATGAGGAGCGCACGTGGCAGACGTCAAGCCCATCCCGGACGGCTATCCGCAGGTCACGCCATACCTGATCGTTGACGGCGCCGACGCCGCGATCCGGTTCTACAGCGAGGCGTTCGGCGCGACGGAGCGGATGCGCATGGGCGGCCCCGACGGGAAGGTTGGGCACGCCGAGCTCGACATCGGCGACGGGCTCGTCATGCTGGCCGACGAGCACCCCGAGTCGAACGCCCAGGGGCCGCGGACGATCGGCGGCACACCGGTCCTCATCAGCCTGTACGTGGAGGACGTGGACGCCGTCTTCAAGGCGGCGCTGGACGCCGGCGCCACCGAGAAGCGCCCGCTCGAGAACCAGTTCTACGGCGACCGCACCGCGGCGATCGAGGACCCCTTCGGCCACCACTGGCACCTGGCCACTCACGTGGAGGACATAGCGCCCGAGGAGATGCAGAAGCGCGCCGCTGCGATGGCCGAGCAGCAGGCCGGCTAGGCGCGGTCGTAGTTGGCGATCGCGCGCAGCGACAGCGCCGTGAGGAGCGTGAGGAGGCCGGCGATCACGCCCGCGCAGGCGGCCAGCTTGCCCGCGTCCCAGCCCTGGATCACGAGCGACCGCAGCCCGTCGATCACGTAGCTCACCGGATTGGCGCGGGCCAGCGCCTCCATTACCGGCGACAGCCGGTCGAACGGAACGAAGTTCGGGGTGAGGAAGAGCAGCGGGAAGAAGAGCAGGAAGCTGGTGTTCGTGGCCTGCACGTTGCGCGTGCGCAGCGCCACCAGGATGCCGAAGCCCGCGTAGCCCACCCCGAACAGCGCGGCCAGGATCACGAGCACGAACGCGCCCAGGATGCCGCTCTCCATGTGCGCCCCGAGGGCGAGCCCGGCGAGGAGCACCACCGTGGAGCCCATCACGCCGCGCACCAGGTCGGCCGTGAGCCGCCCGAAGATGATCGAGGACCGCCGGATCGGCGCGGCCAGCAGCTTGTCGAAGTAGCCGAGGTCGATCTCGGTCACGAGCGCGAGCCCGGAGCTGGCCGTGGCCACCGCGAACATGAGCGATACCGGCAGCTGGAACGCCACGTAGCCCTGCCCGTGGAGGAACGGCGTGGAGCTGGGAAACGTCTTCGACACCTGGCCGACGTTCACGGCAAGGAAGAAGAGCGGGATGAACAGCGCGGGGATGGTCGCCTCGGGATAGCGCGCGATCTCGCGCACCGCCCGGCGGCCGAGCAGGACGATCTCG
>JAXDJC010000172.1:0-6178 GCA_034663685.1 Thermoleophilaceae bacterium
GGCCGCGCGGCGTTGGCGAGCGTGTAGTTGCGGCCCGGCACCACCGCGCCCCAGCCGAACCCCTTCTGCGTGAAGAGCGCGAACTGGACCGAGCTGTCCACGGGGTTCGTGACCTTGCCGCCGATCCGCGTGACGTTGCCGAGCGCGGCCAGCTCCTTCTCGGTGGCGGCCGAGATGATGCTCGGCGGGCCGAGCAGGTAGATGTTGGGCTTGATGTGCTGCTGGATCGCCTGCTTGGTGGGCTGCGGAACCTGGTTCTTCTTCACGAACAGGACCGGCGTGCCCGAGCGCGCCGCGTAGGCGGCCGCCGGCATCGCGTAGGCCGAGTCCTCCCCGGATACGACCATCACGTTCGGGGTGGGCTTGCCGGCCGCCGTGGTCTGGAAGCGGTCCACGGCCGCGGCGATCCCGTACACGTCGTCACCCTTGATCGCGCCGCTCTTGAACCCGTCGGGCGCCGGCGGCTTGTTGCCCACCAGGATCACCTGAGCGCCCTTGGCGAGCGCCTGCCCGCGCGGCTTGAGCCGCTTCAGCGCGCTGTCGGTCACGGCGGGGAGGCTGCCCCCGTTGCTCACGAGGATCGGCGCGCGCAGCGGGGATCCGGCGAGCACGGCGGCCGCCACGCCCGCCTGCCACTGGCCGCTGTCCACGAGCGCCACGGCGGGCGGCCGGGTCTCCACGGTGGTGGCGGGGAACAGCGCGCTGGCCACGCCGGCGGCGTCGGCGGCCGGGTCGCCGCCCGGCACGCGGATCGTGTCCCGGGTGGCGGTGGTGGGGAAGCCGAGCGCCTCCACGGCGCTCTTGTCCTTCGAGCTCACGCCCCCACCCACGCGCTGAGCCGGATCGCCGCCGGAGTCCGTCGACTTGAGCGAGCAGCCCGAGAGCGCCGTCAGCGCAACCAGGGCCGCGGCGACGAGGGGGGTCGACCGAGGCACACTCGCCACGATACCGACCGGGACCGGTCGGGCTGCCGCGTTCAATCCGTGGGCAGGGAGGCCGTCCGGTACGATTGACTGGTCAGTCAACCGGGAGACAGCGCCTTGCCGCAGGCCGCTCCCGCCCAGATCACGGAGGCGCTCCGAGTGGACTTTCGGCTCACCGACGAACAACAGGAATGGCGCGACTACTGCCGCAAGTTCTCGCGCGAAGTGATCCGGCCGGTGGCCGCCAAGCACGACCGCGAGCAGAGTGTGCCGTGGGAGGTCATCAAGGAGGCCCGCAAGTGGGAGCTCTCCGGCCTCGAGTACATCCAGAAGATGGCCTCCGACCCCGACGGCCTGTTCGGCGTGATCTACGCCGAGGAGCTGCACTGGGGCTGCGCGGGTATCGCGCTCGCCATCTCGGCCTCCTCGCTCGCCGCCGCGGGCGTGGCCTCCTCGGGCACGCCCGAGCAGATCGGCCGCTGGATTCCCGAGATCTACGGCAGCGGCCCCGACGACATCAAGCTCGGCGCCTACGCCGTGACCGAGGCTGGGGCGGGCTCCGATGTCAAGTCGCTGCGCACCACCGCCAAGCGCGAGGGCGACGAGTGGGTGCTCAACGGCACCAAGATCTTCATCTCGAATGGCGGCATCGCCGACGTGACGGTGGTGGTCGCCACGGTCGATCCGTCACTCGGCCACCGCGGCCAGGCCACGTTCATCGTGCCGAAGGACACGCCCGGCTTCTCGCAGGGCAAGAAGGAGGACAAGCTCGGCATTCGCGCCTCGCAGACCGCCGAGGTGGTCATGGAGGACTGCCGGATTCCGCTGGACCACCTGCTCGGCGGCATGGAGAAGCTCGAGAAGAAGCTCGAGCGCGCGCGCTCAGGCGAGTCGACCGGCCGCGCGTCGGGTGCCCTCGCCACCTTCGAGATCACGCGCCCGCTGGTGGGCGCCTCCGCGCTCGGCATCGCGCAGGCTGCGTACGAGTGGACGCTCGAGTACCTCGAGGACAAGTCCGACGCCGAGGGCCCGCTGCTCGAGCAGCAGCGCTATCAGCAGGTGCTGGCCGACGTGGCCACCGAGATCGACGCGGCGCGCATGCTGGTCTGGCGCGCGGCCTGGATGGGTCGCAACGGCGTGCCGATGACGGCGGGCCAGGGCTCGATGTCCAAGCTCAAGGCCGGCGACGTGACCATGTGGGCCACCACCACGCTGATGGACCTGGTGGGCGAGTACGCGCAGACCACCGACTGCCCGCTCGAGAAGTGGTTCCGCGACGCCAAGATCTACCAGATCTTCGAGGGCACGGCCCAGGTGCAGCGCCTCGTCGTGGCGAGGATGCAGCGCCAGGCGTACAGGGAGCGGATCGAGGGCGACCAGGAGGTGCTCCAGCAGGCGCCGGGGACCTCCTCGGGCAACGTGCTCGGCGACGCCGTGTCCGCCGTCAGCGCCGCCTGACCCGAGCGTGTGAAGGGCGGCGGCCGCCAAGCCGCCGCCCCCGCGAACGCCTAGACCTTGCCGAGCGCCCTCGCGCCGGCGAGGGTGTCGGTGAGGACCTGGAGGCTCTTCACCTTCCCGCCCTCGAAGCGGTAGATGTGCACGAACGGGCTCTTGATGCTCTGTCCCGTGTCCTTGGCGGTGCCCTCGATGTGGCCGAGCACCGCGACGGTGTCGCCCTCGCCGATGTACTCGTCCGGCACCACCTTGAGGCCGTCCCACGCCGCGCCGAGCTCTCCGAACGCGCCGCCGATCGCCTCCTTGCCCTGGTAGTCGCCGCCGGCCGGGAGGTCCGAGTTGCCGCCCTCCCACGCCATGTCGTCGTGCCAGTTGGCGAACACCGCGTCGATGTCGCCGCGGCCGAATGCCTCGTAACCCTCCTTGAGGGTGTCGACGTTCTCAGCCATGTGTCTCCTCCGATCGTTGGCCTGAGTCCGACACCGACCCTACACCCGGTTCAGAATCCATCCCAAAGGTTGCGTGCTTCGAGCGCTTCTGCTTCCACGCGACAAGCGGAAGCGCTTGCACTCGCGACAGACCTCAAGCCCCGCGAACCGCTCTGCCCTCCCCGGAGCGCGCCCGAGTTTGTCGGAGGCAAGAGCGACCCGTGCCGCAGGCACTCCCCGCTCGCGTGGTTCAGAAGGCAGTCTCATCAGGGCTATCGTCCAAGGCCGCATTTGGTACCCGGTGTGCGGGGTCCTAGTGCGCTGGGACGTTCACGGCAGCTGCACCCGAGAGTGCACTCAGCCGAAGCAGCCCGCGCCAAGGACTTCGCCACTGCGCTGGCTCCACTGCAACTCTCGAGTGGGAGTGGCTTTCACACTTGGGTCGTAGCGCCAGCTACCGCCTTCGAAGCGCGCCCAAGTGATGCCTTCCCAGGTTGAGCATTTTGTGTGCGGGTCGAGGCTCAGCCCGCGCATGGACACCGTCGCAGAACCGTCGGCCGGGTCCGTGTCCACAATCGTGGCGTCGATGTTTTGTGCACCAGTGAAATGGCGCGTACCAAAGAGTTGATTTGCGACCCACCGTGAAAAGCCGAGCCGGTCGATCACTTTGCGTTGGTAACGCCTCGTCGTGAGCTGGCGCTGGGCTGTGTAATCGCCGGCGATTTGGGCTTGGTAGAAGCCTCTGAGGAGACTCGTGACTTGGGTTGCCATGACCGCGTTGGACACCGGGGGCAGTCTCCCTCCAGCGTCGGTGGACCCGGGGCCCGCAGTCGTTGGCTTTGTGTCTGTCGTGGCTGTCGACGGCCGCGCGCCGACGCCAGCCTTCGCCGTTGGTTGCGGAGCCTGGGTGCGACCGTCCCTGAGGGCCACCGCCACAACACCCCCACCAGCGAGCAGTGCCACGGCCAACAGGGTCGCGCCAACGAGAAGCCTTTGTCGAGGCCGACGCATTGCGGGGCGGTGGATTCGTACGGCAGGGGGTGGAGGGACGTCGAGCGCTGCGGTCGGGCGGTCCGGGGGGTTGGCCGAGGGGACGCTCTGGGCGGTAGGGAGCGCCTCGTCACGCCGCACCAACCGGCGTGGCGACTCGCGATCTGTACCGACGACGGACGCGGCGCCTACCGCAACGCTGTGTTCGGTTAACGGAGCTCTCGCGTCGGCCGCCGCAGCGAGAGCGGCCCGCCCCAGGTCCCCCGCTGACGGATACCTCGCGGCAGGCTCCTTCGAAAGCGCTCTCCCGACGATGTCATCAAAATCAGAGCTGACCTTCTCGGCCACATCGCTGGGACGCGGTGGGGGATCGTTGGCATGCGCCCACATCTTGGCGAGGTTGCTGTCCCGCGGAAATGGCACGACGCCCGTCAACGCCTCGTGGAGCACGCATCCCAAGGCGTAAATGTCGGTTGCGGCAGTGACCGCGCGCCCCTGGATCTGCTCGGGCGCGGCATAGTCCGGTGTGCCCACGAACTGTCCACTTAGAGTCGGCCCGCTTATGGCCTCCACATGCTTTGTCAACCCGAAGTCCGTTAGATAGGCGACCTCCGTGACGGTGCCTGCCAGCAGCACATTGGCGGGCTTGACGTCGCGGTGCACGAGGCCGTTGGAATGTGCCGCGTCGAGGGCCTGAGCGATCTGCATCACTATTCCCGCTGCATGGTGCGTCGGCAAACGACCCTGGCGTCTGATGGTCTCACCGAGATCGACGCCTTCCACGTAGCGCATCGCGATGTAGAGCAGGCCATCGGCCTCATCCGCTTCGTAGATCGGCAGGACGTTCGGGTGGTCGAGGGAAGCCGCGAGCCGCGCCTCCTGCTTGAACCGCTCTCGAAGCAGCGGATCCCCCGAGAGTTCAGGCGCAATGACCTTTACGGCAACGGACCGGCCAAGGCTGATTTGCTCTGCGCGGTATACGACGCCCATGCCGCCACGCCCGAGCACCGACCCCAACCGGTAATTGCCGAGCCGTTCGCCCGAAAGTAGCCCCTGCACGGCGGTAGCTTAGTCGGCATTGGCGCGTTTGGCTAGACCGTTACCGACCCAAAACGTGCATTTCAGTCCGCCGGGGAACCGCTACGACGCAAGCGGCGAAGCGACCTCGCTCAGCGGCCCGGTTGGCCGCGAAGCCACTGTTTCCAGATCCAGTCGCCGCGACGAGAAGTCGCTCTCTGGGACCACTCGATTACTGCCGGCTCAGCAGGCCATTGCGCAGGTGGCACTCATCTGCTTCTCGGACGAAGGCCCGTTTCCTTGGCGCGAGCCCGACGACAGGCAATTCTTGACCGAAAACGCCGGCACCGTTTCGCCTGGGTTGCTATTCCGTGGCGCGAATGCGCTTTTGCTTACTTAGCCTGCGCGAGGCGAGTCCAACTCTCACGCGCTTGAGGGTCCGAAAGTTGTCCCATAACGTCCAGAAACGTGATCACGCTCGAACCAGCCGGACTTGTCGTAATCGCGCTCCTCGTGGGGCTGCACGTGCGCGCCGTGCGCGTGCTCGCGCGGCGCGGCCACCGTGTGCCGCGGAGCCAGAGCGCGGCGTGGTTCGCCGGCGTGGCGCTCGTCGCGATCGGCCTGCTGGGGCCGCCCGACCGCGCCGGTCACGACCTGCTCGTGGCCCACATGGCACAGCACCTGCTGATCGGCGACCTCGCGGCGCCGCTGCTGCTCGCGGGCGCCCGCTCGCCGGTCCTGTTCTTCATGCTCCCGCGCTCGCTGCTGGTGTCGCTCGCGCGCGCGCCACGCCTGCGCAGGCTCTCGCGGTTCCTACGCAGGCCGCTCGTGGCGCTGCCGGTCTACATCGCGGTGCTCTACGGCTGGCACCTGTCGTTCGCGTTCGACGCCGCGCTTGCCCACCCGGTCGTGCACGCCCTCCAGCACCAGTCGTTCTTCGCGATCGGGCTGCTGATCTGGTGGCCCGTGATGGAGCCCAACCGCTCGCGGCTCCCGGGCGAGCTGTGGAAGGCGGGCTACGTGCTCGGCACTCGCGTGCTCACGATGTTCCTGGGAATGGCGTTCCTGATCCAGCGCACGCCCGCGTACCACCACTACCACGGGGCGCACGGGTTCAGCGCGGTCTCCGACCAGCAGCTGGCCGGCGGCCTGATGATGGGCACGGACGTGGTGATCATGCTCGCCGCGCTCGCGTTCTTCTTCTGGCGGGCGGCTGTGGATCACGATCGTGCCGAGGCGCTCGCCGCCCGTTAGTGTTCCGCCTCCAAGCTCTCGGAAATGAAGGAGGCGGCATGCCAGGCCTCGCGGGTCGCATGTCCACAGTCGTAAAGGCGAAGATTTCGAAGATGCTCGACCGGGCGGAGG
>JAXDJC010000180.1:0-3166 GCA_034663685.1 Thermoleophilaceae bacterium
CGTGGAGATCGACCGGACCTTCCCGCTCGCCGAGGCCGCCGCCGCACACGAGTACATCGAGAGCCGCCAGGCCTTCGGTCGCGTCGTGATGACGCCGTAGCCGCGAGTCCGCCTAGGTCCCGGGTCGTACGCGATACAGCGTCAGGTGGGCGCTGCGCGCCAGGACCTGGAATCCCTCGGCGCGCGCCCAGGCGTCGTCGTCGGAGCGCTGGCCGGGCACGGGGCAGCCGCGGCCGTAGCCGCCGCGCCCGACCAGCAGCAGGTCGAGGCGATCGCGGCGGATGGCGGCGGCCCAGTCCGAGCGGCGGTGGTACTCCCGCAGCTGGCCGTGGACCGTGGGCCCCACGTACTCCACGTGGTTGCGCAGCCGCTCGCCGAACGCGGGCCAGACCGGCGAGACCGTGTCCACTCCCCACACCCCCGCCAGCCCGATCCGGCTGCCCGCGGGCGCGTGGCGTGCGATGGCAGCGACCGGCGCCTCCGCCGACTCGTAGCGGCCGTGGTTGAACTCGCGCTGGCGCGACTGGCCGGCCGCGACCGCGACCACCGCGAGCGCGAAGACCAGACCGACCCGGACGCCGAGGCTCGCGCGCCCGGGCAGGCGCCGGGTGAGGTGCAGGGCGGCGAACGAGCCGGCTCCGATCGCGAGCAGCACGAGCAGCACCAACGCCACCACGTGCAGCGGCACGTCGAACGCCCGGTGTATCCCCTGGACCACCGCCGCGGCGGCGAGCAGCTCGAGCACCACGCGCGCGCGGCCCGCCCGGCCGATCGCCCACGCCGCGAGCGGCGCGGCCACCAGCAGCGCCGGCACCAGGTAGCGGATGCTCGCGCCGGCGGTGCTCGGCTGCCCCTCCGGCCCGAACGCGCTGTAGGGGGTGAGCGCGTAGCCGGCCGCGAGCAGCAGCGCCAGCACCACGCCCGCGGCGAGGCGGCCGCGCGGCGCCGCCGCGCCGCCCCGCGCGGCCAGCACCCCGCACGCGATCAGGCCCAGCCCGATGGCGATCCCGGGCGCCGCGTACCCGTCCCGGTACACCGGCAGGATGTACTTGGACCACACACCGCCGTCGCCGGCGTAGTGGGCGATCGTGTAGCCGGCGCACTCGCGGATGTAGTCGCGCGGGGCGTCGAAGAGGGCGATGCCGAACGGCTTGAGGTCCGCCGGCTGAACCGGGTTGCCGCTCTCCACCCAGTTGCGCACGAGCCAGAAGCCGCCAGTCGCCGCCACCACGCCCGCCATCAGCGCGCCGTCGCGCACCGCTGCGCCCACGGCCGGCCGCCGCCCCGCGAGCAGGCGCGCCGCCAGCCACACGCCGACCACCATCGGGACCGCCCACGCGGAGTACCACTTGGTGCCGAACGCGATCCCGAGCGCCAGCGCGGCCAGCCACAGCTCCGCCCGCGGCGCCCCGCGCGCATTTCTCAGCAGGAAGAGCAGGCCGGCCCCGAGGCAGGCGAACATCAGCGAGTCGGTCATCCCCTCCCCGTTGGCCGCGAACCCGACAACCGGCAGCGACGCGAACAGCGCCCCGCCGAGAATCGCGGAGGTGCGCGGCGCGCCGAGCTCGCGCGCGATCGCGTAGACCGAGACGGCCGCCAGCCCTATGAACACGGGGTTGACCGCGCCCGCCAGCCAGTCGTTGCGCCAGGGCAGGATCGTGGCGAGGAAGACCACGTCGCCGGTCTGCGGATAGTTGCCGTTCGCGATCAGCGGGGCGAACTGGTCGACGCGCCAGAACGTGCCCGACTGGATCCACTTGCCCACCACGGGGAAGTGGAACGACAGCGTGTCGATGCCCTCGGGCGGCAGCACGGTGCGGTTCCACGCGCTGGCGAGAAGCCAGAGTGCCACCGCTCCGCCGGCTCCCGCCGCGATCACCCAGGACGCGATGCCCGCGTCGGGCTCGACGGGGTCGTCGTGCGCGTGCCAACGGAGCCGCACGTCGGGCAGCCGCCAGGCCACCAGCGCGAGCGCCGCGACCGACACCGCGAGCGCGCTCCAGCGCGAGAGCTCGCCCACCAGGCCCGGCAGCAGGTGGACGGCGACCACGAACGCGCCGGCCAGCACCCCGCACGCAACCGCCCGCGGCGCGCCGCGCAGGTGCGGAAGCCGCCGCCGCTGCACGAGCAGCCCCGAGGCCACCGCCGAGCCGCTGGTGGCGAGGAAGAAGAGGAGCCCGGTGAGGTAGTCGGTGGCGGGCGCGGCTTGGCTCCGCGCCCGCCTAGCCGCCCGCTACGGCGGGCAGGATCGTGACTTCGTCGCCGTCCTCGACGGGCGTCTCCAGCCCATCGAGGAAGCGGATGTCCTCGCCGGCCACGTAAACGTTCACGAACCGCCGCAGGTCGCCGTCCTCCGCGATGCGGTCGCGCAGCCCGTCGTAGCGGTCGTAGAGGCCGTCGAGCACCTCGCCCACCGTGCGCGCGTCCTCGACGCTCGCCTCGGCCTCGCCACCCGTGACCGGCCGCAGCTGAGTCGGGATCTTGACCGTGATGCTCATCGGCCGCGCATCCTACGCACCGGCCGCGACCGGCGGCGAGAACGCCTCCTCGAAGGCGCTCGCGTTCGGCTCGATCTCGTTCACGTCGAACGTGCCGCGCACGGCGTCGAGCGTCTTCAGCCCCTCGCCCGTGATCACGAGCACCACGCGCTCGTCGGGCCCGATGTCACCGCGCTCGGCGAGCTTGCGCAGCACCGCCGTGGTCACCCCGCCGGCCGTCTCGGTGAAGATGCCGGTGGTCTCGGCGAGCAGCCTGATGCCCGCACGGATCTCGTCGTCGGTGACCGAGTCGATCCCGCCGCCGGAGCGCCGCGCCAGGTCCAGCGCGTACGGGCCGTCGGCCGGGTTGCCGATCGCGAGCGACTTGGCGATCGTCTGCGGCTTGCGCACCGGGCGGCAGATGTCGCTGCCCGAGGCGAACGCGCCGGCCACCGGCGAGCAGCCCTCGGCCTGGGCCCCGTTGAACGAGGGCAGCTCGCCCTCGATCAGGCCCACCTCGAGCCACTCCTCGAACCCGCGGGCGATCCGCGTGAAGAGCGATCCCGACGCCACCGGGCACACGACCCGGTCCGGCAGCTCGAACCCGAGCTGCTCGGCGATCTCGAACCCGAGCGTCTTGGAGCCCTCGGAGTAGTACGGCCTCATGTTCACGTTCACGAACGCCCAGT
>JAXDJC010000215.1:0-11261 GCA_034663685.1 Thermoleophilaceae bacterium
CGCGGAGGCGGCGCGACTCTCGGCACCAGCCTCCTGAAGGCTCGACAGCAGGCCGCCGAGCGCGCCGTTGTTCGGCACGCCCTCGGACCCCGAGTGATCGAGGATCACCTCGCCGTGATTGTCGGGGTCGAAGATCACGTTCACGCGCATGCCGACCGGTGGCGCCGAGAGCTGCCCGTACCGAAAGCGCTTCTCCACCTCGAAGGACGGCTCGCCCTCGGGCTCCACCCGCAGCCGAGTCTTGAGCAGGACCTCCGTGCTGGAGAACGCCCGCTGGTTCCCGCTCGTGACCGTGATGCCGCGGTCGCCGATCTCGAGGACCTCCGCCACCGCGCGGACGCCATGCGATTCGAGGCGCTTGACCTTGCGGCGAGAGGGCTTGCCGAACACGGCTAGCGACTCACGGGAACCGTCTGAGTGGAGACGGCCTCCACGACCTCCTCGACGCTGTCGCCCTCGCCCTCCTCGTCGCCGCCGCACACGATGCGGAACGAGCCGGTGCCCACGTCGGGATCGCTGCGGATCGGCAGGCCCCGGATCGTGTCCCAGCCCAGCCGCTCCACCTCGAACGGGTTCATGACCACCGCCACCGCCGGGAACGGGCAGTCGGCGTTGTGCTGGTCGATCGCCCGGGAGATCGCCTCGAGGTTCTTGGCTTCGGACGACACGCGAGCCCTAGGCCGGCTGCTTGAGCGCCTCGAGCGCCGCGTCGATCGTCTGCTTGAGCCCGTCGCGCAGGCTCACCTTCGGCTCCCAGCCGAGCAGGTCGCGCGCGCGGGTGATGTCCGGCTGGCGCACCTGCGGGTCGTCGACCGGCAGCGCCTCGAAGACGATCTCGGAACGCGACTCCGTGAGCTCCACCACGAGCTTGGCCATCTCGAGCAGCGACAGCTCGTTGGGATTGCCGATGTTCACCGGCTCGTGCACGCCCGACTCCATGAGCGAGATCAGCCCGCGGACCTCGTCCTCCACGAAGCAGAACGAGCGCGTCTGCGAGCCGTCGCCGAACACCGTGAGCGGCTTGTCGGTGAGCGCCTGGCGCAGGAAGGTGGGAATCGCGCGGCCGTCGTTGGGTCTCATCCGAGGGCCATACGTATTAAAAATACGCACGATGGACGTATCAACCCCCTGCTGCCGCAGGTACGCCATCGTGAGCGCCTCGGCGTAGCGCTTGGCCTCGTCGTACACGCCGCGCGGGCCGATCGGGTTCACGTTGCCCCAGTAGGTCTCGGGCTGCGGGTGTACCAGCGGGTCGCCGTACACCTCGGACGTGGAGGCCAGCAGGAAGCGCGCACGCTTGAACTTGGCCAGCCCGAGCGTGTTGTGCGTGCCGTACGCGCCCACCTTGAGTGTGTGCAGCGGCAGCCGCGCGTAGTCGATCGGGCTCGCGGGCGAGGCCATGTGGTAGACGAAGTCGACCGGCCCCTCCACCTCGAAATGGCTGGTGATGTCGAGATGGCGGAACTCGAACTCGTCGCCGCGCAGGTGCGCGATGTTCTGCAGCGACCCGGTCTCGAGGTTGTCCACGCAGATCACGCGGTGGCCCTTCGCGACCAGGTGGTCGCAGAGGTGCGACCCGAGGAATCCGGCCCCGCCGGTGACTAGAGAGGTTGGCACCGGTGCGAGACTCTAGCGCCATGGTCAGAGCCGGCGACGCGGTGGAAAACCCGGCCACGGGCGAGCGGATCGTGTTCGGCCGCACGGCCGCGGACACCGGCGGGGAGCTGCTGGAGATGGAGAACATCTGGACCCGCGCGGACCACCGCACCGCGCCTCACATCCACCCCGGGATGGAGGAGACCTGGGAGGTCCTGTCCGGCCGGGCGGGCTTCCGGATCGGGGAGGACGAGCACGTCGCCGGGCCCGGCGAGTCCGTGGTGGCCCCGCCCGGCGTCCCCCACCATGCGTGGAACGAGAGCGGCGGCGAGACGCGGCTGCGGATCACCATGCGACCGGCGCTGCGCTGGGAGGACTTCGTGGTGCGCCTGTTCGCCGACCCCGCGAGCGGGCTCGAGCTGCTGCGCGAGTTCCCGCAGGAGATCGCGCTCGCCGCCGCTCCGTCCCCGTAGCGCCCCCGGCTGGATTCGAACCAGCGACCTAGGGATTAGAAGTCCCTCGCTCTGATCCACTGAGCTACGGGGGCCCGGGCGGCGAGTCTAGTTCCGGGTTCGGGTGTTGAGACCCTCGATGCCCGCCCCGCCACTAGCCTCGAACGCGTGAAGCGAGCCCTCCTCGCGATCGCGGTGAGCGCCGCCTGCCTGGGCGCCGCCCCCGCGGCCGCAGCACCGCTGCCGAACGTGGTGGCCGACGACCTCGCGCCGCCGCTCGGCGGCTGGCGGGTGACGGGCGCCCGGAGCGTGCGTGCGGTGAGCCTTCGCGACGGCCGCGGCCTGCGGCTGGCCGCGCCCGCCTCGATCGCCCACTCGCTGCCGCGCGGGCCCGTGGCGCTATCGCTCGATCTGTTGCCGGCGCCCGGCAGCACGGCGATCGTGGACCTGGGCGCCAGCGGCCTGCGCCTCGACACCGACGCGAACGGCGCCGTGACCCTCCGCGCGCCCGGGCTGCCGGCCACCGCGCTGCCGGCGGCCGGCTGGGCCACCGGCGGCTGGCGCCATCTGGAGATCACCGGCGGCAGCACGCCGAAGCTCGCCATCGACGGCCAGGAGCTGGCGGCCGACCTCAAGCTCACCAACGCGCTGGGCCTGCGCGCGACGAAGGGCTCGCTCCAGGCCACCGGCTTCCTCGCCACCCGCCGCGACGACCGCCGCGCCGCCCTCCTGCACCGCCTCGCGGAGCTGCACGCGCGCGTGCCGTTCGGCCGCTTCCCGGTCGGGATCGGGGCCGTCGACGGGCTGCTGCGTTTCACCCGCGACTGGACCGACGGCTTCTGGCCCGGGATGCTCTGGCTCGCCGGCGACATGACCGGGCCGAACGCCCCCTTCGCGGACTGGGCCCGCGCCGCCACCGACCGCCACCGCGGCCGCGAGAAGGACGCGATCCACGACCAGGGCTTCCGCTACCTCCCCTCGTCCGCCGCGGCGCACGATCGCGACTGCCGCACCGCCGCCGCCCGCGGCTCGTCGTACTGCACGCGTCTGCGCCAGAGCGCTTACACGGCGGCCGACACCCTGGTCAAGCTCGCGGCGGGGAACGAGGCCGTGGGCACGATCCCGACCTTCCCGGCCGGCGGCTCGTGCAAGCGCTGCGCCTCGGCGGACGAGAGCGAGACGATCGTCGACTCGATGATGAACCTGGGGATCCTCGGCTGGGCGTGGCACGAGCGCGGCAGCCCGCAGTACCGCGAGGTGGCCCTGCGTCACGCGCGCGCGCTCGAGCCGCTGCTCGTGCGCGCCGACGGCTCCACAGCGCAGTCGGTCGTGGCCTCGCGCGTGGACGGGCATGTGATCTGGACGGGCACGCGTCAGGGCTACTCCGACACGAGCACGTGGGCCCGCGGCCAGGGCTGGGCCGTGTTCGGGTTCGCGGACACCGGCGCCCGCTTCCGCGACCGGGCGCTCGTGGCGGTGGCCGAGCGCGCGGCGGCCTACGTGGACGGCCGCCTGCCCGCGAGCGGCATCCCCCCGTACGACTACGACGCCCCGGCGCCCGCCCCGGTGGACACCTCGGCGGGCGTGATCACCGCGGCAGGCGCGCTGCGCCTGGCGCAGGCGTGCGAGAGCCTGAGCGGCGCGTGCAAGTCGAGCGCCGCGCGCTGGCGCAGCCTCGGGCAGCGGATGCTCGGCGCGTCGCTCGGGCGCGTCACGCGCCTGCCCCCGATCGGCATGCTGGGCGACCAGGTGTACTCGCTCGGCGGCAGCTCCGCGTGGGACGACAGCGGCGAGTACGCGTTCGGGCTCTACTACGCGCTGGACGCGATCAGGCGCTCGCGCTGAGGCCGCAGCGCGGCGGCCCGGGCCGCTCAGAACATGCCCGCGAGCTGTGAAGCCTGGATCGCGAGCAGGAACCCGAGCAGGTAGCTCACGAGGCCCCAGGCCTCGCACGCGTGGCGCGTGACCGGGCGCAGGTACAGGCGGCTGTAGCCGGTCCGCCCCATCGACACCACCACCGGGATGAACCACAGGGCGCCGACCATCATGAGGAAGAACGGGGTCCAGCCGCTGACCAGGTAGGCGAAGTCCCAGCGGAAGTCGGTGGCCACGTCCTGGACGGTGTCGCGGAAGATCGCGTACGGCGCGGCCGCCACGAGCGCGACCGTGGCCGCCGCCCCCAGTCGGCGCAAACCCCCGTTTGCTGCTGCCCTCGGCCTCACTGCTACCTCGCCCGGCATCGTAGCCCTCGTAGCCTCCGAGCGTGCCCGGTGACCGCCCCCGCGTCCTGATCTTCTCGTGCGACATCGGCGCGGGCCACGACCTGCCCGCCCGGCTGCTCGGAGAGGCGATCCGCGAGCGCCGGCCCGGCGCCCACGTGGAGATCGTGGACAGCCTCGATGCCGCCGGCCCGATCGTGCACAAGCTGATCCGCGACAACTCGGAGGCGATGCTCGAGCACGCGCCGCGCCTGTTCGATGCGCAGTACCACTTCGTCACGCGCGTCCGGCCGGTCCGCTGGATCGCCAGCCGGCTGGCCTACCGGCTCTCGCGCCGCGGCTTCGCCGAGGCCATCCGGGTGGCCTCGCCGGACGTGGTCGTCTCCACCTATCCCGGGGCGAACGAGGTGCTCGGGCACATGCGCCGCCGCGGCGAGTGCCCGATGCCGCTCGTCTCGGCGATCACCGACCTCGCCGCCCTGCGCTTCTGGGCCCACCCGCGCTTCGACCTCCACCTGATCATCCACGCGGAGTCCGAGCGCGAGGTGCGCGAGCTGGCCGGGCCGCGCACGCGCATCGAGCACGCGAGCGGGCTGAGCGACCCGCAGTTCCTGGAGCCGCGCGACCAGGGCGAGGCGCGCCGCGACCTCGGGCTGCCCGCGGACGGGCCGCTCGTGCTGATCTCGGGCGGCGGCTGGGGGATCGGCGACCTCGAGGGCGCGACGCGCGTGTGCCTGGCGGCGGCGCCGGATCTGGGCGCCGTGGTGCTCTGCGGCACCAACGAGGCGCTGCGGGCGCGGCTCGACGCCGCGTTCGCGGGCGAGCCGCGCGTGCGCACCGAGGGCTTCACCTCGCGGATGAGCGACTACCTCGCCGCCGCCGACGTGCTCGTGCACTCCACCGCGGGCCTGACCGTGCTGGAGGCCCAGATGCGCGGCACGCATGCGATCTCCTACGGCTGGGGCGTGGGCCACATCCGCGACAACAACCGCGCCTACCGCGACTTCGGCCTGGCGGAGGTCGCGTCGACGCCCGAGGAGCTGGCCGCCGCGCTCGCCCGCGCGCTGGCCTCCCCGCGCTCGCCCGACCTCTCGCTTGCGGCGCTGCCCTCCGCCGCCGACCTCGTGCTGGAGCTCGCCGGATCCCCGGGCTGAGATCCCTCGTGCGCCGCGGCCACGACCACCCGCGACCGGGCGAGCAGCGCGCCGGCCGCGCACGTGACCAGCAGCGACACGGCCAGCACGGCCCCGCCGCCGGGCGTGCCGCCCCAGCGCTCGCCGATCAGGATCGGAGCCGCCACCACCGGCGCCACGGTCTGGATCACGAACACGGCGGGCGAAACCCGCGTGGCCTCGAAGCGCTGGAGCGCAGACGTCTCGGAGAGCAGCCCGAGCGCGGCCACCAGGGCGGTGCCGGCGGCCAGCGCGCCCGCGAACAGCCAGTCGTGCTCGGCGAGCCGATCGGTGAGCACCTTGCTGCTGAGCGCCGTGGCGGTGAACGCCGAGCCGGCGGCGAGGATCATCGTGGTGGCGCCCACGCGCGCGCGCGGCAACACGTACGGCGCGCAGCTCAGCAGGACGAGAGCGGCGAGCACGACGCCGAGCGCAACCGGATCCGGGTTCGTGTCGGCGTGCTTGGGTGCGGCGAGCCCGAGGCCGGCCACGCCCGCGACCACGCCGAGCACCGCCACCACCTCGAGCCGGCCGACCGGCTCCCCGAGCCGCCGCGACCCCACGGCCACCAGGATCAGCAGCCCGACCGCCAGCGTGGGCTGCACAACCGTGATCGGGGCGAGCGAGAGGGCGAGCAGCTGGAACGGCCAGCCGAGCGCGTCGAGCGCCAGCGCGGCCAGCCAGCGCGGCCGCTTGGCCAGCCGGGTGATGAGCGAGAGCCGCAGCCCGTGCTCCTCGGACACCGTCCGGCTCTCGACCGCGTAGAGGACCACCGCGCCGTTGAAGCAGAGCGCCGCCACGGCGGCTGCGGCCGCGCCCTGGACGAGGTCGGAGTCGATCACGGTGGGAGTATGCCCCCGTGAGGAGCCGTTCCCTACTTGCAGGCGCCGCCGCCGCCGCGGGCGCCGCGTGGTCGCTGCCGGCGCTGGCGCCGGTCGTGCCGCGCCTCGCCTCGCCGCTGGGCATCCAGCTTTCGATGGAGTCGCGCGAGGGCGTGGCGCTCACGTTCGACGACGGGCCGCACCCCGAGGGCACACCGGCGGTACTCGACGCGCTGGCCGCCGCCGGCGCGCCCGCCACGTTCTTCCTGGTGGGCGAGCAGGTGGAGCGCCACCCGGAGCTGGCCGCCCGCGTGGCGGCGGCGGGCCACCGGGTGGAGCTTCACTGCCACCGCCACCGCGTGCTGCTGCGCATGCCGCCGGCCGCCCTCGCCCGCGACCTCGACCGCGGCGCCGCCATGCTCGCGGAGGCCACGGGGCGCCCGATCGGCCTTCACCGCGCCCCGCTCGGCATCTACACCCCCGCTGCGCTGGCGGCGATCCGGCAGCGCGGCTGGCGGCCCGTGCTCTGGTCGCGCTGGGGCCACGACTGGCGCCGCAGTGCAACGGCCGCGTCGATCGCTGCCGAGGCCACCGGCCGGCTCGTGGCCGGCGACGTGATCCTTCTCCATGACGCCGACCACTACAACGCGCACGACTCGTGGCGGGCGACCGTCGCCGCGCTACCCGCGATCCTCGACCGGATCGCGGCTCAGGGCCTGCGGCCCGTGCTGCTCTGAGCGCCGGTCAGGCGGAGTCGGGCGCGCCCTCGGGATCCGAGCGCGTGTACCGGACCGCGATCACCAAGATCGCGGAGGCGGCCAGGATCAGGATCAGCATGCTGACCTCGTGTGCGTGCGCCGCCCTGACCACGGAGGCCGGGCTCGGGAACACCACGGCGGCTATAGACGCCACCGCCCCGAGCGAGAGCACCCGCCCGAGCGCGCGCCGGCGCCCGCGCTCCCAGTCGAAGTCGGCCACGAGTACGAGCGGCAGCATCAGCAGCACGATCATCATCACGAAGCTCGCGCGATCGGCGGAGTCGTCGAGCGAGTTGACGCTGGCGATCCCGGCGGCCACGATGCCCACGGACGCCGCCATCAGCATCGCTGCCGCCACGCGCGCGGCCCCCATGAGGGACTCGCGCGTGAGTCGCGCCGGGCGCGCGGGCTCGGGCTGCTCCTGCTCGCGGTGCCAGGCTATGTAGCGGCGCACGCCCTCGCGGAACGGCGTCTGCGCCCGCCAGCCGAGCTCGCGCTCGGCGCGGGAGCCGTCCACCTCGACGCCCTTGAAGTCCGCGCCGCGGCCGTCCACGTGCTGGATCTCCACGTCGCCCACGAGCGACTGCACGGTGGACGCGATCTCGAGAATTGTCACGTCCTCGCTGCCGACCAGGTTGTAGACACGGTTGGCCGCCGCGGGCTGCAGCGAGCGGACCACGCCGTCGGCGAGGTCCTCCACGTACACGAAGCGCCGTGACTGGAGCCCGCCGCCGGCCACCGTGAGCGGCTCGCCGCTGAGCGCCTTGCCCACGAACGCCGGCACAACCGCCGCCGGCCGCGCGCGCGGGCCGTAGGGGATGCCGAAGCGGAGCACCGTGTACTCCACGTCGTACATCTCGGCGTACGAGCGGCAGTAGAGCTCGCCGGCCAGCTTGGTGGCGCTGTAGAGGTGCGCCGGGGGCATGAGCGGCGTGTCCTCGTCGACCGATGTGGCGTCCACGTCCGAGTAGACCCAGATCGTGGATGCGTAGACCACTCGCTCGACGCCCACCGTGCGGGCGGCCTCGAGCACGTTGAGCGTGGCGCGCGAGTTGAGCTGCTCGGACTCAGCCGGGGTCTTGACCACCTCGTTGACGTCGGCGGCCGCGGCCATGTGAACAACGATGTCGCAGTCCTCCATCGCGCGCTCTACGTCCTCCAGCTTGCAGACGTCGCCGATCACCGTGTCGATCTCGCCGCGGGCGTGATGGGGCGAGCAGCGTATGTCGAGGATGCGCGGCTCGTAGCCGGCCTCCCGCAGGCGGTCGACCACGACCGACCCGATGAATCCGGCTCCTCCGGTTACCAGTACGCGCTTCATCTAGGCCTCACTCTCGGGGCGGTAGTAAAGAGGTGCGCACCAATGGCTCTGCGCGATCCAGTCAGTGTTGGGCAGGTCGTCGGCGTGACCCATGATGCGGTGGCAGGGCTGGTCGTAGACCTTGCCCGTGGAGCGCTCGATCGGGTCGAAGACGATGTACTTGTAGAGGCCGGAGGTCATTCCCTCGGGCAGCCGTACCCGATTTGGGTGGCCCTCATCCAGGAATTCGCGGGCGATCCGGTTCTTCCATGCCACGACCTCGTCCATGCGCTCGGTCTGCACGAGCCCGATCGCTGCGGTGAACTCGTTCATCCGGAAGTTGAGGCCCGCGACCTCGTGGCTGGGCTTGCCGTAGTTGCGGAACTCGCGCGCGAAGTTGAGGACGTCGTCATGGCGGGACACAAGCATGCCGCCCTCACCGGTCGACACCGTCTTGGTGGCGTAGAACGAGTACACGCCGGCGTCGCCGTAGGTGCCCGGGCGGCGGCCGTCCCAGCCGGCCCCGTGCGCGTGCGCGCAGTCCTCGATCAGGAAGATGTCGTGGGCGCGGCAGTACTCGGCGATGCGCTCGATGTCGAAAGCGATGTGGCCGCCGATGTGCACCACCACCGCCGCCTTGGGACGGAGCCGCTCGGCTTTGCGCTCGAAGTCCTCGAACGACATGCAGAGGTCCTCGCGGTTGGAGTCCACGAAACCGACCTCGGCGCCCGTGGCGATGGCCGCCAGCGGCGTGGCCATGAAGGTGTTCGACGGGCACAGGACGAGATCGCCGGCGCCGACCTCCGCGAAGCGCAGCGCGGCCAGCGCGCCGCCGGTCCAGCCCCCGGTCGCCACCGCACCGGTCAGGTTCCATTCAGACCAGGCCGTCTCGAAGCGGCGCGTCATCTCGCCCTCGGACCATTGCTGGGAGGCGATCACGTCGTCCCAGAGGCCGTGCAGGCGCGCGCTGTCGCGGGCGTCGAAGCCAATTGCGAAGCGCTCGAACTCGGGCGCGGACTGTCGTGTCTGGGTGGTCAAGGTGGTCAGAGCCTAGGGCGCAATCCGGCCGGCGAACGACGGAAGCTCCGGAAAACGCGCCCTAATCGCGTCGATATATGCCGCCAGGCGCGCTGCCAGAGCGGCGTTCTCGACCTCCAGGACGTTCTCCGCGTTCGCCTCGCCGGAACGCGACAGGTTGAACGAGCCGACGAAGACGGTGTCGTCGGCGACCGTGACCTTAGCGTGCATGTAGTCGTGGAGCGCGCCGGGCGCGTAGGGAGTGGACCGCTTGCCCGTGAAGCGGCCGCCGCCCACCGCGCGGGCCAGCAGCGGGACCTTCCACTCGGCGTTGCCGTTGTCGTGCCACTGGCGGAAGACCTGCGCGACCTGCGTGGCGTCCACCACGCCCGCCACGTCGGCGTCGCCGTCCGAGGCGCGCTGGGCGAGCGTGGCGAGGATCGGGGCCGACGTGATCACGGGCGAGGCGATCCGGACCTTTTGCGCGCGGCCGATCGCCTCCGCGATCCGGTGGGCCAGCCGGCGGCCGCGGCCCGGGCAGAACCACGCGCGCACGGTGGCGTCGTCCACGGTCACGGGCTCGGCGTCGCGGTGGCCGCTGTGCTCCACGCTGCGGCGCTCCCAGAGCTCCTCGAAGTTCGCCTTGTAGGCGGCGGCGATGCCGGCCGAGTCCACCGTCAGGAGCACGTTCTCCTGGCGCTGCCAGGCGTCGGTGGTCCAGTTCGTTGAGCCGGTCCAGACCGAGGCCTCGTCGCGCACCACGTACTTGTGGTGCATGAGGTCGGGCTCGCCGGGCACGTCGCGCGTGGGGAACGGGAGGGCCTCGATCAGCTCCGGCCGGGTGCTCGGGGGCGGCGGCACGGGCAGGCGGTGCGGGCTGTCGGTGTTGTAGAGCAGGCGCACCTGGATGCCGCGCGCGGCGGCGTCCTTGAGGGCGCCCGCCACGCTGTCGCCGACGGCGCCGGGCAGGCGCACGTCGTAGAGCGCGATGTCGAGGCTGCGCCGGGCCTGGCTCAGGAAGCCGGTCAGCCGCTCGGCGATCGCCTCCGCGGTCTGCCCGCCGTCCGTGAGGGTCAGGACTTCGATCGCGGCACTATCGCGCAAACTTCCCCGGGTGGATGATCTCGACCTCGTCCCGACCTCGGTCTTCCTGCCAGGGGGCTCGATCGCCCTGCTGCAGCCGCGCGACGGCGCCGACCTGCCCGACCGGGGCGACGAGTGGGCTCCTCTGGTGCCGTACTGGTCGGTGCTGTGGAGGAGCGGGCTGGCGCTGGCACGGGAGGTGAGCGGGGCGGCGCTCGCCGGGCGGCGGGTGGTGGAGCTGGGCTGCGGGCTCGGCCTGCCGAGCCTCGTGGCGGCGCGCGCGGGGGCTTCGGTCCTGGCCACCGACGAGTCGGAGGAAGCGGTCGAGCTGCTCGAACGCAACGCGCGCGCGAACGGGGTGGCTCTCGAGACCGCGGCGTTCGGCTGGGCGGACGCGGGCGAGCTCGTCGCGCGCGGACCCTTCGACCTCGTGCTCGCCGCGGACGTGCTCTACGAGCCCGAGAGCTTCGGGCCGCTGCTCGACCTGCTGCCCCGGCTCGGCCGCGAGTTCTGGATCGCCGATCCGGGACGCTCGCCGGCGGAGGCGTTCCTGGCCCAGGCGAAGCGCCACTGGTCGCTGGCGACGCAGGTCGGGGACGGCGTGAGCATCCACCGGCTGCGGGTGCGCTGAGCAGGCTCGACCAAACGTCCGCCGCCCTCAATCAGGGCCGATCGCGTACCGATCGGGCTCTCGTCGTGCGAGCGGGCGAGAACCGAGTCGGGGCGGCCGGATCTGAACCGGCGACCTCTGCGTCCCAAACGCAGCGCTCTACCAGGCTGAGCTACGCCCCGTCGTCGTTTCGAACTGTACGTCTGGCACGGCCGTTCGCGCAAACGGGATGC
>JAXDJC010000168.1:0-5438 GCA_034663685.1 Thermoleophilaceae bacterium
TCCGCCGGCCCCGCGCCCGTGACCGGCGGCGGCTGGGAGGAGCACCACGGCGACCTCACCCGCCCGGACTCGCTGCGCGGGCTATGCGACGGCGCCGACACGGTGGTGCACACCGCGGCCGTGGTGAGCGACTGGGACCGCGAGGAGGTGTTCTGGCGGATCAACCGGGAGGGCACCCGCGCGCTGCTCGACGAGGCCGAGCGGGCCGGCGTGCGCCGCTTCGTGTACGTGAGCACCGCGGACGTGTTCGGCTTCCGCACGGACATCGAGATCGACGAGGAGTCGCCCAAGCAGTGCCCGCCGTACCCGTACTCGCTCTCGAAGCTGGAGGGCGAGCGGCTTGCCTGGGAGCGCTCCGGGCGCGGGCTCGAGGTCTCCGTGATCTACCCGACCTGGGTCTTCGGCCCGGGCGACCGCCACCTCGTGCCGGAGCTGATCGACGGGCTGCGCACGCGGCAGCTCGTGTACTTCGCCCGCGGGCGGACTTCGCTCGAGCTGACCTACAGCGAGAACCTCGGCGACGCGATCGCGCTGGTGGCCACGAGCGGAGAGGCCGCGGGCCAGTCGTACATCGCCGGCGACGGCTACGGGGCCACCTTCGGCCGCTTCATCGACCTGCTGGCGGAGGCCACCGCGCTCAGGCCGCCGCGCTTCTCGATCCCGGTCGGCGTGGCCTACGGCGCGGCCGCGGTGTCGGAGGCGGTGGCCCGCGCAACGCGCAGCAGCAAGCGGCCGCTGCTCACGCGCTACGCGATCCGCTCGGCCGCCACCGGGATGCGCTACCGGCTCGACAAGATCCGCGCGCTCGGGCACGAGCCGCGGGTGGGGCTGGTCGAGGGAATCGAGCGCACGATCGCGGAGCTGGCGGGCGTGACGGAGGAGGAGCGATGGCCGGCGCCGGCGCCCTCGTGACCGACCGGGCGGGCGGCCCGCTCCCGCTCGACGGCACGCTCTGGATCGTGAACCCGATCGCCGGCGTGGG
This sequence comes from Thermoleophilaceae bacterium, assembly GCA_034663685.1. Taxonomy (GTDB): domain Bacteria; phylum Actinomycetota; class Thermoleophilia; order Solirubrobacterales; family Thermoleophilaceae; genus AC-37. Next base: position 983 of record JAXDJC010000168.1, read on the forward strand.
CCGCGGCCGCGCGAACGCCGAGCGGCTGCGCCGCGAGCTGCCCGCCGCCGACGTGCAGCTCACCACGCGCGCCGGCGAGGCCGCCGAGCTGGCCCGCGACGCGGTGCACACGGGTTTCCACACGGTGGTGGTGGTGGGCGGCGACGGGACGCTGACCGAGGTGGCGGACGCGGTCATCGACGAGGACCCGAGCGGCGAGCTGGCGGTCGGGTTCGTGCCTGCCGGCACCTGCAACGACTTCTCGCGCTGCCGCGAGCTGAGCCCCACGCTCCACGGCCTGCTCGACCGCGCCCGCGCGCGCCGGATCGACGTGGGCCGCGTGACCTACGCCACGCCGCGCGGGCCCGAGAGCCGCCACTTCGTGGTCAACTGCACCGTCGGGCTCGTGAGCCGGATCGGCGAGCGCTTCACCCGCAAGACGCGCGCCAACCTCGCGCTCAAGCGCGTGAGCCTCGAGCTGGCCCAGGGCGTGCTCGGCGTTGACACGCTCGCGCGCTGGCGGCCGTTGCCGCTGCGGCTCACGGTGGACGGCACGCCGGTCCACTCGAGCGCCACCAACCTCGCCGTGATGAAGGTGCCGCACTTCGCCGGCGGCCTGAGCTTCGGCGACTTCGGCGCGATCGACGACGGGCGCCTCTCCACCGTGCTGCTCGGCGGCATGAGCCGCCCGGCGGTCGCCCACGCGATGTGGCGCGCGTTCCGCCGCCGCCTCGAGGGGCATCCCGAGCTGCGCCACTGGGCCGCCGAGCACGTGCGGGTGGAGTGCGACCGGCCGTTCCCCGTCGAGGTCGACGGGGAGATCGTGGGCACCACGCCCGCGGAGTTCCAAGTCCTGCCACGACGTCTGTTGACCATCACCTAAGACCAGGGGGATCGAATGGAGGCCGCAATCAAGGAGGCCGGGCTGCTGAGCGCCGCGGAGCGGGAGGCGGTGGAGCTGGCAACCCGGCACGCGGACGAGTTCCGCGAGCGCGCCGAGACGCACGACCGGGAGAACTCGTTCCCGTTCGCCGACTTCGAGGACATGAAGGAGTCCGGCTACCTCGCGATTCCCGTGCCCGAGGAGCTGGGCGGGTCCGGCGTGAGCCTGCTCGGCCTGTGCGCCGCGCAGGAGAAGCTGGCCGAGGGCGCTCCGGCCACGGCGCTCGGCGTGAACATGCACCTGTTCACGGTGGGCCTGGTGGCGGAACTCTGGAGGCAGGAGCCCGAGCCGCGCACCGAGGGCTTCCTGCGCGCGGTCGCGGAGGGGCACATGATCGTGGGCGCGTCGGTGTCGGAGGCCGAGACCAGCGGCAACAACTTCCGCCACGCCGCCACCAAGGCGGAGCGCGTGGACGGCGGCTACAGGATCACCGGGCGCAAGATCTTCTGCTCGATCAGCCCGGTGATGACCGGCTACACGAGCCACGCGCTCTACGAGGATCCGGAGCGCGGGCCGCTGCTGATCCACTTCCTCGCCCTGCGCGAGTCCGAGGGGCTCGAGGTGATGGACAACTGGGACGCGATGGGCATGCGCCCGACCGGCAGCAACGACGTGGTGCTGGACGGCGTGTTCGTGCCCGACGAGCTGGTGGTGATGGAGCGCCCGGCCGGGCAGCTCGACGGCTTCGCGATCAACTCGCACAAGTGGTTCAACCTCACCTTCGGGGCCGTCTACACCGGGGTCGCAGGCGGTGCCAAGCGCTACGTGGAGGAGTACGCCCGCGACCGCATCCGCAAGCCGTACCCGCGGCCGATGAGCCACTTCCCGTCGATCCAGTTCCTGGTGGCGGAGATGGAGGTGCTGATCCAGGCCTCGCGCGCGATCGTGTGGAAGACCGCGTACGAGCTGGGGCAGGGCCCGTCCGAGGACCCGCGCGAGTTCGCGGCGGCGCTCACCGCCAAGCACGTGGCCACGAACAACGCGGTCGCGATCGTGGACAAGGCGATGTCGGTGACCGGCGGCAGCGGCTTCCTGAAGAAGTCGCCGCTCGAGCGCCTCTACCGCGACGTGCGCGGGGCCAAGGTGCACCCGCCGAGCCACTACGACGCGCTCGAGATCATCGGCAAGGCCACCCTCGGCGTGCCGCTCGACGCGGAGCCGCGGTGGGGGTAGCGCGATGAAGAACCGCGTGCTCGTCTACGGGATGCACGGCTACCGCAACCTCGGCGCCGAGGCGCGGCTGGTGGCGATCCTCGACCAGCTGAACCGGATGGTTCCGGACGCCGAGATCGTGACCAACACGCTCGACCGCCACGCGCTGGACTACCTGCGCGACATGTGCACGGTCCACCACTTCCACCCGGCGGTCTACCGGGCGGCGGGCCGGCGCCTGATCGCCGGCTCGGACTGCGTGATCCTCTCCGAGGGCGCGATGATCGGCGACCGCTTCAGCCCGGCCCTGCTGAACGCCCTCACGCTGGCGATCGAGCAGGCCGAGCGGGCGGGCATCGCCAGCGTGGGGCTGGCCCTCGACTCGAACTACATCTCGCCCAAGCGCCGGCCGCGCACCGTGCGCGCGCTGAACACGATCGACCTGCTGACCGTGCGGGCGCCGGGGTGCGACGAGCACCTGGCCTCGTACGGGGTGGAGGTGCCGATGCCGATCACGGCGGACTGCGCGGTGTCGATGCCGCTGCCCGGCGAGGACGTGGTGCGCACGGTGCGCGAGCGCTACGGGTTCGGCGAGGGGCCGGTGCACGGCATCGCCCCCGTGGACTTCCACATGTGGCCGGCGCTGCCGCGCCCGCTGGGGCGGCCGAGCGACTACGTGCGCTGGCCGTACAGGGCCACCTGGCCCAACGGAGGGCGCGAGCGCTCCGAGCAGCTGCTGGCCACCTGGGTCGAGCACGCCCGCCACCTGCTCTCGCTCGACCGGCGGGCACGCGTGGCGATCGTGATCCAGGACCGCGGCGACGTGCGCTTCGCGTACCGCCTGCACGAGGCGCTCGGCGTGCCGGAGCGGAGCTTCGTGATCAACGGGCAGACGTCGAACCCGTACGAGATGTCGGCGGCGTACTCGCAGATGGAGACGCTGTCGAGCTCGCGCTACCACGCGATCGTGCTGGCCTCGGCCTACGCGATCCCGTTCGTGGCCCTCGGCCACGACAACCGCACCCAGTTCTACTGCCAGGACATCGGGCTCGAGCGGCTGTTCGTGCCCTCCGACACCCCGGACGTGGTCGCCACCCTGCGCGAGCGGCACGAGCTGCTGGCGCCGGAGCGCGACGGGATCAGGGAGCGGATCGCGGCCGGCTTCCGGGCCATGCGCGTGCGCGACGCCGTGAACTACCGGATGCTCGGCGACCTGCTCGAGCGGCTCGGGCACCGCGTCGAGCGCGCGCCCGCGACCGAGCCGAGCGCCGTTGCCTGAGCTCGCGCCGTCGGTGATCGCCGACGGCCTGACGAAGGTCTACCCGAACGGCCTGCGCGCCGCCGACGGCATCTCGCTCTGCGCGTCCGGCGGCGAGGCCGTGGGCGTGGTGGGGCCCAACGGCGCGGGCAAGAGCACCACGCTCAACATGCTGGCCACGCTCCTGAAGCCGACCTCCGGCACGGGCTCGGTCTGGGGCGTGCCGCTCGAGGACGTGGATCGCGTGCGGCCCAAGATCGGGGTGGCGCTCCAGGGCGCGGGGCTCGACCCGCTGATGACCGGCGCGGAGCACTTCGAGGTGCAGGCCGCCCTGTACCGGCTGCCGCGCGAGTGGCGGGCGCAGGCGGCGGCGCTGGTCGAGCGCTTCGAGCTGGGCGCCTACGCCGGCCGGCTCGTGGGCCAGTACTCGGGCGGCATCCAGCGCCGCCTGGCGCTGGCGCTGGCGCTGCTGCCCAACCCGCCGGTGATCATCTTCGACGAGCCGAGCGTGGGGCTCGACCCGCGCAGCCGCCGCAACCTCTGGGAGCTGGTGCGCTCGCTGCGCAACGAGGGACGCGCCGTGCTGCTCAGCACCCAGTATCTCGAGGAGGCCGACGCGCTGTGCGACCGCGTGTACCTGATCGACCACGGCCGGATCGTGCTGGCCGGCGCTCCCGCCGACCTCAAGCGCGGCATCGGCGGCGCGGCGCTGCGCGTGGAGGTGGAGGGCCGCCCCGACGAGCTGCTGGCGGCGATCGGCAACGGCGCGTCGGTGGACGGCGACACGATCGTCTACGCGCTCGACGGCGACGTGAGCGTGGCCGGGCGCGTGCTCGTGGCGGCGCGCGAGCGCGGAATCGCGCTGCGCAGCCTGCGCGTGTCCGAGCCGACGCTCGACGACGTGTTCCTCCAGTACACGGGCCGCGCGATGGAGCCCGAGCCGCTCAGCGGGGACGGGTTCGACCTCGGCGCGCGCATGCAGCGCGGGGGAGGCAAGAAGTGGCGGCAGTAGGCGCGCTGTGGCCGATGTACAAGCGCGCCGCGCGCGAGGCGCTGCGGGTGCCGCTGGCCACGTTCATCGTGCCGATCGTGGTCGGCGTGTTCATGCAGACGATCTTCGCGCG
>JAXDJC010000217.1:0-40440 GCA_034663685.1 Thermoleophilaceae bacterium
GCCGCGCCGTGCTCGGCCTCCTCGACCGCCGACTCGTCGGAGGCGAAATTGGGGGGCGGCTCTGCCGTCGTGGGGGCGCCGCCGTTGCCGGCGCTCGGCGCTGCGGCGGCCGGGCCGGCGCCGTTCACCTCGATCTCCCCGAGCACCGTGCCGGTGGGCACGGTCTCGTCGGGAGCCACCAGGATCCGCTTGAGGATGCCCGTTGCGGGCGAGGGCACCTCGGCGTCGACCTTGTCGGTCGAGACCTCGACGATCCCCTCGTCGGCGGAAACTGGGTCACCCTCGTTCTTCAGCCACTCGAGGACGGTGCCTTCGGTAACTGATTCGCCCATCTCGGGCAGGGTGATTTGGACGGTCGTCGTCCCGGTGCTCATCGAGTGCTCTCCACAATAGCTTTTCGTTTTCGGTGCGGCGCTTCCTCTGCGTAAGCTGCACGACCCATGGCAGTCGCTGCACGCCGCCTTAAGTTCTGGGGCTGGGGCTATGAGGACCAGCAGCCTTCGCACGAGCAGGTTCGCGAGGCGGCCGCCGGCATCCGGTCCCACCTCGGGCTGGAGCCGCTGGAGCCCGAGCGCCCGGTGGAGCTGGAGGACCTGGAGCTGCCCGCTCCGCGGCTTGAACCCCCGCCCGCGCTGGCCGAGATCTGCTCGTCGGACCCGTACGAGCGCGCCCTCCACGCAGTCGGGCGCGGCTATCGCGACATCGTCAGGGCGATGCGCGGGCAGATCGACCATCCCCCGGACGTGGTCGCGCGCCCGCGCGACGAGGCTGAGGTGGAGGCGGTGCTCTCCTGGTGCGCCGACGCCGGCGCCGCCGCCATCCCGTTCGGCGGCGGCACCAGCGTGGTGGGCGGGGTGGAGCCGCGCGTGGGCGACGGCTACGCCGGAGCCGTCACGATCGACCTGCGTGAGCTCGACCGGGTGCTCGAGGTGGACGCGGTCTCGCACGCCGCGCGCATCCAGGCGGGCGCCACCGGCCCGGGGCTCGAGGACCAGCTCCGCGAGCACGGCCTGACCCTGCGCCACTTCCCGCAGTCGTTCGAGTACTCCACGCTCGGCGGCTGGATCGTCACGCGCGCGGGCGGCCACTTCGCCACCCGGCTCACCCACATCGACGACCTCGTGGAGTCGGTCCGCGCCATCACGCCGTCGGGCGAGTGGGAGAGCCGGCGGCTGCCCGGCTCGGGCGCCGGGCCGAGCCCCGACCGGATGATGCTCGGGTCCGAGGGGATCCTCGGCGTGGTCACCGAGGCGTGGATGCGGGTGCGGCCGCGACCGGTCTGGCGCTCGTCGGCGTCCGTGGGGTTCGGGAGCTTCGAGGCCGGCGCGGCCGCGGTGCGGGCCCTGTCGCAGTCGGGCCTCGACCCGGCCAACTGCCGCCTGCTCGACCCCGGCGAGGCGGCCCTCACCGGCGCTGCCTCCGGCGGCGGCGCGCTGCTGGTGCTCGGCTTCGAGTCGGCCGACCACCCGCTCGAGCCGTGGATGGACCGCGCCCTGGAGCTGTGCGCCGACCACGGCGGCTCGTGCCAGGACGGCGCGCGCCACCGCGGCCCCGGCTCCGACGGCGAGCGCAGCGAGGGCGAGGGGGCCTGGCGCCAGGCGTTCGTGTCAGCGCCCTACCTGCGCGACACGATGATCCTCGCGGGCGTGTTCAGCGAGACCTTCGAGACCGCGATCACCTGGGACCGCCTCGAGTCCTTCGTGGCGGGCGTGCGCGAGCGGACTGAGGAGGCGCTCCGCGAGGTATGCGGCGGCGGCACGGTCACCTGCCGCTTCACGCACGTGTACCCCGACGGCCCCGCGCCGTACTTCACGATCCTCGCGCCCGCCAACCGCGGTGCTGAGCTCGAGCAGTGGGAAGCGGTCAAGGGCGCGGCATCCGACGCCGTGATCGCCGCGGGCGGCACGATCACCCACCACCACGCGGTGGGCCGCGACCACCGGCCCTGGTACGACCGCCAGCGGCCCGAGGCGTTCGCGCGGGCGCTGCGCGCGGCCAAGGCCGAGCTCGACCCGGGCGCCATCCTCAACCCCGGAGTGTTGATCGACCCGTGAGCCGCGTGCACACGTACGCGACCAGCCTGAGCTGGAACGGCTCGACGGCCGCGGGCTACGACGACTACGAGCGCTCGCACACCGTGAGCGCCGCGCCCGCCGAGGATTCGCTGCGGCTCAGCTCCGACCCAGCGTTCCTCGGCGACGCCTCGCTGCTCAACCCCGAGCAGCTGCTCGTGGCCGCCGCCTCCTCGTGCCAGCTGCTCTCCTTCCTGGCCGGCGCGGCGCGCGCGCGGGTGGACGTGCTCGAGTACACCGACCAAGCGGAGGGGACCATGGACGAGTCGGACAGGCCGGCCTGGATTCAGCGGATCGTGCTGAGGCCGCGGATCGTGGTGGGCGCCGGGACCAGCGAGGAGCGCGTGCGCAAGCTCGTGGACCTCGGCCACCGGCATTGCTTCATAGCCAACTCGCTGCGATCGGAGATCGAGATCGAGCCCGAGATCGAGGTGCGCGCGTGATCGTCGAGCACCGGGGCGTGGCCCCCACGATCGCCGACGACGTGTACGTGGCGCCCAACGCCGTCGTGTCGGGCGACGTCCACGTCGGCGCCGGCAGCCGGATCCTGTTCGGCGCGGTGATCACCTCCGAGGGCGGGCCGGTGCGGATCGGCGAGCGCTGCGTGGTGATGGAGAACGCGGTGATCCGCGGGCGCACCGGCTACAAGGCCACGCTCGGGAACAACGTGCTGGTGGGCCCGCACGCGCACGTGAACGGCGCCATGGTGGGCGACGACGCGTTCATCGCCACGAGCGCCGCGGCGTTCCCGGGCGCGCGGGTGGGCGCTCGCGCCACGATCCGCATCGGCGGCGTGCTGCACGTGAACAGCCGCCTGCCCGACGACCAGTTCGTTCCGATCAACTGGGTTGCGGTGGGCGACCCCGCCGCGATCCTGCCGCCCGACCGTCACGACGAGATCTGGGCGATCCAGCAGCGGCTCGACTTCCCGGGCACGGTGTTCGGCGTGAGCCGCGCGCCCGCGGGCGAGTCGCACATGCCCGAGGCGATGGCGCGCTACTCGCGCTGGCTGGGCGAGCACCGCGACGACCGCGAGGTGGAGTGACGCGCAAGCGCGAGATCGCGCGCGCGGACCGCGTGCTGCCGGGCGTGTGGCGGCTCCGGCTGCCGCTCCCGTGGGCGGGCGTGCCGCACGTGAACGCCTGGGCTCTGGCGGCCGGCAACGGGATCGTGCTGGTGGACACGGGCATCGGCGGCGCCGGCGGCATGAAGCAGCTCGAGCTGGCGCTGAGCCAGGCCGGGCTGCGGGTGGAGCACGTGCGGCTGCTGGTGTGCACCCACGCGCACTCGGATCACTACGGGCTGGCCGGGCCGATCGTGGACGCCGCCGGCTGCGAGCTGTGGATGCACCCCAACCACGCGCACATGACCACGCGCGTGAACGACCCCGACGCGATGATCGACCGCCGCATCGAGGTGGCCCGCCAGAGCGGCGTGCCGGAGGAGATCGTGGCCCAGTACGAGTCCCGCCGTGGCGAGTCGATCGGGGTGGAGCGTGTGGTGCTGCCCGACCGCGATCTGCTCCCCGGCGTTCAGATCGAGACCGACCACGGGCTCTGGGACGTGTACGAGACGCCGGGCCACGCGCCGTCGCACGTGTGCCTGCACCAGCCCGAGCGCGACCTCCTCATCTCCGGCGACCACCTGCTCGGCCGCGTCTCCCTCTACTACGACTACGGCTACAGCCCGGACCCCGCCGGCGAGTTCCTCGCGAGCCTGGACGTGGTGGACGAGCTCGACGCCCGCCTGTGCCTGGCCGGCCACGCGCGCCCGTTTCGCGACGTGCGCGCGCACGTGGATGCCAACCGCCGCACGGTGGCCGAGCGCGTGGACCTGGTGCGCTCGGCCCTGGCCGACGGCGCGAAGACCCCGTTCGAGGTGGTGCCCACTCTGGTGGGCACCGACGAGCTCACGCCGATCCTCCTCAACTGGGGCCTCAACGAGGCGCTCTGCTACCTGCGTTACCTGGAGCTGCGCGACGGCGTGCGCAAGGTGGAGGACGGCGCCGAGGCCGCGCCGGACCGCTGGGAGCTGGCGGCTTAGACGGCTTCGGCCACGCGGTCCCAGGGCCGCGCGGCGCGCAGGGCGGCGAGGATCGAGCGCGTGGCCGGCGAGCGGTGGAGCGTGTAGAAGTGGATGCCGGGCGCGCCGCGGGCAAGGAGGTCGGAGCACTGGAGCGTGGCGTAGGCCACGCCGAGGTCCTTGACGGCGTCGGGGTCCTCGGAACGGGCGGCCAGCTCGCGCTCGAAGTCCGCCGGGATGCTCGCGCCGCAGCGCTCGGTGAAGCGCTTGACCTGCGCGTAGCCGGTCACGGGCATGATGCCCGGGATGATCGGCACGTCGATGCCGGCCCCGCGCGCCTCGCGCACGAAGTCGAAGTAGAGCTCGTTGTCGAAGAACAGCTGCGTGATCAGGAAGCGCGCGCCGGCGTCCACCTTCTTCTTGAGGAACGACAGGTCCGACTCGAGGTCGGTCGCCTCGGGGTGCACCTCGGGGAAGCAGGCGGCGCCGATGCTGAAGTCGTAGTTCGCGGCGATCAGCTCCGCCAGCTCGGTGGAGTAGGCGAGGCCGCCCTCGGTCTTGGTCCACTCGGTCTGGCCGTCCGGCGGATCGCCGCGCAGGGCGAGCACGTTCTCCACGCCGGCGTCGCGCATCTCGTCGAGCGTTCCGCGCAGGTCCTCCACGGTGGCGCCCACGCACGTGAAGTGCGCCATCGCCTCCAGGCCGATCTCGCTCTTGATGCGCTTGACGATGCCCAGCGTGCGGTCGCGGGTGGAGCCGCCGGCGCCGTAGGTCACGGACACGAAGGCGGGCTCGTCGCGCTTCAGCTCCTCGAGCGCGGCCCACAGGTTCTGCTCCCCCTCCTCGGTCTTCGGGGGGAAGAACTCGAACGAGAAGACGGGCCGCCGCTCCTCGAGAATCTCGTCGATGCGCATGGGTAGAGGTTACGAGCCGCGTCCCCCGAGACCTCCCGTTACATTGGCCCGCCCATGTACGTGACGATCGCCATTCACCACGCCAAGGCGGAGCACGCCGAGGAGTTCCTGGGGTTCATGAAGAGGGTGCAGGCCGCCGTCCTGGGGGCCGACGGGCTGATCGAGTTCAGCTCGTGGCGCGAGCCGGGCGGGAGCCGGCTCGTGGGCTACGCGCGCTGGGAGTCCGAGGCCGCGTTCCACGAGGCGCTGCCCACGGTTCTGAGCCTCAGCGGCGAGCGCCGCGAGGAGTGGACCGAACGGCCCGACGAGATCCTCGCGCTCGAGCAGGCCTAGGTAGTTCTCTCCGGCGCGAAGATGTCGAGCCCGACCGCGTGACGGCGGGTGCCCGCGTGCGAGTACTCGACGTCGACCGAGTCGTTGCGCCGGTAGGTGCCCATGATCGAGAAGAACATCAGCGTCCAGCGCCAGAAGCCGATCCGGCCCTCCTTGCGCAGCTCGCGGTTGAACTCGAGCACGGCGCCGTTCACCGTGTAGTCCTCGCCCTCGGTCTGCGGCACACCGTTCACGAACACGCGGTACGGCGGCTCGGCGCCCAGCGGGAGCGGGACCTTCCAGGTGGTCATCCGCTCGCGGCCCGCCGGAGCGCGTCGAGTGCCGACTCCTTGCGGCGCCGCTCCACCACCTCGCGGCGCAGCCGGCCGGTCCACACCTCGGAGGACCCGTCGCCGCGCACGTCCACGCCCGCCCGCACGCGCCCGGGGCCGGCGAGCTCGATCCGCCCGATCACCTGCCGGACCGGCTCGTAGTCGCGGCCGAACGGGGACTTGACGGTCCTGCCGGTGGCGGAGCGCTCGAGCTCGCGGATGCGGCCCTCCACGTCGGCGAGCGCGGCGTCGAGATCGTCGTGGCGCGCACGCTCGACCTTCGAGCCGGCGCGCACCTTGATGGTCCAGGCTGCCATGCGCTCAAGCTACAAGAGCACCTCCTCGACCAATCACGTTCAGCACGGCAGCGGTCAGGACCTCGGGCTCCATGTCAACTCGACATCGCGCGCCCCGATCGCGTTCGAGCGCCACGCATGTGCGGGGGAACTCCCAGCTGTCGAGATGTCATGCACGAGAGCGACCAGGTGGGACATGGCCCGACTCTCTCACTGCCGCCGTTACATGTGGGTTGCGTGGGTTACGACTGTGTGACGGCCGTGTAAAACCTCAGCCGCCGATGGCGCTCATCGTGCGCGCCGGCTGCACGAAGCCCGGCTCGCCCACGTGGTGCTTGAGCTCCTTGCGCCAGGCGGCGTCGCGCACGATCTGCTCCAGCTCGGCGTCCGAGGCGCCGGAGCGCAGCGGCTCGCGCAGGTCGGTCTCGTTCATCGAGAACAGGCACGTGCGCAGCTTGCCGTCGGCGGTCAGGCGCAGGCGGTTGCAGTCCGAGCAGAACGGCTCGGACACCGGGTTGACGAACCCGATCGAACCGCGGCCGTCAACGAAGCGGAACACGCGAGCGGTGGAGGAGGCCTCACGCGGAATCTCCACGAGCGGATGAACCCGCTCTATAAGGGCCCGCAGTTCATCCCCGGGCAAGACGCTGTCGGCGGACCAAGCGCGGTCCGCATCCAACGGCATGAACTCGATGAACCGCACCTCGAACCCGGTGCTCCGCGCGAACTCCGCGAACGGCAGCGCCTCCTGCTCGGTGAACCCGCGCAGCGCCACCGCGTTCACCTTGACCGGTCGCAGCTCGGGTCTGCGCGCCACGGCATCGAGGCCGCGCAGCACCTGCGGGAGCGAGTCGCGGCGGGTGAGCTCGAAGAAGCGGTCGCGTTGCAAGGAGTCGATCGACACGTTGATCCGGCGCAGGCCGGCGTCGGCCAGGGCGTCGGCGTCGCGCTCGAGCAGGTAGCCGTTCGTGGTGAGCGAGAGGTCCTCGAGCCCGTCCACGCGCGCGAGCATCTCCACCAGCCGCGGGAGGTCGCGGCGCACGAGCGGCTCGCCGCCGGTCAGGCGCACCGAGCCCACGCCCATCGAGGCGAGGACCCGCACCACCCGCTCGATCTCCTCGAACCGAAGGATCTCCGCGCGATCGAGCCACGGCAGCCCGTCCGCGGGCATGCAGTACTGGCAGCGGAAGTTGCAGCGGTCGGTGACGGACACGCGCAGGTCGCCGATCGACCGTCCGTGCCCGTCGATGAGCGGCTCGCGCGCCATGACCCAAACGGTACCCGGCGCGCGAGCCACCCGCGGTTACTTGCTCAGCTGGCCTCTCAGGGCACCACCGGGGAAGTCGCCGTTGTGCACGTTCACGTAGTAGTCGCCCGGCTTCTTGGCGATCGCGGACGCGATCACGGTCGTGGTGGTCGCGCAGCCCGTGATCCGCGGCGGGATCTTCTGGCCCTTGCCCCTGAAGCTGAAGAGCTCGACCTCGATGTCGCCCGCCGTGCCCGGCGCGCCCTTGTGGATGTGGGCAGCGGCGACGGGCGCGATTCCGCTCGCGATGATCCGGAAGCACACCTTGTTGCCCTTGATCCGGAAGTCGGCCGCCCCGTAGCCATCCGGGTCCCCTGCCGGGGTCTCCTGAGAGCCGCTCATCGCGGCGATCAGGTCGGTCTCCTTGGCCGGCTTGCCGGCCCCGAGCGCGGGCAGCGCCACCACCAACACGGCGGCCACCGCAGCGAGCAGAGCGATCCATCGTCTCTCCATGCGTCCTCCCTTTCTGTTTCAAGGGTCTACGCGGCGGCGGGTCGTAGGGTTCGGTGCATGCAAACACGCACCCTCAGGGACCTCGAAGTCTCCGCCATCGGACTCGGCTGCATGGGCATGTCCGCCTTCTACGGAACCGCCGACGAGGGCGAGGCGATCGCCACGATCCAGCGCGCGCTGGAGCTCGGCTGCAACTTCCTCGACACGGCGGAGATGTATGGGCCGTTCAAGAACGAGGAGCTGGTGGGCAAGGCGATCGCCGGCCGCCGCGACGAGTACACGATCGCGACCAAGTGGGGCATCCGCTTCGCGCCGACCGAGGACAACCCGACCAACCGCGAGCTCGACGGCTCGCCCGAGAACGCGCGCAACTCGATCGAGGGCTCGCTCAAGCGCCTGGGCACCGATCACGTGGACCTCTGGTACCTGCACCGCGTGGACCCCAGCCGCCCGATCGAGGAGACCGTGGGTGCGATGGGCGAGATGGTGAAGGAGGGCAAGGTCCGCCACATCGGGCTGAGCGAGGCGGCCGTGGACACGCTGCGCCGCGCGCAGGCCGAGCACCCGATCACCGCGCTCCAGACCGAGTACTCGCTCTGGACCCGCGACGTGGAGGACGAGATCCTGCCGACCTGCCGCGAGCTGGGCATTGGCTTCGTGGCCTACTCCCCGCTCGGCCGCGGCTTCCTCTCGGGCCGCTTCACCTCACCCGACGAGCTGGACGACGGCGACTTCCGCCGCCACGGCCCGCGCTTCACCGGCGATGCGCTGGAGCAGAACCGGAAGCTCGCTGCCAAGGTGGCGGAGATCGCGAGCGAGAAGGGCTGCACCCCCGGCCAGCTCGCGATCGCGTGGGTGCTCGCGCAGGGTGACGACATCGTCCCGATCCCCGGCACCAAGCGGCGCAAGTACCTGGAGGAGAACGTCGCGGCGGTTGACGTGGAGCTGAGCGCCGACGACCTCGCGCGCATCGACGCGGAGATCCCCCAAGCGGCCGGCGAGCGCTACGACCCGACGGGGATGCAGACGATCAACCGCTGAGCGCCGCGGGCCCTAGCGGTCCGCGATCCCCACGTACTCGCGCTCGCGCTCCCCGACGTAGATCTGCCGGGGCCGTGCGATCTTCTGCTCCTTGTCGTCGATCATCTCGGTCCACTGCGCGATCCAGCCGGACGTGCGCGGGATGGCGAACATCACCGTGAACATGTCCGTCGGCAGCGTGAGCGCCTCGTAGATCAGGCCCGAGTAGAAGTCGACGTTGGGGTAGAGCTTGCGGTCGGTGAAGTAGTCGTCGTCGAGCGCGCGCTTCTCGAGCTCCGTGGCCAGCTCGAGCTTGGGGTTCACGCCCGTGACCTCGAACACCTCGTCCACGTGCTTCTTGATGATCCGCGCACGCGGGTCGTAGTTCTTGTAGACCCGGTGGCCGAAGCCCATCAGGCGCTCCTTGCCCTCCTTCACGCCCTCCAGGAAGTCCGGGATGTTCTCCTTGGTGCCGATCCGGTCGAGCATCTTGAGCACGGCCTCGTTCGCGCCCCCGTGCAGCGGGCCGTAGAGCGCGGCCACGCCGGCCGCCACCGCCGAGTACGGGTCCACCTTGGACGACCCGACGCTGCGCACCGCCGCCGTGGAGCAGTTCTGCTCGTGGTCGGCGTGCAGGATCCAGAGCACGTCGAGCGCCTTGGCGAGCCGCGGGTCGGGCTCGTACTTGAGCTCGGTCATCCGGAACATCATCTGGAGGAAGTTGTCCGGGTACTCGAGGTCGTTGTCCGGATAGTTGTACGGCAGCCCCAGCGAGTGCCGGTAGGCGAACGCCGCGAGGGTCGGCACCTTCGCGATCATGCGCACCGCGGCCATGTGGCGCTCGTCGTCGTCGTCGATGTCCTTGGCGCCCGGGTAGAACGTGGACAGCGCGCCCACCGACGCGAGCAGCATCCCCATGGGGTGGCCGTCGTAGCGGAAGCCCTCCATGAAGCGCTTGATGTTCTCGTGCACGAACGTGTGGATCGTGATCTCGTGGTTCCACTGGTCGAGCTGCTCCTGCGTGGGCAGCTCGCCGTGGATCAGGAGGTAGGCGACCTCGAGGTAGGTCGACTTCTCACAGAGCTCCTCGATGTTGTAGCCGCGGTGCTCGAGCACGCCGGCCTCGCCATCGATGTAGGTGATCTCGGACCGGCAGTTCGCGGTGTTGGTGAAAGCCGGGTCGTAGGTCATGAGGCCGAAGTCGTCCTCGTCGACCTTGATCTGGCGGAAGTCCATCGCCTTCACGGTGCCGTCGGTGACCTCGACGTCGTAGGTCTCACCGGTCCGGTTGTCGGTGACCGTGAGGCTGTCCTGCGCCGTGGCTACGCCACCGCCGTTCTCCGATCGCTTCTGCTCCTCGGCCATCCGGATCCTCTCGCTAGTTCTACCCGGCGCTGAATTCTGACGGAAGCACGACCTGGGCGTGCTCGCGGTCACGAAGAGGCGGTCTTTCAGGAGGTAGGTTCGTGCGGCGTGCTGGGGAGAATCGCCGACCTGACGTGGCTGCGGCCCAAGCTGGTCCTGGCGCTGGTCGGCGCCGTCGCCGTCCTGGCCGGCGCGGTGGGGCACGACGTGGAGAAGCGCCTCAAGGCCGCCGGGTTCACCGACTCCGCCTCCGAGAGCGAGCGCGCCACGAACACGCTGCGCGGCGCGCTCGGGTTCGACCCGAACCCCGGGCTCGTGATGCTCGTCCGGCCGAGGGGCGGTGGGCGCCTCGACGTCCGGTCGCCCGCGGTGCGGGGGGAGGTCCGGCGCTTGCGCGGCGAGCTGGCGAAGGTCAAGTACGTCGGCCGGGTGGCCCAGCCGGTGGTGGCGCGCGACGGCGGGTCGCTGGTCCTGGCCGCCAACCTCGCGACCGCCGACCTCGAGGACAGGGGCGGCGTCGCGTCCGAGGACGCCCGCAGGCGCGTTCGGTCCGACACCCTCCAGGTGTCGCTCGGTGGCTTCGCGCCGAGCTTCAACGAGGTCAACGACCAGACACGCAGGGACCTCACCAACGCGGAGCTGATCGCGTTCCCGGCGCTCACGGTCCTGCTGCTGCTCGTGTTCCGCGGCGTGGTGGCGGCGGCAATTCCGCTGCTGCTCGGCGTCCTCTCGATCCTCGGGACGTTCCTGATGCTGCGCGTGATGTCGAGCCTCGTGGACACCTCGCTCTTCGCGCTCAACATCACCACGGCGCTGAGCCTCGGCCTGGCCGTGGACTACGCGCTGCTGCTGGTCTCGCGCTACCGCGAGGAGATAGCGCGCGACGGGCCGACCCGCGAGGCGCATCGCCGCACCGTGATGACCGCCGGCCGCGCCGTGCTCTTCTCCGGCTTCACGGTGGCCGCGTCGATGGCCGCGCTGGTGGTGCTGCCGCAGCGTTTCCTCTACTCGCTCGGGGCGGCGGGCGCCGCGGTGGGCGTGCTCTCGGCGCTGATGGCCGTGCTGGTCGTGCCGTCGCTTCTGCGGATCGCCGGCTCCCGCATCGACTCGCTCGCCGTGCGCCGGGGGCCGGCCGTGACCGACGAGTCCGACCGCTGGTACCGCCTCGCGCACGCGGTGATGCGGCGCCCGGTGGCCGTCGCGCTTGCCAGCTCCGCGCTGCTGCTGGTGGCCTCGGCTCCGCTGCTCGGCACCGTCCTGACCGGGCCGAGCGCCGAGGCGGTCCCGGCCGGCCAGCCGTCATACGCGACCAACGCGTACGTGAACGGCCACTACCCGCGCGCGTTCACCGAGGGGGTGATCGTGGCGGTGGAGGGGCGAGTGAGCGGCGGCGCCCTGGGCCGGCTCGGCGCACGCCTGCGCACGCTGCATGGCGTGGCCCGCGCCACCCCGCTCGCGCGCGTGAACCCACGCACGGCCTTCGCCACGCTGGCACTGCCCCACCCGGCGCTCGCGTCGGATTCGCAGACCACGCTGCGCTCGATCCGCGCGCTGCGCACCCCGCCCGGCGCGAAGCTGCTGGTGTCCGGCAACACCGCGCGCTTCATCGACCAGAAGGCGAGCCTGCGCGCCCACGTCCCGCTGGCCGTGCTCCTGATCGTGGCCGGCACCTTCGTGCTGCTGTTCGGCCTCACCGGCTCGGTGGTGCTTCCGGTCAAGACGCTGCTGATGAACACGCTCACGCTGTCGGCCACCCTCGGCGTGCTCGTGCTCGCGTTCCAGCACGGCTGGCTCGCCGGAGCGCTCGGCTACGAGGGGCCCCGGGCGATCGAGGTGACCAGCCTCGTGTTCCTCTTCGCGGTGATCTTCGGGCTGGCCACCGACTACGCCGTGCTCGTGGTGGCGCGCATCAAGGAGCAGCACGACCTCGGGGTTCCCGACGAGGGGGCCATCGCGGCGGGAGTGGCGCGCACCGGCCGCATCATCTCGGCCGCCGCGGCGATGATCGCCGTGGTGTTCCTCGCGTTCGCGGTCAGCCCCGTGTTCTTCATGAAGCAGATCGCCATCGGGATGGCGGTGGGCGTGATACTCGACGCCACCGTGGTGCGCGCCCTGCTCGTGCCCTCGCTGATGCGTCTGCTCGGCGACCGAAACTGGTGGGCGCCGGCGCCGCTGCGCCGCCTGCAGCGGCGCTTGGCGCTTAGCGAGGGAGACAGCTAGGTCAGGGGCCCTTGGGCTGCGCGGGGCCCGCGGGGTTGGCGCGGTCGCCGTGGGCGGTCCCGTGCTTGCCGTGCCTCTCGCTCGTGGCGATCGCCGCTCCGATCGTGCCCGCCACGAGCAGGACCGAGATCGCCATCACCGCGCGCTGGCCGCCCTCGTTGCCCGGGAACCTCGAGCTGGAGAAGCCGAGGACGGCCACGAGCACGGCCCACGAGGCGAGGGCGATCCCGAGCCCGTGGTAGGCGGTGAACTTTGCGAGCGGCAGGAGCACGGCGCGGAAAGCTACCTCAGCGGGCGGCTGAGCTGCCGGCCGCTCGCGCGGACCCGGCTCGGCGCGCGCGGCGGGGGCTCGGCGTGCGGGCCGCGGCGCGGCGGGCGCGGGCGGCGTGGCCGGTGCGGGCCGCCGCGATGCGGATGGCGGTCGCTGCCGCCGCCGCCATCGGACGGCTGCTCGATCTCGGCGTCGGATTGCCGGATCGCCCAGTACACGAGGTACAGGAGGGCGATGATCGGAATCTTCAGCACGAGCATCATCCAGACGAAGCCCCAACCCATGCGCGCAGGGTACCCGGTTCAGCGGGTACCATCGCGCCCGATGAGCGACATGGGGCTGTTCGGGCCCGATTCGGTCACGTGGAGGGTCAATCGCGAGGGTGTGCTCCTCGTGGGAGGCGGCAGCGCGCTGATCCTCCAGCTCGCCCACCCGCTCGTGGCGGCCGGCGTCTCGCAGCACTCGAACTACCGCGAGGACCCGTGGGGCCGGCTCTACCGCACGCTGGACCTGACCACCAAGATCACGTTCGGGTCGATGGCAACGGTGGAGGAGGCCTCGGCGCGCATCCGCCACACGCACGGGCGCGTGCGCGGCACGAGCTCCGAGGGCGGCGGCGCCTACCCGGCCGGAACCCCGTACGACGCCCGCACGCACGAGCTGGTGATGTGGGTGCACGCCACGCTGATCCACACCTCGCTGCTCGTCTACCAGCGCTACGTCAAGCCGCTCACGATCGCCGAGCAGCGCACCTACTACGAGGAGCAGAAGCTGCTCGGGGAGCAGTTCGGCGTGCCGGTCGAGCATCAGCCGGCGGACTTCGCTGCGTTCAACGAGTACTTCCACGACATGCTGGCGAGCCAGCGGATCGCCACCACGGACGCGCTGATCGACGTGGTCGACGCGGTGATGCGGCCGGAGGTCCCGTTCGTGGCGCGGCCGCTGATGGAGGCGATGAACCTGGCCACGGTGGGCCTGCTGCCGGACTCGCTGCGCACCGAGCTCGGGTTGCCCTGGGGCGCCAACCGGCGCCGCCTGTACGAGGCCTCGCGGCTGCTGCTGTCGGCCGCCCTGCCGGTGCTCCCCAAGCTCATGCGCGAGTTCCCGCCGGCCCGCAGCGCGGACCGCCGCGTGTCGCGGCTCGCAGCGGCCTAAGTACGTAGCAGCGCGCCCTCGGGCCGCGTCAGATAGCTTCGCGCCCAACTTCTGGGGAGGAGTGGATTTGCCGCTGGGTAGGCGAAGGGAGGTCCTGGCGCGCCTGCTGACGCTGGCGGCGCTCCTGCTCGCCGTTCTCGTCATCGCGCTCCTGCTGTTCTCCTCCGGCGGCAGCTACCGGATCACGATCACGCTGGACAACGCGAGCCAGCTCGTGAAGGGCAACCAGGTGAAGGTCGGCGGCGTGCCGGTCGGCACCGTCTCCAAGCTCGAGCTGGCGGCGGACGGGCAGGCCCAGATCGAGCTGGACATCACCGACGAGGGCCTCACGCCGCTGCACCGGGGATCGACGGCGGAGGTGCGCTCCACCTCGCTGTCGGGGATCTCCAACCGCTACGTGGCGCTCAAGCCGGGGCCCAACAACCAGACCAAGATCGCCAGCGGCGGGTCGATCCCGGCCAAGGACGCGCAGTCCGAGGTGGACCTCGACGCGGTGCTCAACACGCTCACGCCGGAGACGCTCGGCGACCTCCAGTCGGCGGTGCGCGGCCTTGGCGGCGCGGTCCAGGGGCGCGGTAAGGAGATCGCCGCCGCGATCCACACGCTCAACCCTGCCCTGTCGCAGACCGCGGCCACCTCGCGCGAGATCATCCGCGACGAGGGCGCGTTCTCGCGCTTCCTCGTGGACTCGGCGAGCGTGGTCTCGGCCGTGTCGGCGCGCAACCCGGACCTGGAGCGGCTCGTGCCGGCCACCGGCACCACGCTCAGCGCGATCGCCTCGCGCACGAGCCAGCTCGACAGCTCGCTGCGCCAGCTCCCGCCCACGCTGCGCGAGGCCAACACCACGCTCGTGAACCTCCGCGGGCTGGTGCAGGACCTGCGGCCCGCGGTGCGCGAGGCCCGCCCGGTGGCGCCGCTGCTGAACGAGACGCTCACCCGCCTGCAGCCGGTCGCGCGCGGCGGCGTGCGGGTGATCCCGGGGCTCCGGCGCCTGATCGACACGCGCGGGCGGCGCGACCTGATCGGCGTGCTGAGCTACATGCCCACGCTCGCGAAGACGGCGGTGCCGGCGTTCGACGACACGGTCAGCACGGTCGACGCCCTGCTGCCGATCGTGAAGGAGATCCGGCCCTACACGCCGGACCTGTTCGCCGGGCCGTTCCGCGGCTTCGGCGGCTCCACCGCCCCGTACTGGGACGCCAACGGCCGCTACACGCGGATCTCGTTCGCGGGCAGCGGCTTCACGATCGCGCCGGGCAGCGGGCAGATCCTCCCCATCCTGCCCGAGAACGGCGGCGTGGCCGGCTACCGCACGTTCGTGCGCAACCGCTGCCCCGGCGGCGCCACCGCGCCGGCCCCGGACAAGTCCAACCCGTTCCTGGACACGCCGAGCTTCCCCTGCGACGTGGGGGACACGGGCCGATGACGCGCCGCCTGGCCGCGTACCTGCTCGGGCTGGCGGCGGTCGTGGCCCTCGTGCTCGTGGCCACGGGCGCTGCGCCGGGGCAGAAGACCTACGACGTGGACGTGATCTTCGACAACGCGTCGTTCCTCATCCCCGGCCAGGACGTGAAGATCGGCGGGGCCAAGGTGGGCCGCGTGGGCAAGGTCGCGCTAACCCCCGATCGCAGGGCGCGGATCACGCTCGAGGTGGAGGAGCGCTTCGGCCCGTTCCGCGAGAACGCCCAGTGCTCGATCCGGCCCCAGAGCCTGATCGGGGAGAAGTTCGTGGAGTGCGATCCCGGCTCGCCCGGCGCGAGGGAGCTGGCCAAGCGCGGCGGGTCGCGGCCCACGCTGCCGGTGGTGCGCACGCACTCGCCGGTGGACCTCGACCTCGTGTTCGGCGCGCTGCGGCGCCCGATCCGCGAGCGGCTCACGATCCTGCTGAACGAGCTGGGCACCGGGCTCGCCGGTCGGCCCGAGGAGCTCAACCTGACGATCCGGCGGGCCAACCCCGCCATCCAGCAGGCGCGGCGCACGCTCGAGATCCTCTCGGGCGAGCGGCGCACGCTCGGGCGGCTGATCGACGAGTCCGACGGCGTGGTGGCCGCGCTGGCACGCCGCCGCGGCGAGGTGCGCGACTTCATCTCCAACGCGAACCAGGTCACGCGCACGGTGGCCGGCCACCGCGACAACCTCGACCTGGCCCTGCGGCGCCTGCCGCCGCTGCTCGACCAGCTCGACCCGTCGGCGCGCGAGCTCGCCGGGTTGTCCGCCGAGGCGCGGCCGGTGCTGCGCGAGCTGGGCGCCGCGGCGCCGGCCGTTCGCACGCTGCTCGGCGACTTCGACCCGCTCGCGAGGGCCACGCGCCCGACGCTGGCGAAGCTCTCCTCGCTCGCCCGCACCGGCCGCCGCGCCGTGAAGCACGCCGGGCCGGTGGCCGACCTGCTGCGCCCGGTGGCGGATCGCCTCGTGCCGATCGTGCCGCTCCTGCGCTCCCTCGGGGACTCGGTGGCCAAGCAGGACGTGCCGGAGCTGATCGGCCGCTACCTGTACTTCGCGGCCTCCTCCTCGTCGCGCTTCGACCGCTTCTCGCACATCCTCCCGTCGTACCAGATCACCGGCACGTGCGCGGTCTGGACGGAGACCCCCGTGGGCGAGTGCAACGCCCACTACAAGGGCTACCGCGGCCCGGTCGGCCAGCCCACGGTTCCCGGCCAGACACCGGCGCCCAAGGCCGGCTCGAGCGCACAGCAGCAGGCCCTCGACTTCCTCCTCGGCCCATGAGCAGGTCGCGCCAGAGCTCCAGCATCGCGGGCAGCCCGATCCTGATCGGGGCGGTCACCGCGCTCGTGAGCATCGTCGCGATCTTCCTCTCGTACAACGCCAACTCCGGGCTGCCGTTCGTCCCGTCGTACAGGATCACCGTGCACGTGCCCGACGCCGCCGGGCTGGTGGAGGGCAACGAGGTGCGCACCGGCGGCAAGCGGATCGGCTCGGTCGACAAGATCGACGGGAAGGTCGGGGCCCAGCGGCCGTACGCCGCGCTCGGGCTCAAGCTCGACAAGCTGGTCGAGCCGCTCCGCGACGACACCGTGGTGACCGTGCGCCCGCGCTCCACGCTCGGGCTGAAGTACCTCGAGGTGGTGCCCGGCCGCAGCGGCAAGCCGCTGCCGGAGGGGGGCACGCTCGGGCTCGCGCATTCGCCCAAGACGGTGGAGCTCGACGAGGTGTTCAACACGTTCGACGCGGCCACGCGGAAGGGGATTCAGGAGACGGTCAGCGGGCTGGGCGACGGCGTGGCCGGGCGCGGTGCGGCGTTCAACGAGGCCGTCACGCTCGGGCCCCAGATGGCCGGGCGCGCCGAGCGCGTGTTCCGCAACGTGGCCGATCCGGCCACGCGGCTGCGCCGCGCGCTCCAGGCGCTTCAGCGCGTGACCAACGAGCTGGCGCCGGTGGCGCCGCGCTTCGCGTCGGTATTCGACAACGCCAACACCACCCTCTCCGCGCTCGCGGGCGTGCGGTCCGAGCTGGGCCAGGTGCTGGACGAGCTGCCGCCCACGGAGGCCACCGCCACCGACGCGCTGCGCGTTGCCCGCCCGCTGCTGCACGACACGCGGCTGCTGCTGCACGACGTGCACCCGGGAATCAGCGTGCTCGGGCTGGCCGCCACCCGCCTGCACTCCGCGCTCCAGCGCGGCATCCCCGTTCTGCGCCGCGCCAGCGGCCTGGCGGACCGGCTCGAGGAGGCGCTCAAGGCCGTCGACGACCTGGCGTCCGACCCGCGGAGCACCGACGCGCTCAGGCGGCTCAAGGTCGCGCTCGACACGCTGGCGCCGTCGCTGCGCTACGTGGTGCCGGCCCAGTCGGTCTGCAACTACATCGGCCTCTGGCTGCGCAACGCGTCGTCCACCACTTCCGAGGGCGACCTGGGCGGCACCTGGGTCCGCACGCTCGTGATCGAGCGGCAGGAGGAGATCCTGGCGACCGACAAGCCCGCGCCCAAGCTCCAGCACAACCCGTACCCGAACGCGGCCGGGCCGGGCACGCACGGCGAGTGCGAGGCGGGCAACGAGCCGTTCAACCCCGACGGCAACTTCGGCCACCCGGCCGGGATCCAGGCCACCAGCACCGAGAACACCAACCGCAACCAGGGCCTACTGGACTCGGTCCGATGATCCTCCGCGGGCCCGACAAGGTGACTGGGCTGGGCGCCGGCCTGATGGCGTTCACCGTGGCGTTCGTCGCGGTCTGGCTCGCGTTCGGCGGGCCCCAGCCGTACCACCGCAAGTACGAGCTGAAGGCGATCGTGGAGTCCGGCAGCGAGCTGCACTCGCGCACCCCGGTGCGGATCGCGGGCGTGGACGTGGGCAAGGTCAAGAAGGTGGAGCGCGGGCCGGGCTCGCTCGCAACGGTCACGATGGTGCTCGAGCAGCGCGCGCTGCCGATCCACACCGACGCGACGGTCAAGATCCGCCCGCGCATCTTCCTCGAGGGCAACTTCTTCCTCGACCTCGGGCCAGGCACGCCGTCGGCACCACTGATGAAGCGCGGCGGGACGATCCCGCTGGCCCAGACGGCCACGCCGGTGCAGCTCGACCAGATCCTCAGCACGCTGCGGCGCTCCAACCGGCGCGACCTGGCGGACACCGTGAAGAACCTCGGGCAGGCGCTCGACCGCGGTGGAGCGCAGGCGCTCAACGCGTCCCTGCCGAGCTGGGCGCCTGCGTTCGTGCAGGGCTCGATGGCGATCGAGGCGCTGCGCGGGCAGAGCGAGCACGACCTCTCCGGCTTGATCTCCTCGTCCCAGAAGCTGGCCACCGCGCTGGCCGACCGCAAGGGCGACCTGGCCGACGCGGTCACCGGTCTCGCCCGCACGAGCGTGGCGCTGGCCAGCCGCCGCGAGCAGCTGGCCCAGTCGATCCCGGAGTTCGACGCCCTCGAGCGCGAGGCGCGCCCCGCGTTCGCCGCGCTCAACAACCTGTTCCCCACGGCCCGCCAGTTCGTGGCCGACGCCCGCCCCGGGATTCGCGAGGCGCCCGCCACGCTGCGCCTGGCCAACCCGCTGCTCGCCCAGCTCCAGGGCCTGCTCGGCCCGGCCGAGCTGCCCGCGCTGCTGCGCATCGGCACGCCGGCCATCCGCGCGCTCGCCCGCCTCCAGCCGCACCTGCGCGCGCTGCTCGCGCAGGTGGACCCGGCGGTGGTGTGCGTGCGCGACAACGTGCTGCCGGTGCTCAAGGACCACGTGGACGACCCGCCGCTCACCACCGGCCGGGCGATCCTGCCGATCTATCGCGAGCTGCTGAACGGGCTGGTGGGCCAGGCCAGCGGATCGCAGAACTTCGACGGCAACGGGCCGGCGCTGCGCTACCACGCCGGCTTCGGCGACCAGAGCTTCGGCACCGGCTTCGTGCCGAGCGTGGGCGGCGCGGTGGTGGGCGTCACGTCGGAGCCGCTGCTGGGCTCGCGGCCGCGCTTCACGATGCAGATCCCGCCGTACCGCGGCGACGTGCCGTGCCGCACGCAGAAGCGCGTGAACCTGGCGGCCGAGACCGGCCCCGCTTTCGGCGGCCCCGCCAAGACCTTCGTCCCCAAGGGCACGCCGTGAACTGGGAGCGGCACATCCGGCCCTACCTCCGCCACCTCGCGGCGCTCGGCGGGATGATCGTGATCTCGCTCGGCACCGCCGCGTACGTGACGGTCCACCAGCGTCTGCGCTTCCCCTGGCAGCAGTCGATGCACCTGTACGCGGAGTTCGACAGCGCGCAGGCGGTCACGGCGGGCCAGGGCCAGACGGTGGACATCGCGGGCGTGCAGATCGGCGAGATCGGATCGGTGGAGGTCGAGAACGGGAAGGCGCTCGTGCGGCTCGACATCACCAAGCAGGACGAGGTCGGCTCGATCTACTCGAACGCGCGGCTCACGCTGCGCCCCAAGACCGGGCTGAACGACATGGAGGTGCAGATGGACCCGGGCACGCCCGACGGGTCCCTGCCCGGGCGCGGCAAGCTCGAGGACGGCGACCGGATCCCGCTGGCCAACACCCAGTCGAACGTGAACCCGGACCAGGTGCTGGCGGCGCTCGACACCGACACGCGGCGCTACCTCCAGATCCTGCTGAACGCCGGCGGCGAGGGGCTGCGCGGCCGCGCACCGGACCTGCGCGCGATCCTGAAGGCGGCGCAGCCCACGCTCCATCACGCCGAGCTGGTCTCGCGCGCGGTCGCCGACCGCCGGGCGAAGGTGAGGCGGCTCGTTCACAACCTGCACCTGCTGGCCGCCACCGCGGCCACGCGCGACGACGACCTGCGCAGCCTCGTGAGCTCCGCGTCGGTGGTGCTGCGCACGCTCGGCCAGCGCGACGCCGACATCCAGGGCGCCGTGCAGCGGCTGCCCGGCGCCCTCGCCGCCACGCGCGGGGCGCTCACCCAGGCGCGCGGCCTGGCGGGCGACGCGCGACCGGCGCTCACCTCCCTGCTCCCCCTGGCCCGCGACCTTGCGCCCGACCTCGTGGCGGCGCGGCCGCTCCTGCGCGACGCCCTGCCGGTGGTGCGCGACGACGTGCGTCCGCTCGTGCGCGAGGTGAACCCGCTGCTGGCCAAGCTCACGCCGTCGGTGAGGAAGGTCGACCAGGTCACGTCGCCCGACCTGATCGTGTCGGGCAAGGTGCTCAACCGGACCGTGAACGTGCTCGGTTTCAACCCGCCGGGCAAGGAGGAGGGCTTCCTCTTCCACCTCGGCTGGTACGTGCACAACGCGGTGAGCGTGCTGTCGATCGAGGACGCTCACGGGGTCGCCTGGCGCGGGCTCGTGATGGGCAGCTGCTCGTCGTTCCCGGACGCGGTGGCCACCGTGCCGTCGCTGATCCCGTTCGGGCAGCTGTTCGGCCAGCTCCCGGTGTGCGGCCAGCCCACGCCGCCGTCGATGCCCAAGAACGCCACGCCCGCCAAGCTCGTGAGCCAGACCCAGAGCGCCCTCCGGAAGCGGGTGGGCAGGTGAACAAGCGCCCGCCCAGCATCGCGCAGCTCGCGATCATGGTCGTGTTCGCGCTGTCCTGCTTCGGCCTGCTCACCTTCATCTGGAAGTCGTTCGGCGGGCCGTCGCCGCTGGCGCCGAAGGGGTACCGGATCACGGCCGACTTCAACGAGGCCACGCAGCTCTCGGACACCGCCGACGTGCGCATCTCCGGCATCAGCGTGGGCCGCGTGAAGAAGACCGAGCTGGCCGGCGGCCGCACGCGGGTGACGATCGAGATCAAGCCGAGCTACGCGCCGATCCCGCGCGACACGAGGGCGATCATCCGCCTCAAGACGCTGCTCGGCGAGAGCTACATCGAGCTGACGCCCGGCACCGGGAACGGGCCGAAGCTCTTCGACGGCGGGCGGTTGCCGCCGGGGCAGATCCAATCCACCACCGAGCTCGACGAGGTCACGCGCGCGCTCGACGCCAAGACGCGGCGGGCGCTCCAGCAGTTCGTGGTGGCGCTCGGTTCGGTGCAGGGCGAGGGCGGCAACCTGAACGCCGCGCTCGGCAACCTGCCGCGCTTCGCGCACGATTCCGGGGAGGTGCTGCGTTCGCTCGACCGCCAGCACCAGGCCGTCCGCCAGCTCGTGCGCGACGGCGGCTCGGTGTTCGAGGCGCTCGGCCGCCAGCAGGGGCAGCTCTCCGGCCTCGTCCGCGCGGGCGACGCCGTGCTCAACACCACGGCGCAGCGCAACCGCGACCTCGCGGAGACGGTGCGCATCCTCCCCACCACGCTTCAGGAGCTGAGGCTCACGCTCGATCAGGTGCGCTCGCTGTCGTTCGAGGCCCGCCCGCTCGTGCACGCGCTGCGTCCGGGAGCGCGGGCGCTTGCGCCGGCGCTGATCGACGCCACGGTGCTCGCCCCGCAGGCGCAGGCTCTGTTCGGCGACGTGGACCGGCTGGTCAGCGTCTCGCGCGACGGCGTGCCGGCCACCACGCGGATCGTGCGATCGGCGCACCCGCTCTTCAAGCGGCTGCCGCCGGTGCTGCAGGAGGCGCAGGGCGTGGCGGAGTACCTGGCGCTCTACAAGGAGGACGCGGTCGCGCAGCTGGGCGGCTTCGGGGCCTCGCTCCAGGCGAGCGCGCCCACCGAGGCGGGCGGCGACCGGATCCACTACCTGCGCGCGCTGGTGCCGTTCACCTCTGAGGGGCTGCTGGTCTACGACCAGCGCGAGGGCACCAACCGGCACAACCCGTACTTCAGGCCGCACGCGCTCGACAAGCTGCGCACCGGCCTCGAGTCGTTCAGCTGCTCCAACGTGGGCAACCCGAGCGCGGGCGAGCCGGCGCCGCCGTGCGTCGTGCAGCAGCAGGTCACGTTCCAGGGGCGGAGCACCGCGTTCTCGCAGGTGCGGCGCGTGCGGTGAGCGCGGCCGCGTCGACTACATGAATGCCGCCTACCTCGAGGCGGCACACGGCGCGCCGCCCGAGCTCGGCTGACCGCCACTACCGCGCTGGCGCCTCCACCAGCTGCGTCATCGCGCGGAAGGCCTCGTAGCGCTCGCCTATCTCGCTCTCCTCCAGCCGGCTCACCCGCTCGGTGCCGAAGTCCTCGACGTTGAAAGAGGCCATCACCGAGCCGTAGGTCATCGCGCGGCGCAGCTCGTCGTCGTCGCGGGTGGCCTCCGGCCCGGCTGAGGAGAGGTAGCCCATGAAGCCGCCGGCGAAAGAGTCGCCGGCGCCGGTCGGGTCCTTCACCGTCTCGAGCGGGTAGGCCGGCAGCGAGAAGTAGCGGTCCGGCGTGAACAGCGCCGCGCCGTACTCGCCCTGCTTGGCGATCACCACGCGCGGGCCCATCTCCATCACCTTGCGCGCGGCCTTCACCAGGTTGGGCTCCTCGGTGAGCATGCGGATCTCGGCGTCGTTGAGGAACAGCAGGTCGACCAGGCCGATCGAGCGGATCAGCGAGTCGCGCGCGGTGTCGATCCAGAGGTTCATCGAGTCGAGCCCGGCGAACCGCGCGCCCTCGCACTGCTCCCGCACCTCGCGCTGGAGGTCGGGCTGGATGTTCGCCAGGAAGAGCGTGTCCGCGTTGCGCGACTCATCGGAGAGCTTGGGCTGGAACTCGCCGAACACGCCGAGCTGGGTGTCCTCGGTGTGGGCGGTGTTGAGGTCGTAGTCGTAGCGCCCGCGCCAGAAGAAGGTCCGGCCGCCATCCACGCGCTCGATGTCGTCGGTGTTCACGCCGCGGCTGTGGAGAACCGCGTACGCGTCGTCGTCGAAGTCGTCGCCCACGGGCCCGACCACGCGCACGTCGGTGAAGAAGCTGGCGGCCAGCGAGAAGTGCACGGCCGAGCCGCCGAGCATGCGCTCGCGCTCCCCGAACGGGGTCTTCACCGCGTCGAACGCGATCGAACCGACGACTACCAGGCTCATGCGGCGCGGAAGGCTAGCGCTGCGGCGGCGGCTGCCAGCCCTGGGGCGGCGGCTGCCACGCCGGCATCCACACGGGCGGCTGCGGCGGCGGCGCGAGCGGCCTCTCGCGCAGCACGTACACGAACCAGAAGATCGGAAGGGCCAGCGCGTTGCCCATCAGGAGGATCACGACCCAGAGCGTCTTGCGCTCGTCCGGTACCTGGTCCTGCTTCATCATCCAGACGATGTAGTAGGCGATGACCACGAAGGTCTCGATGATCGTCAACACGTGGCCGGCGAAGATCCCATAGAACACGACGGTGAAGCCCGTCCCGTTCTCCGGTCCGACGACCGACAGCAGCATGAAGCCGGCGAGGAAGATCGCCGTCCACACGGCCGGCCAGATGCTCGCCACGCCGAGCAGCGCCTTCTGCCGGTTGCTGAACCGCATGCCTGACGGGTTCCCGGTGGCCCCGGGCGCGTAACCTCCGCCGCCGCCATGCGAGCGATCCAGATCAGCGAGTTCGGCGGGCCCGAGGTGCTCGAGCTCGTGGACATCGCAACGCCCGAGCCGGCCGAGGACGAGGTGCTGATCCGCGTCGCGCGCGCGGGGGTCAACTTCGCCGATACGCACCAGCGCGAAAACGCGTACGTGGCCAAGTTCGGGCTGCCGCTGGTGCCCGGCAACGAGGTGGTCGGCACCGTGGAGGGCGGCTCGATGGACAGGGGCACGCGCGTGGTGGCCATGACCGGCGGCGCCGGCGGCTACGCCGAGTACGCCACCGCGCCGGCCGCCAGCACCTTCGCGCTGCCCGACGGCGTGGAGGACGGCGTGGCGCTGGCGCTCCTGATCCAGGGCCTCACCGCGTGGCACCTGCACCGCACCTGCGCGCGCCTGGCCGAGGGCGAGAGCGTGGTGGTGCACTCGGCCGCGGGCGGCGTGGGCAGCCTCACCACGCAGCTGGCCAAGCCGATGGGCGCGGGCCGCGTGATCGCCACGGCGGGCTCGGAGGAGCGGCGGGCGAAGGCCCTCGAGCTGGGCGCGGACATCGCCGTGGACCCCGCCACCGAGGACCTCACCGCCGCCCTGATCGAGGCCAACGAGGGCCGCCCCCTCGACGTGATCCTCGAGACCTCGGGCGGCCGCGTGTTCGACCAGAGCTTCGAGGCGCTCGCGCCGTTCGGCCGGATCGTGGTCTACGGGATCTCCAGCCGGGAGCAGAACGAGGTGCGCACCGGCCGCCTGCTGCGCGGCAGCCGCTCGGTGATCGGCTTCTGGCTGATGCACTGCCTCGAGCGCCCCGAGATGCTCCGCGAGCCGCTCGCCGACCTCTTCGACCGCGCCGCACGCGGCGAGCTGCACGCCGTGGTGGGCGAGACCTATCCGCTGTCCGACGTGCATCGCGCACACGAGGATCTGACCGGCCGCCGCACCACCGGAAAGCTCCTGCTGGACCCGGCCTCCTAACCTCCGCGTGTGACGACTTTCAAAGACCTTCGCCTGTCAGAGCCGCTTCTCGACGCTCTGACCCACCTTGGCTACGAGACTCCCACTCCGATCCAGGAGCAGGCCATCCCGGAATTGCTGGACGGCCACGACGTGATCGGCCAGGCCCAGACCGGCACCGGCAAGACCGCCGCGTTCGGCCTCCCGCTGCTCGAGTACGTGGACAAGGAGCTGCCCGAGGTGCAGGCGATCGTGCTCACTCCCACGCGCGAGCTGTGCATCCAGGTGACCCAGGCGCTGCGCGCGTACGGGGAGAAGAAGGGCATCGAGGTGACGGCCGTGTTCGGCGGCGCGCCCATCCGCGACCAGGCCGCGTTCCTCAAGCAGGGCGCGCAGGTGGTCGTGGGCACCGTGGGCCGCGTGATGGACATGATGAACCGGCACTACCTCTTCCTCGACGACGCCCGCTACGTGGTGCTCGACGAGGCCGACGAGATGCTCGACCTCGGCTTCCTCGAGGACGTGGAGACGATCCTCGGCCGCTGCCCGAGCGGTCGCCAGACGGCCCTCTTCAGCGCCACCATGCCGCCGGCGATCAGGAAGCTCGCGGAGAAGCGGATGTTCGACCCGATCACGATCAAGGTGCGCGCGGCGCAGCTCACGATCGACACGGTCGAGCAGTTCTACGTGGAGGCCGGCGACAGGGACAAGCCCGATGCCCTCGCGCGTGTGTTGAAGGCGGAGCGCCCCGACCAGGCGATCGTGTTCGTGCGAACGAAGATCGGCGCGGACCGGCTGGCGCGGCGGCTCGGCGACGTGGGCATCCGCGTGAAGGCGCTGCACGGCGACATGTCGCAGGGCCAGCGCGACGGCGTGATGATCGCCTTCAAGGGCGGGCGCGAGCGCCTGCTGGTGGCCACCGACGTGGCCGCGCGTGGGCTGGACATCAAGGGCGTCTCGCACGTCGTGAACTACGACATCCCCAACTCGCCCGACATCTACGTGCACCGCATCGGCCGCACCGGCCGGGTGGGCCGCTCGGGCCGGGCGATCACGCTGATCACGCCCAAGCAGCGGAGCGACCTCGAGGCGGTCGAGCGCCACGCGAACACCGAGATCGAGCCGTGGTCGGAGGAGGCTGCACGCCGCGCGGCGGCGGCGCCCGCGCCGGCCGTGCTCGACATCGACCGGGATCCGGACAAGGGGCACGACGCGGCGCAGCCCGCGCCCGAGGCCGCTCCCCCGGCGCCCAAGGCCGCTCCCCCCGTGCTCGACGCCGCTCCCCCGAAGGCGGAGGACCGCCAGCCGGAGCCGGCGGAGCCGACCGCCACCCCCAGCGGGAATGGCGGCGAGCCCAGAAGCAAGCGCGAGACCCGCCGCCCGCGCCACACCAAGCCGCGCAAGGACCCGGCCGGGGTGTCGCGCGCCAAGCTCATCGTGAGCGCCGGCCGCGCGCACGGCCTCGAGCCGGCGGACATCATCGGCGCGATCGTGGACAACTCGCGCCTAGACGGCGAGGACGTGACCGGCGTGCGGGTGCTCGAGCGCTTCAGCTTCGCCGAGGTCCCGTCCGAGCGCGCCGACGAGGTCGTCCAGAAGGCGGGCGGCAGCCGCGTGAGAGGAACCGAGCTTCGAATGGAGGTCACACCGAGATGAGCCAGGCCACGCTGCACACCAATCACGGCGCGATCGAGGTCGAGCTGTTCGACGACGCCGCGCCCAAGACGGTCGACAACTTCAAGAAGCTCGCGGGCGACGGCTTCTACGACGGCCTGATCTTCCACCGCGTGATCAAGGACTTCATGATCCAGGGCGGCTGCCCGCAGGGCACCGGAACCGGCGGCCCCGGCTACAAGTTCGAGGACGAGTTCAACGAGAACAAGATCGTCCGCGGCGCGCTCGCGATGGCCAACGCCGGCCCGAACACCAACGGCAGCCAGTTCTTCATCGTGACCACCGACGCCGCCCCGTGGCTCGACGGCAAGCACACGGTATTCGGCGAGGTCAAGAGCGGGATGGACGCCGTGGACGCGATCGAGAACACGCCGACCGGCGCGGGCGACCGCCCGGTCGACGACGCGAAGATCGAGCGCGTGGAGCTGGCCGAGTGAGTTAGCGCACCCTGCGGCCAATCCTGGCTGCCCAGCCAGCTCTCCGGTTAGACTCCCGGGTCCAGCACCGCCGAAGCGCCAGATCCAGAGGAGAGCGAATGGCCGTCGAGACGCAGGTGACCGAGGCAAGCCAGAACGGGCACGGGAACGGGAAGACCTTCGCGGTCGAGAACCCGGCCACGGGCGAGACGATCGCCCACCTGCCCGACATGGACGCGGCGCAGGTCAAGGCGCTGGTGGACCGCGCCCGCGCCGCGCAGCCGGCCTGGGCCGAGACGAGCTTCGACGAGCGCGCCAAGATCATGTTCCGCGCGCGCAAGTGGCTGGTGGACAACCGCGAGCGCGCCGCGCGCACGGTGATGGACGAGACCGGCAAGACGCGCGAGGACGCGTTCATCGCCGACGTGTTCACCACGGCCGACGCGCTGGGCTTCTGGGCCAAGAAGGCGTCCACCTACCTGGGCGACGAGCGCGTGCGCTCGGCCAACCCGTTCGTGCTGGGCAAGAAGGTGGTGGTGCGCTACCGGCCGTTCGGCGTGGCGGGCGTGATCGGGCCCTGGAACTATCCGATCGCCAATTGCTTCGGCGACGCCATCCCGGCGCTGATGGCCGGCTGCACGGTGGTGCTCAAGCCGAGCGAGGTCACGCCGCTCTCGTCGCTCTTCATCGAGGAGGGCATGCGCGAGGCCGGGCTGCCCGAGGACGTGCTGCTCGTGGCCACCGGCACCGGCGAGACCGGCGCCGCGCTGGTGGACGAGTGCGACGTGGTGATGTTCACGGGCTCCACGCGCACGGGCAAGAAGGTGGCCGCGCGGGCGGTCGAGTCGCTCACCCCGTTCTCGCTCGAGATGGGCGGCAAGGACCCGATGATCGTGCTGCGCGACGCCGACGTGGACCGCGCCGCCAACGAGGCCGTCTACTGGGGCATGGCCAACGGCGGCCAGATCTGCCAGTCGGTCGAGCGCGTGTACGTGGAGGAGCAGGTCTACGACGAGTTCGTGGACAAGGTCGTGAAGCAGGTCAAGGAGCTCAAGCAGGGCCGCTCGAACGGGCCCGGCTCGGCCGAGGTGGGGGCGATCACGTTCGCGCCGCAGCAGGAGATCATCGAGCGCCACATCGCCGACGCGATCGAGAAGGGCGCGGAGATCCGCACCGGCGGCAAGCCCGCCGACGTGGGCGGCGCCGGCCGCTGGTTCCAGCCGACCGTGCTCACCAACGTGGACCACACGATGGAGTGCATGACCGAGGAGACCTTCGGGCCCACGCTCCCGATCATGAAGGTCAAGGACGAGCACGAGGCGCTGCGGCTGGCCAACGACTCGCGCTACGGGCTCAACTCGAGCGTCTACACCAAGGACATCGAGAAGGGCGAGCGGATCGCCCGCCAGCTAAGCGCGGGCAGCGCGTGCGTGAACGACACGGTCGTGAACTACGCCGCGGCCGAGGCGCCGTTCGGGGGCACGGGCGAGTCCGGGATGGGCGTGCGCCACGGCCCGCAGGGCATCCGCAAGTACTGCGGCGTGCAGACGGTCCTGGTGGCGCGGCGCGCACTCAAGCGCGAGGCGTACATGTTCCCGTACACGCCCATGAAGTCGAAGCTCGTGGAGCGCGTGTCGGTGGCGATGTACGGGCGGGTGCCGAAGAAGTACCGCTGAGCGTCAGGTCAGCCCGGCCGCGGCGAGCGCCTCATCCGGGTTGTTGAACCAGCGCAGGCGGATTCCTCGGCCGTCCTCGACCGTCCAGATGTAGCCCTGCTGCCACTGGACCTCGAGGCCGCTCGCGCCTGTTCCCCGCGCCGTCCCGATGACCACCACGTCGTCGCCGGCGTCGATGTAGCGCTCGGGCTCCACCCGGAAGTCGGGATAGACCTCGCGGATGATCGCGAGCGACTTGCGGCCGCGGCGGGTGCCGGATTCGACGGCGTCCGGCGGGTTCACGTACTCCAGGTCCTCGGCGATCAGGTGGCGGGCGGACGTCCCGGCCAGCCACGCGTCGTAGATCGCCCGGACCACATCGACGTTCGCCTGCGACATGTCAGGCGGCGGCGGGTGTCCGCTCGCGCTCCTCCGCGCGCCGGTTGGCCTGCTCCACGACCGCGTGCTCCACGTCATTCACGCCGAGGAACTCGTCGAGTACGCGCCAGGTGGTCTCACGCGCGCCGCGCCCGGTCAGCACGCCGAGGTGCCCGCCCGGTGCGAGCTCCACGCGCACGGACGGCGCGCCGGTGAGCAGCGGCTCGACCACGGTGACCGCCTCGGCCGGGGCGAGCACGTCGTTCTTCCCGGCT
The DNA here is from genome assembly GCA_034663685.1 of Thermoleophilaceae bacterium. Lineage (GTDB taxonomy): Bacteria > Actinomycetota > Thermoleophilia > Solirubrobacterales > Thermoleophilaceae > AC-37. Next base: position 28,902 of record JAXDJC010000217.1, read on the forward strand.
ACGACAAGCACCGGCACGTCGAGGGCGGCGATGTCGATGCAGCGATCGCCGAGGTCGATCCGCCCGTCGGCGAGGTCGTTCACCCGGAAGAAGCGGTGGTAGAGCTGCGCGAAGGTGCGGCCGGGGTAGGCGAGCATGTGGGCCATGTAGTCGTCCACCGCCTCCACGTGCGCGAGCAGCTCGCGGTCGCCGAGGTGCTGGAGCGTGAACAGCGGCTTGGTGATCCGCTTGTCGAGCGCGGTCACCTGGAAGCCGAGCGACACGAGCGGTGCGGGGGCGCCGCCGAGTGCGCTGTAGAGGCTCGTGACCAGGCGGCCGCCGGTCAGCTCGGCCAGCCGCCGGATCGGAGCCATCGTGCGCACCTTCTCGAAGTCGAACGGGCTGGCCACCATCGTGACCGAGCGCACCGGCAGGTCGTTGCCGGCCGCCGCCAGCGTGGCCATGATGCCGCCGAGGCACCAGCCCACGACCTGCACGGGCAGGCCGTCGGAGTCCTCGCTCACCGCTCTCACGGCGTTAGGGATCACGTCGTCGACCCAGTGCTCGATGCCGAGCTGGCGGTCGCTGAACGCGATCGGTCCGTAGTCGAGGAGGTACGCGGGGTAGCCGAGAGCGAGCAGGTGGGCGGCGAGGCTCGAGCCGCGCCAGAGGTCGAAGCACGACGCCGGCGCGGCCAGCGGCGGTACGAGCAGAACGGGCGCATGCCAGCGGCGGCGGCGCGTGGGGCGGTAGCGGTGCACGGTGCGCTGCGGGCCCTCGTCGATCACGTGGGTGGGGGTGCGCGTGCGATCGGCCAGGCCGGAGCCGAGCGGCGACATGTCCCACACGTTGGCCGCCGCGTTCACGACGGAGTCGATGGACGGCAGCAGCCTCGGCATCCGGGTCGGGATCAGGCTCGGCATCCGGGTTGCCAGGATAAGGCGCATGGCCGCAATCGCGCTCGGTTTCGCATCCGCGGTCGCCTGGGGAGCCGCCGACTTCCTGGGCGGCCTCAAGAGCAGGACGCTCCACCTGCTCCCCGTCCTGCTGATCTCGCAGGCGGTCGGCCTGGCGGCCGTGGCCGCGGCGGCGCTCGTGCGCGGCGAGGGGCCGCCGGGCGCGGGGATCCTGCCGTGGGTCACGCTCGCCGCCGTGGCCGGCACCGTGGGCCTGGCCGCGTTCTACCGCGCCCTGTCGATCGGGGCGATGGGGGTTGTGGCCCCCATCTCGGCCAGCGCCGCGGCGATCCCGGTGGCGGTCGGCGTGATCGCCGGCGAGCGCCCGGGCCTGGTCCAGGTGGCGGGAATAGCGCTGGCAATAGCGGGCGTGGCGGTGGCCTCGTACGACCCGACGACGGCAAACCGAGGAGGGGGCCTGACCCCTCGGGTGTCCACGGGGGTTGGACTCGCGCTTGTGGCCGCGCTCGGTTTCGGGCTGTTCTTCGTCGGTCTCGACAGGGCCAGCGATCGTGACCTGCTCTGGTCCCTCGTGCTCACGCGCATGATCTCGACCGGGCTGCTCGCCATCGCCGCGCTGGCGATGCGGCCGAGCTTCAGGATGACCGGCGCCGACGCCCGCGCCGTCGCCGCCGTGGGCCTGCTCGACGTTGGGGCGAACGCCCTCTTCGCCGCCGCCAGCACGCTCGGCCTCGTGAGCGTGGTGGCCGTGCTCGGCTCGCTCTACCCGGTCACGACGCTCGTGCTGGCCCGCTTCGTGCTCGGCGAGCGCCTCCACAGGATCCAGCGTGCCGGCACGCTCGGGGCCCTCGTGGGCGTCGCCCTGATCAGCGCCGGCTAGGAGCTACGGCTCGGCGCCCACCGGCACACCCAGCAGCCGCTCCATCTCCGGCAGCGTGGAGTCCGCCCCGCGGTGGAGGATCGCCGTCATCCCCACCGCCTCCGCGCCCTCGCAGTTCTCGCGCAGGTCGTCCACGAACACGCAATCAGCCGCGGGCACCCCGAGCCTCTCCGCACCCAAATGGAAGATCTCCGGCTCCGGCTTGTGCATGCCCACGTCGCCGGAGATGATCGCGACGTCGAAGAGCTCGTCGATCAGCTCCTGGTCGTAGGTGGTCTGCCCCCACGAGTTCGAGATGAGGCCCGTCGGCACGCCCGCACCCCGCGCCGCGCGCACGGCGGAAACCATCCGCTCGTCCGGCCCGACGCCGGCGAACAGCCGCTCCACCATCCCCTCGGAGCGCTCGCCGATCCCCAACACGTCCGCGAAAAGAGGCTCGAACTCCTCCACCGTCAGCTCCCCGCGCTCGAGCTGCCGCAGCAGCCCCAGCCCCTCGCCGCGCGAGCGGAACATCTCCTTGACCGTGTTCGGCTCGAGCCCCTCGGCCTCGCAGAACGCGCGGAACGACTCGAACACGTTGGTGGTGAGAACGCCGCCGAAGTCGACGAGCAGCCCGCGGCTCACGTGCTGGGCGCGGGCATTCGCGTGATCCCGAGCGCGGCGTCGGCCAGCTGCGGCACGCCCACGTCGAACAGCTTCAGGTAGGGATCGTCGGTGGCCCCGGCAAGCGAGCGCTTGTAGTTGCCCTCCATGAACACGGCCGCCTTCCACAGGGCCAGCGCCTGATACCAGCGCAGGTCGCCCATCGACCGCCCGCTCACCTCCTCGTAGCGCGCCACCAGCTCGTCGCGGCCGAGGAAGCCCTCCTCGTGCGTGACGGTGAGCATGTCGAACATCGTCGGCTCCCGGTCGCCGCCCGACGGCTGGGACCAGGTGGCGGTGAGGTAGCCCACGTCCGCCAGCGGGTCGCCGATCGTGGCCATCTCCCAGTCGAAGATCGCGATCAGCCGCGCGGGCGCGCCGTCCGCGAACATCGTGTTGCCGAGCCGGTAGTCGCCGTGCACGATGGTCGCGCCGGGCGACTCCGGCCTATGCGCCGCCAGCCAGTCGCCCACCTCCTGCACCGCCGGCAGCTCGCGCGTCTTGTTGATCTCCCACAGCCCGTTGAAGCGGCGCAGCTGGCGGTCGAGGTAGCCGGTGGGCTTGCCGAAGCCCTCCAGCCCGGCGGCGCGCCAGTCCACCGCGTGCATCTCGGCGAGCGCGTCCACCAGCTCCAGGCAGATCCGCCGGCGCTCGTCGACCGACGACAGCGCCTCCGGCACCTCGGACACGATCACGTGGCCCTCGAGGAACTCCATCACGTAGAAGGGAACGCCGAGCACCGACTCGTCGTCGCAGGCGTCGAGCACCGGCGGCGTGCGCACGTCGGCGCCCTCGATCGCCTTCAGCAGCCGCGCCTCGCGCAGCATGTCGTGCGCGGAGGGCGGCAGCGGCGGCCGCGGCGGGCGCCGCAGCACGAACCGCTCGTCACCGCGGGTGATCAGATAGGTCACGTTCGAATGGCCCTCGCCGATCTCCTCCGCCTCGACCGGCCCGGAGCCGAGGCCGCGCGAGTCAAGGTACTCCGCGAGCGGCTCCAGCACGATCAGCGGCGGGCGCTCCTGGGCCTCCGCTTCCTGGCGTGTTTTCACAACGTCGAGGTCTCCCATGCGCCGGGCATCTTGCCCTATCGGGCCCCGAGCGCGTATAAAGGGGGGATGCGGCGGCTCGCGATCTCGATTTGCCTCTGTCTTGGCCTGGTCCTTGCGGCCATGCCCGCGCAGGCGGCCGACCAGTCGGTCGGCACCACGGCCGACAACGCCTGGAGCCCGAGCACCGTCAACATCGGCATCGGGGAGAGGGTCACCTGGACCAACACGAGCGGCGGCTTCCACAGCCTGGTGTTCGACGACGGCACGTTCACGTACCCGTCCAGCCCGAGCGCCACCAACTGGACCACCAGCCGCACGTTCCCCAACGCCGGCACCTACAAGTTCCACTGCGGGTTCCACGGGCAGGCGATGGCCGGGTCCGTGACCGTCCAGCAGATCCTGGGCGGGCCGCCCGACTCCACCCCGCCGCAGATCACCAAGCTCAAGATCGTGCCGTCGACCTTCTGCAACAAGAAGACGAAGACCTGCAAGACAACGGGCGCCACCGTCGACTTCACGATCAGCGAGGACGCGAGGATCGCCGGGCGCATCATCCGGCTCTCCGACAACAAGCGCGTTGGCGGGCTCACGAACGACGTGACCGCGGGCGACAGCGAGTTCGACCTCGCGGCCACCGGCCTCAAGCTCGGCAAGTACCGGCTCGAGCTGACCCCCAAGGACGACGCCGGCAACAAGCCGGCCAAGCCCTACCGGGTCGGCTTCAAGATCGCCACGAAGCGCGGCTAGGGCCGGGGCGGCTGGGCGATCTCGCCGACGTGGCGGATGTTCGCCGCGTCGTCCTCGTCCGCGCTCGGCCTGCCCTCGAACCACGCGTCGAGGATCTCGCCCAGCAGCGCCTCGCTCGTGGTGCGCAGCGACAGCGCCAGCACGTTCGCGTCGTTCCAGCGCCGCGCGCCGCGGGCGGTCTCGGCGTCGGCGCACAGGGCCGCGCGCACGCCGCCCACTTTGTTCGCGGCGATCGAGGCGCCGGTGCCCGTCCAGCAGCACACGATCCCCTGATCCGCGCGGCCCTCGGCCACGTCGCGCGCCGCGGCCTCGCTCGCCCACGCCCAATCCGGACGCTCGCCGTCCGCCAGCGCACCGTGCGCGACGGGCTCGTGGCCGCGCCGGCGGAGCTCCTCCACGACCGCCTCGGCCACGCCCGTCCGCTCGTCGCTCGACACCGCGATGCGCATCCGGCGGAGGGTACCCGCGCCAGTAGCGATGACGCGCGCGTCATTTTCGCCTAGGCTCAACTCGATGCGCCGCTGGCCCCCCGTGTGCGCGCTCGTCGCACTCTGCCTTGCCGTCTTCGCGACTCCCGCGCTGGCCGAGACGCACACGCAGTCGTTCGACTACCCCGTCCAGATGGACCCGTTCGAGGTCCAGCAGACCCAGGCGATCCAGAACCCGGGGATCGACGGCTCGATCACGCACATGAGCGTGGACATCGTGAACCCCGACGGCACGCAGGTGCCGATCAACCGGGTGATGCTGCACCACATCGTGTTCGCGCGGCTCGGCGTGCAGCACCCCGGCTGCGACACGATCACGGGCTTCGACAACAAGACCAAGCTGCCCGGCGCCGGCGAGCCGATGTTCGCGGCCGGCGAGGAGCGCCAGGTGCTGGCGCTGCCGCCGGGCGACGGCATGCCCGTGCGCTCGAGCCAGCCCTGGTACATGGTCTGGATGCTGATGAACCACCGCGGGGTGAAGGACAACGTGCAGATCCGCTACACGGTCACGTGGGACGACTCGGGCACGCTCAAGCCCGTCCGCCCGCTCTGGATGGACGTGGTCAACTGCCGGGCCGACCCGGTCTACGACGTGCCGGGCGACGGCGCCCCGGGCTCCGTGCACCAGCGCACATACGACCTGGCCGTGCCCGAGTCCGGGCGCATCGTGGCCGGCGGCGGGCACGTGCACGGCGGCGGCCTCTCCACCGAGATCAGCCAGGTGGAGTGCAACAACCGCGAGGTGATGACCTCCAAGCCGGCGTGGGGGATGCCCGACCACCCGTTCTACACGCTCCGGCCGATCCTGCACGAGCCCGGGCCGATCTCCATGACCGGCTGGCTCTCGGAGCAGGGCTTCCCGGTGCAGAAGGGCCAGCACATACGGCTGACCTCGCGCTACGACAACAGCCGCCCGCACACGCGCGTGATGGGGATCAACCTGGTGTACCTCGCGCCGGGCGAGGTCAGCGAGCCCTGCGCGCCGGCGCCCACCGACGGGCAGAACATCCAGCCGGCGCAGGTGCGCGGCGACAAGTTCCGCACCAAGGCCCCCAAGTTCGTGGTGCCCCTGACCGGCGTGGACTCGAAGGGCCGCGCGGTGTCGATCTCGCGCCCGGACGGCAAGACGCGCACGGTGAAGAGCGGTGCCACGGTGAAGGCGCTGGACTCCTACTTCACGATCCCCAACGTGGCGCTGGCGAAGGGCGCCACGCTCAACTGGAGCTTCGGCCCGTCCACGCTGCACAACATCACGCTGGCCAACGGGCCGCGCGGGTTCTCGTCGGGCAATTTGAACGACGGCCGGAGGTTCGGCGTCAGGTTCAAGGTGCCCGGCACCTACCGGCTGATGTGCACGCTGCACCCGGTCGGCATGACGCAGACCGTCACGGTCCGCTGACCTAACCTCGGCTCCATGCCGGAGCTGCCCGAGGTCGAGATCGCCGCGCGCCGCCTCAACACCGCGCTGGCCGGCGCCACCGTGGAGTCGGCTATGGCGCCCGGGATGGTCACGATGAAGACCTTCGCGCCGCCGCTCGACGCCCTCGCCGGGCGCACGATCGAGCGCGTGCGGCGGATCGGAAAGATGCCGGTGGTCGAGTTCTCGGCGCCCGCCGGGGGCGGCGGCGAGCCGCTCGCCCTGCTCGTGCACCTGATGTCGGCCGGGCGGCTGCAGGTGTTCGGCGACCGTGCCTCGCCGCGCGACAAGCGCTCGCGGCTGCTCGTGCGGATCGACGACGGGCGCGAGCTGCGCCTGCGCGAGTTCGGCACCCAGCAGCGGGCCTGGGCCAAGCTGCTCACGCTGGAGGACCTGGAGAAGGACGAGGCGGTGGTCAAGCTCGGGCCCGAGGCGTACCCGCCGCTGCCGCTCGAGCGGTTCGCCGAGCTGGTCGACCAGCCCCGCCACCTGCACTCGCTGCTGCGCGACCAGCGCGTGATCGCGGGGATCGGGCGCTCGTGGGTGGACGAGATCCTCTGGCAGGCGAGCCTCTCGCCGTTCCGGCAGGGCGACGACCTGGCCGAGGACGACGTGGTGCGGCTGCACGCGGCGATCGGGCAGGCGCTCGGCTCCGCGCTCGACCACTACGAGCAGGTGGTGGGCGACTCGCTCCCCGACAAGGCGCCGATGCCGCTCCAAGTGCACCGCAGGGCCGGCGAGCCTTGCCCACGCTGCGGCACCACCATCGAGGCCGTGCACTTCAAGGACTACGTCATGTGTTACTGCCCGAACGAGCAGACGGGCGGCCGCGTGCTGAAGGACCGCCGGCTCTCGCGGCTGCTGAAGTGACCGGGCGGCCGCGCCGGTGAGGGCGCTCGCGGGCTTCGTGCCGCACTGCGCGATCCTCTTCAAGCGGCTGATCGGCGACGCCCGCGTGTCGCGGCCGCGCAAGCTGATGCTGATCGCCGTCGGCGCGTACCTCGCCTTCCCGTTCGACCTGATCCCGGACTTCATCCCGGTGCTGGGCCAGCTCGACGACGCGCTGCTGGTGGCGCTGGCGCTGCGCTGGCTCGTGCGCGGCGCGGGCCCGGAGATCCTGTCCGAGCACTGGCCCGGGCCGGACACGTCGCTGCGCACCGTGCTCCGCCTGGCGGGGGCTCGCCCGTAAGGTTGGACCGTGCCGCCCCCAGCCACCCTCGGTGACTCCTTCCGGTCGTTCTTCGACGCCGTCGGGCAGTTCTTCTCCAACCTCGCCGCGGTCCACTGGGGCTCGCTCGCGATCGCGCTGCTGGCGTTCGGCATCTACCTGACCCTGCGCTCGCGCGCGTCGTTCCACATCCTGCGTGCGGCGTTTCCCGAGACCCCGTTCCGCTGGCGCGAGATCTGGGGCGCGTACATGGCGGGCTACGGGTTCAACAGCGTGATCCCGGCGCGTGGCGGCGACGTGGTGCGCCTGTTCCTGACCAAGAACGCGATCCCCCACGCAACCTATCCGGCAACGGCGGGCGCGTTCGCGGTCGAGTTCGGCTTCGACATCGTGGCCGGCGGCACGATCCTGATCTTCGCCCTCACCCAGGGCGTCTTCCCCAAGCCGCCGGACCTCTCCCAGCTCAACGCCTTCGAGCTCTCCTACTTCGCCCAGCACCCCAAGTTCACGCTGTTCCTGCTCACGGCCCTCGGGATCGGCGCGATCGTGGCCACCGCGCTGCTGTCGGCGCGGGTGCGCGCGTTCTGGGCCGGCGTGCGCAAGGGGCTCACGATCGCGTTCGACCGCCGCCGCTACCTGCGCGAGGTCTTCGCCGTGCAGTTCGCCGGCTGGATCTTCCGCTTCGCCGCCTTCTGGTTCCTGCTGGAGGCGTTCAACGTGGGCGGCTCGGTCAAGAACGTGCTGCTCGTGCTCGGGGTGCAGGCGGTCTCGGCCGCGCTGCCGTTCACGCCCGGCGGGGCGGGCGCGCAGCAGGCGCTGCTCGTCAAGGTCTTCGGCGGCTCGGCGGCCGGCGCCTCCACCGTGGCGGCCTACTCGGTGGGCCAGCAGCTGGCGATCGCGGCGTTCACGTTCGGCGTCGGCTTCGCCGCGCTCGTGTTCATCTTCCGCGTGCGCAGCTTCAAGGAGGTCATCGCGCGCGGGAAGGCGCAGCGCGAGCAGGAGGAGGCGGAGCGGAAGGCTGCCGGGTTCGTCTAGGCGCCGAAGCCGAGGCGAGCCTCGCGCACGAGCGTGACGGCCTCGGGGAAGAGCGTGCCCATCGCCTGCCGGACCTCCGCGGCCTGCTGCTCCGCGTTGCCCTGCAGGTTCAGCCGGTTGATGCCGGCCACGGTCATCTCCACCGCGAGCTTGATCGCGTTGTCGGCCCACGCCACCGTCTGCGCGCCCTGCATCTGCTCGGCCAGCTCGGCCATCCGGCGCCGGAGCTCCTCCGGGTCACCGAAGAGCCCGCCGAATGGATCTTCCTCTGGAGCCATGCGACCGAGTGTAGGGAGGACCGGGTAGCCTCGGCCACCGGATGTCGCTGCCGCCGCCACGCGAGGAGTCGACCGCGCTCGTCACGGGCGCGTCGTCGGGAATCGGCACGGAGTTCGCCCGGCAGCTGGCGGCGCGCGGATACAACGTCACGCTCGTGGCCCGCCGCCGCGACCGGCTCGAGGCGCTGGCCAAGGAGCTGAAGGCCGAGCACGGGACTCGCGCCGACGTGTCGGTCTGCGACCTTGCGGCCGCGGCGGCTCGCGGGCGGCTGCTCGGCACCCTCAAGCGGCGCGGGCTCGACGTGGAGATCCTCGTCAATAACGCCGGCTTCGGCAGCGGGGGGCTCTTCCACGAGCTCGACACCGACACCGAGCTGCAGATGGTGCGCACGAACGTGGAGGCCGTGCTGCACCTGTGCGCCGAGCTGATCCCGCCGATGGTCGAGCGCGGCCGCGGCGCGGTGCTCAACGTCGCGTCGGTGGCGGCCTTCCAGCCGGTGCCGCGGCAGGTCACGTACGCGGCCACGAAGTCGTTCGTGCTCAGCCTCACCGAGGGCCTCACCGCCGACCTGCACGGCACCGGCGTGAGCGCCACCTCGCTCTGCCCGGGCCCCGTCCCCACCGAGTTCGGCGAGGTGGCCTCGATCGACGAGAACCTCATGAGCATCCCGGGCGTGTCGGTCTCCCCGGAGGACACCGCCCGCGCGGCGATCGAGGGGATGGACGCGGGCAAGCGCGTGGTGATCCCCGGACCGGCCACGCGGGCGAGCGCCATCCTCGGCCGGTTCGCGCCACGCTGGATCACGCTCGAGACGATGCGGCGCTTCTACCCCGTCGGGAAGTGAGCGCGGGCACGGTCGAGGGCGCGGGCGTCGAGCTCGCGTACGACGAGCGCGGTGAGGGCCGGCCGCTCGTGCTCGTTCACGGCACGGCGTCCACCAAGGCGATCTGGGACGAGGTGCTCGAGGCGCTGGGCGAGGGCTTCCGGACGATCCGCTACGACCGCCGCGGCTACGGCGCGAGCGGCGCGCCGGAGGGCTACACGAGCACCACGGTGGAGGAGCACGGCGACGATTTGATCGCGCTGCTGCGCCGGCTGGACGCGGCGCCGGCACTCCTCTGCGGGCACAGCTTCGGCGCGATGACCTGCCTGGACGTGATCGTGCGCGAGCCGCAGCTCGTGAGCGCCGCGGTGCTGGCCGAGCCGCCCATGCTGTGGCTGGCGTCGGGCGGGGCGGAGGCGATGTCGGGTCTGCGCGCGGCGATCGAGGAGGGGGCCGCGGCACACGGCTCGGACGGTGCGATCGCCGCCTTCACCCGCGAGGTGTGCGGCCCGCAGGCGCTCGAGGTGGTCGGGCGCGAGCGCGCCATGAGCGCGCTTCAGTATCCGCGCGCGTTTGCCGCCGACGTGGCGGCGGCCGCCAACTGGTCCGTTCCGCCGCGGCGGCTGCGCGAGATCGGGACGCCGATCACGCTCCTGGCCGGCACCCGAACGCCTCAGGCGTTCCGGGAGCCGTCCGAGGTCCTGGCCGAGATGATCCCCGGCGCGGAGCTGCGGGAGGCCGGCTCCGGTCACCTCGTGCCCAACGAGGCGCCGGAGGCGATGGCCGAGGCGATCCGCTCGCTCGCCGCGCCGGTTCAGCCGTAGGCCCTGCCGGGTTCAGGCGTAGGTCCTCTGCCCGCTCAGCCGTAGTTCTTGCGCCTGAATACGTCGGTGGCCAGCGAGTCCACGCGGTCGAGGAAGAGCACGCCGTCGAGGTGGTCGATCTCGTGGAGCAGGCAGCGCGCCTCGAAGCCCTCGCTGTCGATCGCCACAGGCGAGCCGTCCGGAGCGCTCGCCTCGAGCGCGATCGCCGTGGCGCGGCGCACGTTGGCCGTGAGGTCGGGGATGCTCAGGCAGCCCTCGCGGGCCACCTCGGCGCCGGAGGACTCCACCACCCGCGGGTTCACCAGCACCAGCTCCCCGTTCGACACGGTCGCCTTCGGGTGCTCGCTCACGTCCACCACCACCAGCCGCACCAGCTCGTCGATCTGCGGCGCGGCGATCCCCACGCAGCGCGGGAACGAGCGCATCGTGTCGAGCAGGTCGCGCGCCACGCGTTCGGCCTCGGCCAGCTCGTCGCCCGCTAGCGGCCGGCAGGTCTCCTTGAGCTTGGGGTGCGGGACCCGCAGTACCTCGCGGACCGCCATCGGCGCGTTAGAGCGCCTCGGACTCGAGCGCCCGCAGCGATACCTCCACGCCCTGGTCCTCGCCCACCTTCTTCAGCGCCCGCTCGAGCTCGGCGGCATCCGCGCCCGGCGGGGGTGCGATCTCCATCATCAGCGCGTAGAGCGGCGGGGCGTCGCCGCCCTCGCCGACGAGCTTGGTGGTGAGGTCGGTGATGTCCACGCCGCGCTCGGCGAGGGCGGCGGTGGCCGCGTGCACTATGCCGGGGTGGTCGGAGCCGTAGAGGGTCACCATGTGCGTGGGCACCGGCTCGGACTCGGGGTCCACGTCCTCCAGCGGGCTCAGCAGGATCGCCTCGAGGCCGAGCTCGCCGCGCACGTCATCCAGGTCGTCGCGCAGCGTGCCCAGGTCGGCCTCCTCGGGCACCGAGACCACCAGCATCATCGTGAAGTGGCCGCGCAGGATCGTCATCTGCGAGTCCTCCACGTTGGCCCGGTGGGCGAGCAGCACGCGACACGCGGCGGCCACGATGCCGGGCCGGTCGCGTCCGATCGCGGTGAGCGCTAGGCGGCGCATGCGGGCGGACCTTACTCCGCCTTCCCTAGACTCGGGCGTCGTGCCGATCACCCAGAGGACAGCCTGAGGGCATGCCGCTCACGCCCGAGCAGCGGCGCCGCCGCGACCAGGTCGAGATGCTGATCCGCCTGATGGCGCCCGGCCTCAACCTCGTGCTCGGCGCCGGCGAGCGCCTGTCGCGCATCGTCGCGCCCAA
>JAXDJC010000223.1:0-6405 GCA_034663685.1 Thermoleophilaceae bacterium
GAGGACGTGTTCGGCGCCGGCGACCGCCTGCGCGACCAGGGCTTCGACCCGCACGCGTTCGCCCTCCCGTATGGCGACTACGGGCAGGAGCGGACGAACGACCCGGCGATCCCGCAGTTCATGCGCGAGCTGCTCACGCGGCAGTACGGCGTGTACTTCGCGCGCAACCCTCGCAACCAGCCCGGCTACGCCCGGGCCGTGGGGGAGGCGCAGCGGCTCGTGGTCCACTCCGGGATCACGACCGACCGCCTCTACATGTGGCTGCGCGACCAGTCGCCGGGAGCGGTTTGATGAGCCGGCCGCTCGCCGTAACCCGGCCGCTCGCCGCCGCCGTGGCGCTCGTCGCGCTTCTCCTCGCCGCCGCGCCCGCGCCGGCGAGCGCCGCGCAGCGACTGAGCTGCGACCGCGCGTCCGGCATCACGTTCGAACGCACGCCGGGCCGCACCTGGGGCACGCTGAGCTGGCTCAGGCGACCGAACGCCCCGGCCGGGACCCGCTACCGCGTGTACCGCAACGGCGCCGTGGTGGGCCAGACGCGCGGCGTGTCCAAGCGCGTGCGCGTGCGGATCGGCGGCATGTACACGTTCGCCGTGCGGCCGGTCTCGAAGCGCGGCAAGGTCACGCGCTGCGGCCAGCGGCTGCGGCGCAGGATCGTCTACCTGGTGCCCGGCGGCACACCCGCGATCGGGGCCAGCAATCCCGCCGGAGCCGCCTCGGTGCACCTCACCTGGGAAGCCGCGGTGCCGGGCGACGCGCGCATCGTGGGCTACCGCGTGTTCCGCGACGGCACCACGTTCGGCCAGACCAAGGAGACCTTCGCCGACATGCGCGTGAGCTCCAACCGCACCTACAGGCTCACCGTTGCGGCCGTGGACGCGCACGGCAAGCTGGGCCGGGCGAGCGACACAGTCACCGTCCAGACCGGCCACGAGCCGCCGCCGGCGCCCTCCGCGCTTGCCGCGAGCGACATCGACGCGAGTGCGCTCACGCTGTCGTGGGCGGCGAGCGTGCCGGCGCGCGGCCGGATCGTGGGCTATCGCGTGTTCCGCGACGACCGGCTCGTGCGCCAGGTCCAGGGCACGAGCTTCCGGCTGACCAATCTCGCCGCCTCCGCCACGCATCGCCTGACGGTGGTGGCCGTCGACAGCCTCGGCTACCTCAGCCCCGCGAGCGAGGCGATCACGGCCACCACAGCGCGGCCGGAGCAGACCGCCGGGCGGGCGCTCGCGTTCCTGCTCGCCTCGACCGACCGCAGCTTCCAGGACCTCCAGGCCAACTACCGGCGGATCGGCACGGTCCAGCCGACCTACTTCGACTGCAGCGCCGCCGCGGCGCTCACCGGGCGCGACGACCCACTCGTCACGGGCTGGTCGCTCGCCCGCGGGCTGCGCGTGCTCCCGCGCTTCAACTGCCAGCGCGAGACCGTCCTCCACCGGATGCTCACAGAGCCGGCGCTGCGCGAGCAGTGGATCGCCCAGATCGTGGAGCGCGTGGTCACGAACGGCTACACCGGCGCCAACCTGGACTTCGAGAAGGGCTACGCGAGCGACCGCGACCTCTTCACGTCGTTCGCCGCCGACCTGGCCCAGCGCCTGCACGACAGCGGCCGCCAGCTGTCGATCGCGGTATCGCCGAAGGAGCGCGACGTGCTGAACCACCCGCGCTCGAGCTTCTTCGACTACACGGCGCTCTCCCAGCACGCGGACACGATCTTCGTGATGGCGTGGGGGCTGCACTGGACCACGTCGGGCCCCGGCTCGCCGGACGACATGACGTGGCTGCGCAGCGTGGTGAGCTACATCAGGACGATGCCGGACCCGGGCCGCTTCGTGCTCGGCAGCCCGCTCTACGGGATGGACTGGCCCGGCGACGGCGGCGCCGACCAGCCGGCCGTCTCGCGCGAGTACGAGGACGTGCTGGCGCTGATCCGGCAGGTGGGCGCCGCGCCGGTCATGGACGAGGCGAGCGGCTCGAAGCACTTCTCCTACACGGACGCCGGTGGGACCCCGCACCAGGTCTGGTACGCCGACGCGGAGACCCTCTCGCGGCGCGTGGCGCTCGCCCGCGAGGCCGGGATCGGGACCGGCTTCTGGCACCTCGGCACCGAGGACCAGCGCGTCTGGTCCGATCCGCTGCTCGCCCCCTGACCGAACTGGGCGCCCGCGGCTCGGGCCACCGCGCCCGCTTTAGAGCGGCCTGATCGCCCCACCTAGAATCAGGGGCATGGCTCAAACGCGCACTTCGTTCGGACGGGACCCCGGCCTCCAGGCCCGGATGCTGTTCACCCTCTTCATGCTCGGGCTGCTCTACGCGGCCTTCGCCGGGGTGATCATCGCGTCGGGCGCCGGTGCCGTGATCCTGGTGGTCGCGCTCGGCGGCCTCGCCCTGGCTCAGTTCTTCCTCTCGGACAAGCTCGCGCTGCACGCGATGGGCGCCAAGGAGGTCGGGCCCGACCAGGCGCCCGGTCTCCACGCGATGATCGACCGGCTCTGCATCCAGGCCGACCTGCCCAAGCCGCGGATCGCCGTGGCGGACACGCCGATGCCGAACGCCTTCGCGATGGGCCGCTCGCCCAAGAACGCGGTTGTGTGCGCCACCACCGGGATCATGGAGACGCTCCAGCCGCACGAGCTCGAGGGCGTGATGGCGCACGAGCTCTCGCACGTGAAGAACCGCGACGTGCTGATCATGACCATCGCCAGCTTCTTCGCGTCGGTCGCGGCGATGATCACCCAGTTCGGCTTCTTCTTCGGCGGTGGCGGCGGTTACGGCGACAGCGACGACGACGGCCCCGGATTCCTCGTGGTCATCCTCGTCTCGATGGTCGTCTACGTGATCTCGTTCTTCCTGATGCTCGCGCTCTCGCGCTACCGCGAGTTCACGGCCGATCGCACCGCGGCCCTCATCACCGGCCGGCCGAGCGCGCTCGCATCGGCGCTCATGCGGATCTCGGGGCAGATGCAGCGGGTGCCGCAGGAGGACCTCCGCGAGGCCCAGAGCATGAACGCGTTCTTCATCGTCCCGGCCAGCGCCAAGGCGTCGATCACCAACCTGTTCGCCACCCACCCGCCGATGGAGAAGCGGATCGAGGCGCTCAACCGCATCGAGGCGCAGCTCCAGGCGAGCGGCGCGATCGCCCGCTGATGGGCTTCCTCGACTCCCTGCTGGGGGGCGGCCGCAAGTTGAAGGCGCCGGCGCAGGACCGGCTCTTCGCGATGTCCACGGCCCACATCACCTTCGAGACGAGCCTTGGGATGACGAGCCGGAAGGCCGCCGGGATCGTGTTCCAGCCGCTGGCGACGGTCGACTTCACCAGCATCGTGAAGGAGGCGGAGGAGCTCTTGCGCGGCCAGGCCGAGGACACGGGGACGACCGTGGAGACCGCCGACGACAAGTTCGGCTACCGCTGGATGGTGCTTCGCGACGACGACTTCGAGGACCTGGTGGTGGCCGTGAACGTGGTCTCGAGCCAGCTCGAGGGAGCGGGCTACGGCGACCGCCTGCTGGCCGCGGTGTTCGCGTTCGAGCAGGACGGGCAGCCGGTCTACTTCATCTACAACTTCAAGCGCGGGGCCTACTACCCGTTCGTGCCCAAGGGCGAGCAGCAGCGCGACAACGAGCACGAGCTGCGGCTGAAGGCCCAGATCGGGGCCGAGCTGCCGATCGAGCAGGAGCTCGAGCGCTGGTTCCCGCTCTGGGAGATCCCGCTGTAGGCAGAGGTCAGGGCCGGAGGACGATGGTCCGCCGGCTCGAGGCTCCCGTGACGGTCACCGTAAGTCGCTTCGCCCTCCGCACGGGCGCGCGCCAGCGGCGGTCCACCGCGATCTCGAAGCGCTGAGACAGACCGCGGCCGAGGCCGACCTTCCTCTTGCCGAGCGCCACCGGCCGCGCACTGTGCTCGCCGAGCGCATGGGCCGGCACGCTCAGCGCGAGGCGAGCGGTGCACTCGCCGCCGCCGACGCACGTGGCCCGGAGCGGCACCGAGCTGCGCGCGGTCAGGTGCGCCGCGTGTGAGCGAACGCGGAGCCGCCCGGGGCTGGGGGGCGGCTGGTAGGTGCCGGCCTGCCTGAAGGTCCGAGGGCACGCGTAATCATCGACCACCCCCGGTCGGTCCGCGCTGTAGAACGCCCATAGCTCGTACTCGCCCGCCGCCGCCGGCCGCCAGCCGGCCACGCCGAAGTGGCCCGCGTCATCGGTCTCGACGACGGCGAGCGTCGTGCGCGTGCGGTCGTTCTCGGGCCCGTAGAAGCGAAGGGCGATTCGCGCCCCGGCAAGCGGCGGGTCGGTGGTCCCCGTCACCGCGATCGGAGTGCCGGCCGCGATCTCGGGTGGTGCAGCCGGCCCGGGGTCGCGTGATGCCGGGCGGGTCTCGAACCTGATCCGCACGCCGGTCGGACCGCGGCGCACCGGCGCGGGCGGAAGGACATCCTGCTCCCGGT
Organism: Thermoleophilaceae bacterium; assembly: GCA_034663685.1. Taxonomy (GTDB): domain Bacteria; phylum Actinomycetota; class Thermoleophilia; order Solirubrobacterales; family Thermoleophilaceae; genus AC-37. The sequence continues at coordinate 4,440 of JAXDJC010000223.1, forward strand.
CGAGCGTGCCGGTGCCGGGACCGACGAGGTCGTTGCTGAGCCGGAAGGCAAGCCGAAGATCCGAGTCGGGCCACGGGGCATGCTCGCCCCACTCGCGCCGCACCACAAGAGTGCCCACGGAGTCGGCGGGCATCGAGACGTCCACCACGGACTTCTCGTGCTCGTAGCCGTGGTACCGGTTCTCTCGCGGCGAGCACCCGGGCAGCCCGATCTCCGACCGTCCCAGCAGCCCGAACGAGAGCTGGCCTTCGTTGGCGATCGACAGCGTGGGGCCTAGCGGGGAGCCCTCCAGCACGCGGCCGGCGGCGTCGTAGGCGTAGAAGCTCGGGTTCATCTCGATCGCGAACGACTGCGGGGCACCGTCGTTGCGCAGGCCGAGCCGGAAGGTCGCCTGCTTCGTGGCGGGGAAGGTCCACTCCGTGGGATCGACCGTGGCCGAACCGCTGACGGCCGCGCCCACCGGGGACGCGGTCGTCACGAACCATGCGACCACGGCAGCGATAGCCGCCGCGAATCTCACGGGTCGTAGAGGTTCCGCATGCAGCTGATGTCGCCGAGTCCGAGCGTTCGCTGCTGCCCGTCGCCCAGCGAAGTGAACGGCTCGGGTGGCTCGAGGCTCAAAAAGAGTCAAGCGCAGCGCAGCCTATTGGCCGAACGCTCAAGAAACAAGAAAGCGCCGCGGCGACGGTCCTCGAGGGGCGGTGAGGACCGGCGCCGGCGACGCTTGTGCAGCCGGTGCGGGGGGCCGAACCGGCTGTTGCCTACCTAGGTTGTCTCGGAACCCGGCGGAGCTAAACGTCCGCCGGGAAAGCGCCTGCTCAGTCCGGGATTATCCCGTCGCCCGTGAACTCGCCCTTGGCCTCCTCGAAGGTGAGGTCGCGCGGCGGGATGATGATGTCCGCGGTCACGAGCTCCTCGTCGGGGACCGGCTCGCCGCCGCTCACCACGCTCTCGATCATCTGAGAGAACAGCTCGTGGAAGCGGCTCTCGTCGCCGGACTCGACGGCGGTGACCGCCTCGTTGTCGAGCTCGTTGAGCTTGGCCTGGGCGTCGTCTGGCAGCGTGAACTGCCCCTCGGAGAGGATGCGGACGATCACGCCGGACCCCCCTGCTGCGGAGTGGACTCGCCGGGCGGTGCCGGCTCTCCCGCGGGAGCGGCCTCGCCGCCCGGCTCGAGTGCCGGAGCGGCCTCGCCGCCGCCGGTGCCGAGCTCGGCGCGCATCTTGGCCAGCTCGTCGTCGACCTGCACGCCTGAGGTGAGCTGCTGGAGCTCGCGGTCGATGTCGCTGTTCCCGCCGTCGCCGAGGGCGGTGATGTCCTCGAACGCGCCGGCCTTCTCCAGCTCCTCGACGGCACCCGCGCGCGCCCGCATGTCCTCGGTCTTGTCCTGGGCGCGCTGCATCGCGAGCCCGAGGTCGGCCATCTCCTCGCCCACCCCGTTGGCTGCCTCGGAGATCCGCACCTGGGCCTCGGAGGCGGAGTACTGCGCCTTGATGACCTCCTTCTTGGTGCGGAAGGCCTCGATCTTGGTGCGCAGCTTCTTCTCGTTGGCGATCAGCTGCTCCTGCTGGCCCTCGAGCTCCTTGATCTGCGTGTCGAGCGACTGGAGCTCGGTCTGCGCGAGCGTCTTGCGCTCGAGCGCCGTGCGCGCGAGGTCCTCGCGGCCGGCCGAGAGCGCCTGCCGGGCCTGAGTGTCGAGCTTGACCACCGAGTCCTCGAGCTTCTTCGACTGCATCTGGAGCCGCTTCTTCGACGTAACCACGTCGGCGATCCCCTTCTTCACGTTCTGGAGGAGCTCGACCTGCTTCTGGTAGCCGTAGTCAAGGGTCTCGCCGGGGTCCTCCGCCCGGTCGAGCATCTTCGAAATCTTCGCCTTTACGACTGTGGACATGCGACCCGCGAGGCCTGGCATGCCGCCTCCTTCATTTCCGAGAGCTTGGAGGCGGAACACTAACGGGCGGCGAGC
>JAXDJC010000234.1:0-11330 GCA_034663685.1 Thermoleophilaceae bacterium
GCCGCCGGCGAGCTGCGCGCCCACGACACGGAGACGACCGCCGCCGCGGTGGTCGGCGCCGTGGGCGAGGCTCTCATAGGACCACTTTCGCCCAAGGGGAGCGGCGGCGACGCGATGATCGCGAGCCTCGTCGACTTCTGCATCCGAGCCCTACCCAAGGAGAACGCGCGTGATCTCGTCGACCCTGCCCACGTCTGAGGTCCTCAACCAGCCGCCGCCGCTCGAGGGGCGCAACTTCTTCACCGAGAACGTGGCGCTCGTGGAGTCCATCCGCCGCGAGGGCGCCGACTGGGCCGAGGAGCGGCTCACCGCGCTCGGCGCCGAGTCCGGCGAGGCGGTCGACCGCGACCTGGGCAGGCTCGCCAACGAGAACCCGCCGGTCCTCCACACCCACGATCGCTACGGGAACCGGATCGACGAGGTGGAGTTCCACCCCGCCTGGCACGAGCTGCTGGAGCTGTCGGTCCGGCACGGCACGCACTCGCTCCCGTGGCGCGAGCCCGGCCCCGGCGCGCACGTGAGCCGCGCGGCGATGATGCTCTGCGGCAGCGGGCTCGAGTCCGGCCACGGCTGCCCGATCTCGATGACCTACGCCGCGGTGCCGGTCCTGCGCCGCCAGCCCGAGCTCGCGGCCGAGTGGGAGCCGCGCATCACGTCGCTCGAGTACGACCGCCGCTTCGTGCCCGCCGGGGAGAAGACAGGCGCGCTCGCCGGCATGGCGATGACCGAGCGCCAGGGCGGCTCCGACGTGCGGGCCAACACCACCGCCGCCCGCGCGCTGAACGGCGGCGGCGCCGGCGCCGAGTACGAGCTGACCGGCCACAAGTGGTTCTGCTCCGCGCCGATGTGCGACATGTTCCTCGTGCTCGGCCAGGCCGAGGGCGGGCTCTCCTGCTTCCTGCTGCCGCGCTGGACGCCCGACGGCGAGCGCAACCGGATCCACATCCAGCGGCTGAAGGACAAGCTCGGCAACCGCTCCAACGCGTCGAGCGAGATCGAGCTCGACGGCGCCTGGGCGCGCATGGTCGGCGAGGAGGGCCGCGGCGTGCCCACGATCATCGAGATGGTCAACTTCACGCGGCTCGACTGCGTGCTCGGCTCGACCGGGCTGATGCGCGAGGCGGTGGCCCAGGCGATCCACCACTGCGCGCACCGAGCGGCGTTCGGCAACCTGCTGGTGGACCAGCCGCTGATGCAGAACGTGCTGGCCGACCTGGCCGTGGAGTCCGAGGCCGCCACGCTCACCTCGCTGCGGCTGGCCCGGGCGGTCGACGAGGGGCCGGACGACCCGGAGCAGACGCTCTTCAAGCGGCTCGGGCTGGCGGTCTCCAAGTACTGGGTCTGCAAGAGCGCGACCTGGCACGCGGCGGAGGCGCTCGAGTGCCTCGGCGGCAACGGGTACGTGGAGCTCTCGGGCATGCCGCGCATCCACCGCGAGGCTCCGCTCAACTCGATCTGGGAGGGCTCGGGCAACGTCAATTGCCTAGACGTGCTGCGGGCGATGGCCCGCACGCCGGAGGCGGTTCAGGCGTTCTTCGACGAGGTCGAGTCGGCGTCGGGCGCCGAGCCGCGCCTGGACGCCTACCTGCGCGACCTGAAGGCGGAGCTGGGCGATCCGGAGGGGATCGAGTCGCGCGCGCGGCGGATCGTCGAGCGGATGGCGGTGGCGCTCCAGGCCTCGCTGCTCGTGCGACACGGCGACCCCGCGGTGGCCGACGCGTTCTGCTCGAGCCGGCTCGCGGGCGACCGCGGCCGCGCGCTCGGCACGCTCCCGGCCGGCGTGGACTTCGAGCGCATCATCGAGCGGCACAGCCCGGCTCGCTGAGCAGGGGCGAAGTCGCCCGCTAGTCTCTCGCCACTTGGAAGCATCCTCACTCGGAGCGGCCCGGTTTGACCAGCCGGGGCGCGACGACATACAACCCGTAGCGAACGAGACGCTCGACCGCGTCGCGACCGGCATCGTGAGCGCGGTGCCGTTCCTGATGCTCGGCTTCGTGGCCGTGCAGGCCTGGAACCGCTCGCTGCGCTGGAGCGACCTGATCGTGTTCGCGATCATGTACACGGCCACCGGGCTGGGCATCACGGTCGGCTTCCACCGCCACCTCACCCACCGCGCGTTCAAGACGAAGAAGCCGATCCGCGTGGCCCTCACGATCATGGGCACGATGGCGATCGAGGGGCCGGTGACCGCATGGGTCGCCGACCACCGCAAGCACCACGCCTTCGCCGACGCGGAGGGCGACCCGCACAGCCCGCACGTGGGCAACTCCGGCGGCTTCCGCGGCGCCCTGAAGGGGCTCGTGCACGCGCACATGGGCTGGCTCTTCATCCACGACGAGCGCGGCTCGAAGGAGCGCTACGCGCCCGACCTCCTCGCCGACCCCGGCGTCCGCTTCGTGGACCGCACCTTCCTCCTCTGGGCGATCGCCGGCCTCGTGCTCCCGTTCTTCCTCGGCTGGGCGATCGGCGGGTCGCTCCACGCAGGCCTCACCGGGATGCTCTGGGGCGGCGCCGTGCGACTGCTGCTCCTCCACCACGTGACCTACAGCATCAACTCGCTCTGCCACTTCTTCGGGCGCAGGCGGTTCGACACCGGCGACGAGTCGCGCAACCTCTTCTGGCTCGCGCCGCTTTCGTTCGGCGAGGCCTGGCACAACAACCACCACGCCTTCCCCACCTCCGCCGCGCACGGGCTGCGCCGGCGCGAGCTCGACACCTCGGCGCTGGCCATCGGCGCGCTCGAGCGCCTGGGGCTCGCATGGGACGTGGTGCGGATCAGTCCCGAGAGGATGCAGAAGAAGGCGCTTTGAGCACGCTGACCTACGAGGTCGAGGATCGGGTCGCCCGCATAACGCTCAACCGCCCCGAGCGGGGCAACGGGATAACGCTGGAGATGCCGCGCGAGCTGGCCGCGGCCGTCGAGCAGGCCGACCTCGACCCCGCGGTGCACGTGATCGCCCTCGCGGGCGCGGGCAAGGGGTTCTGCGGCGGCTATGACCTCGTGGCCAGCGCCGAGGGCAACATGGAGGGCGTCTCGTCCGGGGACGTGCCGCCCGGCTCGCCCCTCGACCCGATGGTGCAGGCCCGCAACCACGATCCGTCGGGCACGTGGGACCCGGTGGTGGACTACGCGATGATGAGCCGGAACGTGCGCGGCTTCATGTCGCTCTTCCACGCGAACAAGCCGGTCGTGTGCAAGGTGCACGGGTTCTGCGTGGCGGGCGGCACGGACATGGCGCTCTGCTCGGACCTGCTGGTGATCGCCGACGACGCGCGGATCGGCTACCCGCCGGCGCGCGTGTGGGGCACGCCCACCACGATGGTCTGGGCGCACAGGATCGGGCCCGAGAAGGCCAAGCGCCTGCTCTTCACCGGCGACATGCTGACCGGCCGCGAGGCCCACGAGTGGGGCCTGGCGATCGAGTCCGCGCCGCCGGGCGAGCTCGACGAGCGCTTCGAGGCGCTGCTCGCGCGGATCGCGCTGGTGCCGGTCAACCAGCTCGTGATGCACAAGCTGCTCGTGAACCAGACGATGTACGCGCAGGGACTGCACGCCACCCAGGTGCTGGCCACGGTGTTCGACGGCGTGGCCCGCCACACGCCGGAGGGCTTCGCCTTCCAGCAGCGCGCCGCGGAGGCCGGCTTCAAGCAGGCCGTGCGCGATCGGGACGAGCCGTTCAGCGACGCGCCCGGCTAGCGGATCACGGTCTCGCAGTTGCGCACCGTGTCGGTGCGGTCGACTCGCGCCACGTCCTTCTTGCCCGAGCCGCAGTCGATCGTCTCGCGGCGGCCGTTGGCGGCCACGATGCTGTCGTCGCCCGCCCCGCCGCTGTAGGTGTTCAGGCCTGCGCCGCCGTTGATCCTGTCGTTGCCGGCACCGCCGCCGAGGCGATCGTTCCCGTCGCCGCCCGAGAGCGTGTCGTTCCCCTTGCCCCCCGAAAGGGTGTCCGCGCCCGCGCCGCCGCTGAGGAGGTCGCTGCCGTCCTCGCCGCTCAGGGAGTCGTCGTCATCCCCGCCGTTCAGCCGGTCGTTGCCGGCGCGGCCGCGGAGGCAGTCCTGCCCGGCACCGCCGTTCAGCACGTCCTTGCCGATGCCGCCCACGAGCAGGTCACCGAACACCGTGCCGGTGAGGGTGCCGCCGGTGTCGTTGGCGTCCTGGCGGTTCTTGCAGCGGCCGGGAGTCGGGTCGTCGTCGCCGATCGTGCCGAGCGCGGTGCCGCGCGCCACGTTCGCGCCGGCCACGGCCGTGGCCCGCAGCTCGAATGTCTCGTTGGACTCGTCGGTGGTGTCGCCGATCACGGCAACGTCCACGTTCGCCTGGGTCTGGCCGCGCGGGATCGTCACCGTCGCCGGCGGCGGCGCGTAATCCTGGCCGGAGGTGGCGGTCCCGCCGCCGGCCTCGAGCGTCACGCGCACCTCCTCGGACACCGGGCCTCCCGCCAGCGAGACCACGAAGCGAGCCGGGGTCACGCCGCTGTTGCCCTCGAGCACGCCCACGTCGGCGATGCTCACGCTGGGCCTGGCAACCGCGGAGTTGAGGATGCCCTGCCAGCCGCCGTCCTGGAGGCCGGGCTCGGGCGGGTTCGAGTCGTGCCAGTCCCAGCCCAGGTAGGTGATCGAGCCCAGGCCGCGGTAGAGCACCGCCACCGTCGCGTGCGTGCCCGACTGGTAGACGATCCGACCGTCCGCCGGGATCGTGGCGTTGTCGAGCCCGGACATGAAGTCGTTGCCGGGGAGCGCGTCCGGGCCGCCCGCGAACTCGGTGTCCGCGGCCTTCTCGGGGACCTTCGTGCCGGCGCCGCCCGCGCCCTCGCCGAGGTCGAAGTTGAAGATCGAGTTGATCAGCGCCGAGGCCTTCGAGCCGGTGGCGTGGCCGCTGATCACGAAGCTGCCGCCGTCGTTCACGAACTGGCGTATGACCTCGCGCGCGCCGCCCGTCAGGGCAGTGTGGAGGTTGGTGCCGCCCGCGAGGTCGGGGATCACGAGGGTGTCGCGGCCCGTGAGCGCGGTGCGGAACCCGTCCGCCGAGTGGTCGGTGAACGTGAACACCGTGTGCCCCTGGCTCACCATCGCGGCGCCGATGTTGGTGGACTCGTCGCCGCCCCCGACGTAGGTCGGGTCGTTGAACAGCGCCACGTTGGCGGCGTTCGCGGGCGCGGCGGCGAGCAGGCCGGCGGTGGCCAGCGCGAGGAGCAGGCAGATCCGTCTCATCAGCCGTGCATTCGCGCTCGGCCGCCGAGAACCTTCCGACGCTGGCGCGCCCGTGCGCTAGTTCGCCACGTGCTCGGTCCAGCGCTGCCCGTCCCAGTACCGGAGCCGCGCCTGGCGGTGCGGGTCCGGGTACCAGTTGGCGGGCGGAAGGGCCTGCTGGGGAGCCGCGGGGGCCGGCTCGGGAGCCGGGCGCGCGGCGGGCGCGGGCTGCCGAGGGGCCGCAGGCGGAGGCTGGGCCGCAGGAGGCTGCGGCCCCACGGGTGCGGGCTGCCTCGGCGCTGCCGGCGCCGGCTGGGCGGCCGGAGCGGGCTGCTGCGGCGCGGGCGGCGCCACCGCCCGGCCCTCGGCGTGCGCCAGCGCGGCGTCCGCGGCCTGCCACCCCCCGGGCTGCGCGGCCGGCTGCGGCGGCGCGTTGCCGAGCAGCTCGTCCAGCCGCCGCGAGAGCCGGAAGCAGTCGCGCAGCATTCCCTCCACGCTCGCGCGCGAGAGTGCGTCCGGGGCCAGCCGGGCGGTGAGCACCAGCAGGTCGGCGCCGCTGTCCTTGATCGTCCCGAACCGGGCGAGCCCGCCCGCCTCGAAGTTCAGCGCGAGCAGCACGTACATGTCGTCCGCGGAGTTCTTGACCTTCTTCTCCATCGACTGGATCGTCTGCACCGCGATCACGTCGTAGTGCTCCTTGTCGACGATCAGCAGGAAGGGCCCCACGTCGGTGGTGAGCGTCCAGTCGCCGTCCTTGTCCACCTCGGCCGGGATCCGCAGCTCGTTCAGGATCGCGTCGACCTGGCCGTGCACCGCCGAGCGCCCCGCGAGACCGGACGCCTGGCGCGGCGTGGCCACGTAGAACTCGGCGAGTGGATCGACGGCGTTCATGGAGCGCGCAGCCTAGCGGCGGCCCACGCCCGGCGTGAGATCAGAAGATGGCGTTGATCAGGCTGGCCCAGGCCCAGAACGCGGCCACCGAGAGGCCGAGCCGCCAGCGCACGTCGAACGACTGCCTCAGCAGCACGATCGGCAGCGTGAGGCCGAACAGCAGGACCACCACGAACGCCGCCCTGTAGCTCTCGCGCGCCGGAGCCACGAGCGGGAAGAGGAAGTCGCCGACGCGCTGGGCGAGGTCGCGCTCGCGCGGCGCTACCGCGGCGGCAGGCGGAGGCGTGCGGACCGGGGCCGGCTGCATGGGAGGCGGAACCAGCGGCGCGGGCGGAGCCGGAGGCGCGGCGCCCGAGCCAGGCGGCGGCGGGAGCGCGGCGGCGCGCGTGCCCGACCGGGGCGCCGGCTCGGCGGCCACGCTCGCGAGAGCGTCGCGGACCACTGCCTCGAGGTCCGGTAGTGGCACCGGCGCGCCCGCGCCGGGCAGCACGGGAGCCGGAGGAGCCGTCGCAGGCCGCGGCGCGAGGCTCGGCGGCCGGGTGGTCGCCGGCGACGCGGCCCCGCCCGGCGGGGCCATGACCGGCGGCGCTCCCCCCGGGGGCTGCGCCACCACCAGCGGCGCGGCTCCTGCGGACGGCGCCACGAAGCGCGGCATCGGAGGCGGCAGCGGTGGCAGCTGGCCGCCCGGCGGGCCGAAGACTCCCCCGGGCGCGCCTATCCACGGCCCCGCGGGACGGCGTGCCGCCGGCGGGGCGGGCCGGGGCGGCGGCGGGACAGCGGGCCGGGGCGACGCCGGCGGCCCGACAGGTGCGCGCGCCGGCGGGCGGTCCGGCACGGGCCTAGGACCCCTCGGCCACCTCTAGGAAGGCCTTGTAGCGCCGCACGTTGCGCTCGCAGCGGCGCGCGTCCTCGCTGTCGTCCTCGGCCGACTCGAGCCCCTGCTCCGCTTCCTTCAGGCGCGACTCGATGTCCGACTTGTTCAGCTTGTCCGGCTCCATGACCTCGTCGACCAGCACGAGCGCGCTGTTGTTGACCACCTGGAGGTAGCCCTCGCCCTGCGCGAACCGCGTGGGCTCGCCCTCGCTCTCGTAGAGCCGCAGCTCGGTCGGGTCGAGGATCGCCATCAGCGGCGCGTGGTTGGCCCGGATGCCGATCGAGCCGGTGTTCGTGCGCGTGGAGAGCATCTCCACCTCGCCCTCGAACGCCTTGCCCTCGGGCGTCAGGACCTCGACTGGGAACGTCTTGTGTGCCACCGGCTACTCGTCCTCGTCCTTGCCGCCGCCGTCGTCGCCGTCCTTGCCGCTCTCCCCGTCCTCGCTCTTGGCGGAACCCGAGTCGTCGTCGCCCTTCTCGTCGTCGTCGGAGCCGGAGTCCTCGTCATCGCTGCCCGAGTCCTTCTCCCCGCGCGCGGCCTCGACCACCTCGTCGATCGTGCCCTTCATGTAGAAGGCGCGCTCCGGGATGTCGTCGTGCTTGCCCTCCACGATCTCCTTGAAGCCGCGGATCGTGTCCTCGACCTTCACGTAGAGGCCCGGAGAGCCGGTGAACGCCTCGGCCACGAAGAACGGCTGCGACAGGAAGCGCTCGATCTTGCGCGCCCGCTGCACGGCCTGCTTGTCCTCGTCGGAGAGCTCGTCGATGCCGAGGATCGCGATGATGTCCTGCAGCTCCTTGTAGCGCTGCAGCACCTCCTTGACCTGCGTCGCGACCTGGTAGTGCTCCTCGCCGACGATGTCCGCCTTGAGGATCGTGGAGGTGGAGTCGAGCGGGTCCACCGCGGGGTAGATCCCCTTCTCGGCGATCGAGCGCGACAGCGTCGTGGTCGAGTTGAGATGGGCGAACACCGACGCGGGCGCCGGGTCCGTGAGGTCGTCGGCCGGCACGTAGATCGCCTGCACCGAGGTGACCGAGCCCTGGCGGGTGGAGGTGATCCGCTCCTGGAGCTGACCCATCTCCGTCTCCAAAGTCGGCTGGTAGCCCACCTGCGACGGCATCCGGCCGAGCAGCGCCGACACCTCCGAGCCCGCCTGCACGAAGCGGAAGATGTTGTCGATGAAGAGCAGCACGTCCTGGCCGCCCTCCTCGCGGAAGTACTCGGCCATCGTGAGCCCGGACAGGGCCACCCGCATGCGCGCTCCCGGGGGCTCGTTCATCTGCCCGAACACGAGCATCGTCTTGTCGAGCACGCCCGACTCCTTCATCTCCAGCCAGAGGTCGTTGCCCTCGCGCGAGCGCTCGCCCACGCCGCAGAACGCCGACAGGCCGCCGTGCTCCTGCGCGATGTTGTGGATCAGCTCCTGGATGAGCACCGTCTTGCCCACGCCCGCGCCGCCGAACAGGCCCACCTTGCCGCCCTTGGCGTAGGGAGCGAGCAGGTCCACGACCTTGATGCCGGTCTCGAGGATCTCGCGCGTGGGCGTGAGGTCCTCCACGTTGGGCGCCGGGCGGTGGATCGGCCAGCGCGTCTCGGCCTCGACCGGCTCGCCCTGGTCGATCGTCTCGCCGAGCAGGTTGAAGATGCGGCCGAGGGTCACGTCGCCCACGGGCACCGTGATCGGGCCGCCCGTGTCGCGCACCTCGGCGCCGCGGGCCAGGCCGTCGGTGGCGTCCATGGCGACCGCGCGCACGCGGTCGTCGCCCAGGTGCTGCTGCACCTCGCAGATCAGCTTGCCGTGGCTCTCCTGCGAGCCCGACACCTCGTCGTCCTCGCCGTACGCCTCGAGGTCGATCTCCAGGGCGTTGTAGATCTCGGGCAGGTCGTCGGGGAACACGACCTCGATCACCACGCCCTGGATCTCCTCGACCCGGCCGACGTTCTTGCCGCCGCCGGACCCGTTGCCGCCGGAGCCGGACTCCTGCTCGCCGCCGACTGGATTCTCGCTGGTCGCCTGTTCCATGGTTCTCGGTCTCCTTTAGATGATCGGTCCCGCGGCCGCACGTGCGCGGGGGCACGCGAGACCAAGCTGGTCAAGGACGCAGGGCGAAGCCAATGTCGAAGCCATTGGCGAGCCCGAGGACGCCGATCCAGCGCCGGTATCGCGGGTCATCCGCGTGCGTGGGGCCGTGGGACCGGTCATCTTCCTAGCGGAGGCCCTCGGCGCCCGCGACTACTTCCATGATTTCCTGGGTGATGTCGGCCTGCCGCTGCCGGTTGGCCTCGAGGGTGAGGTCGTCGATCAGCTCGGCGGCGTTCTCCGACGCGTTGCGCATCGCCGTCATCCGGGCGCCGTGCTCCGACGCCGTGGACTCGAGCAGTGCCCGGTAGATCGAAATCTCGACGTAGTCCGGCGCCAGGCGCTTGAGGATCTCCTCCGGGTCCGGCTCGTAGATCCAGAGCGAGCGGCTGTGGTCGGGTGCGTCGTCGTCCCCGCCCCCGCCGTCCTCGTCCTCCTCCTCGTCCTCGTCCTCGCCCAGCACGTCAGCCTGCTGCAGCGGGAGGAGCGTCTCGTGCCTGACCTCCTGGGTCATCGCCGAGACGTAGCCGTTGTAGAAGATCTCCACGCGGTCCACGGCGCCGTCCACGTAGTGGTGGATCAGCTCGTCGGCCACCCCGCGCGCGTCGGAATAGGCGGGGCGGTCGGTGAAGCCCGTGTAGCCGCCGGCCAGCTCGAGCCCCCGGAACGAGATCGAGGACACGCCGCGCCGCCCGACCGCGTACCACGCCACGTCCTCGTCGATCTCACGCGCGCGGCGGTTGCCCGCGCGCACGATCTGCGAGTTGAACGCGCCGGCCAGCCCGCGGTCGCCGGTGATCAGCAGCATGCCGACGTTGCTCACCGTGTCGTGCTCCTGAAGGATCGGCATGTTCGGGATGTTCTCCGCGGCCGAGACGGCCTGCCGGGTCATCCGCCGGATCGCGTCCGCGTACGGGCGCAGCTCCTCGATCCGCTGCTCGGCCCGGCGTAGCCGCGCAGCCGCCACCATCTCCATCGCCCGCGTGATCTTGCGGATGTTCTTGACCGAGGAGATCCGGCTCTTGATGTCCTTCTGGCTGGCCATCCGCTGCTAGGGAACCCCTAGACCCCGCCGACCGGCGCGGCCTCGGACTCGGACCCCGACTCCGAGGACTTCTCGTCGTCATCGCCGTCGCCGTCATCGTCGCCGCCGTCGTCATCCTCAGACGAGCCGGAGGTCCGGCCCTCCTTCTTGCGCTCCTCCTCGGACACGATCCGGTCGGACTCGCCCTCCTCGAGCGGGTTGCCCTCGGCGTCGAAGTCCGGCCCGAAGTCGTCGATCGCCTCGGCGATCGCGTTCCCGAGCGCCTCCTCGATCGAGTCGTCCCAATCGCCGCCGGCGATCTTCTGCATCAGGTCGTCGTTCTCGGAGTGGAGCCGCGGGAGCATCGCCTCGTGGAACTCGCTCACGCGCTCGACCTTGATCCGGTCGAGGTAGCCGCCCGTGCCCGAGTAGATGGCCGCAACCTGGTCCTCGAGCGACCACGGCTTGAGCTCGTCCTGGTTGAGCGTCTCCACGAGCCGCTCGCCGCGGGCCAGCGTGCGCTGGGTCTCCTGGTCGAGCTCGGATCCGAACTGGGCGAACGCCTCGAGCTCGCGGTACTGGGACAGCTCGAGGCGCAGCTTGCCGGCCACCTTCTTCATCGGCTTGGCCTGCGCGTTGCCGCCCACGCGCGACACCGAGATGCCCACGTTGATGGCCGGCCGCACGCCCGAGCGGAACAGGTCCGCCTCGAGGAAGATCTGGCCGTCGGTGATCGAGATGACGTTGGTCGGGATGTAGGCCGACACGTCGGAGGCCTGCGTCTCGATGATCGGCAGCGCGGTGAGCGAGCCGCCGCCGAGGTCGTCGTTGAGCTTGACCGCACGCTCGAGCAGGCGGCTGTGCAGGTAGAACACGTCGCCGGGGTAGGCCTCGCGGCCCGGCGGGCGGCGCAGCAGCAGCGACATCTGGCGGTACGCGTACGCGTGCTTGGTCAGGTCGTCGTAGATGCAGAGCGCGTGCTTGCCCTCGTAGAGGAAGTGCTCCCCCATCGCGCAGCCGGCGTACGGCGCCATGAACTTGATCGGCGCGGCCTCGTTGGCGGGGGCGGCCACGATGATCGTGTTGTCGAGCGCGTTGTGCTCGCGCAGCGTCTCCGCCACCTGCACCACGGTCGACATCCGCTGCCCGATCGCCACGTAGATGCAGATCAGGTCCTTGTCGCGGTTGTTGATGATCGCGTCGATGCCGATCGCCGACTTGCCGGTCTGGCGGTCGCCGATGATCAGCTGGCGCTGGCCGCGGCCGATGGC
>JAXDJC010000235.1:0-7642 GCA_034663685.1 Thermoleophilaceae bacterium
ACGCCAGGACCAGGGCCGCCGCCGAGCCCAGGACTGCCGCCGCCCGCCTCAGTACGCCAGCCGGCCGAATTTCTCGCGGATGCGGTGGTAGAAGGTGGCGCCCTCGACCTGGGCGAGCCGCACCTGGTCGTGCAGGAAGCGGACCTCCAGCTCCTCGCCCGGCCCCAGCTCGGCCACCGGCCGGTTGTCGGTGGTCACGTCCACGGCGTCGCGGTCGGACATGTTCTGCACCGTGAGGGTGTCGTCGGGCGCCACCACGAGCGCGCGCGCGGTGAGGGTGTGCGGCGCGATGAACGAGACCACGTACCCCTCCACGCCCCAGGCCAGGATCGGCCCGCCGTTGGCGAGGTTGTAGCCGGTGGAGCCGACGGGGGTGGCGGCCACCAGGCCGTCGCAGCGCACGCGGCCGAGCTGGTCGCCCCGCACCGAGTAGCCGAGCAGCGCCACGCGGCTGTTGGGGCGGCGGTGGAGGGAGATGTCGTTGACGCCGAGCGCGGGCTTGCCGTCGAGCTCCACCGTGAGAGCGGGCATCTTCAGCACCTCGAAGCGGCCCTCCAGCAGCCGCGCGACCCCCTCGTCGAGCTCCTCGCGCTCGACCGTCGAGAGGAAGCCGATCGCGCCGTAGTTGAACGCGAAGACCGGCGCGTCGCTGGCCGCGCACGAGCGCAGGGCGGTGAGGATCGTGCCGTCGCCGCCGAACACCACGGCCACGTCCGTGTCCTCGCTCGGGTCCGTGCCCGTGCGGCAGCCCGGCCGCTCCTCGATGTCGTGCTTCTCAACCTCGTTCACGGGCACGAGCACCTCCACGCCCGCGCGCGAGGCCGCCTCGATCAGCTTCTCGATCGCGGGGCGCGTGTCGTCGGAGTAGCCGTGGGTGAAGACCGTGATGCGCTTCGGGGGGCTCATGCCTCCACCTCGCCGAGAGCGCCCGCCGGGTCCTCGAGCGCGCCTGCGCGGCCGGGCTCGCCGAGCCACACGAAGGTCTCGTGGTTGCCCGCGGGCCCCGGCAGCCCGGACGGCGCGAAGCCAAGCACCGACCAGCCGTCCTCGGCCGCCAGCCGCGCGACCGTGGCCACGGCCTCGCGCCTGTGCTCGGCGGAGCGGACCACGCCGCCCTTGCCAAGCCGCTCGCGACCGACCTCGAACTGCGGCTTGACCATCGCCAGGCAGTCGAAGCTCGGCGCGCCCACGCCCAGCACCGCCGGCAGCACCTTGCTGATCGAGATGAACGAGACGTCGGCCACGATCAGGTCGGGCGCGTACGGGAGCGCCGCCGCCTCCAGCGCGCGGGCGTTGGCGCGCTCCACCACGGTCACGCGCTCGTGGGTGCGCAGGCTCCAGTGCAGCTCGCCGTAGGCCACGTCGAGCGCCACCACGTGCTCGGCGCCGCGCTGAAGCAGGCAGTCGGTGAAGCCGCCGGTTGAGGCGCCCACGTCGAGGCAGCGCCTTCCTGCCGGGTCCACGCCCAGGGCGTCGAGGGCGTTCGCCAGCTTGATCCCGCCGCGCGAGACGAACGGCGGCGGCGAGTCCACCGCCAGGTCCACGTCGTCGCCCACCATCTGTCCGGGCTTCCTGGCCCGGAGCCCGTCGGAGCCCAGCCGGACGGAGCCGGCGATCACAGCGGCAGCGGCGCGCGAGCGCGACTCGAACAGGCCGCGATCCACGAGCAGCGCATCGAGCCTCGTCTTGACCACGGCGGGAGCGTACCGGCGCGGAGCCCCTACGCCGGTCTGTGCCGCGCGCCACACAAGCCCCGGGCGAACGTTCGTACGGTGGAGCACGTCTTCATCTACTGGAGACGAACAACGCATCACTCCTCCCTCGAACGGCCCGCCTCTCCCGGCGGGTCGTTCTTTTTGGGGCGCCTAGACCAGCGCGGCGCCGCGGTCCCGCGCGTCCTCGAGCACCCGCTCGACGATCGCCTCGGGAGTGAGGCCGACCTCACGCTGGAGCAGCGCGGGCTTGCCGTGCGTCACGAACCGGTCGGGCAGCCCGACGCGCACGAGGCGTGTGCCGCCGGCCAGGTCGCGGTCGAGCAGCAGCTCACCCACGGCCGACCCGAAGCCTCCCTGCAGAACGCCATCCTCCACGGTCACCAGGAGCTCGTGCTCGCTCGCGAGCTGGGTCAGAAGCTCGCCATCCAGAGGCTTCGCGAAGCGTGCGTCCACCACGGTCGCCTCCACCCCGTGCTGCTCGAGCAGGTCGGCCGCCCCCAGCGCCAGCGGCACGCCGAACCCGTAGCCGATCAGCGCCACCCGCGCGCCCTCGCGCAGCACCTCGCCGCGGCCGATCTCAATCTCCTGCGGCCGCGACGGGAGCGGCACGCCCTCGGCCTCGCCGCGCGGGTAGCGCAGCGCCACCGGGCCGTCGTCGTAGCGCAGCGCGGTGTGGAGCATGTCGCCCAGCATCGCCTCGTCGCGCGGGGCCATCATCACGAGGTGCGGCAGGCAGCGCATGTAGGCGATGTCGAACGCGCCGTGATGCGTGGGGCCGTCGTCGCCCACCAGGCCGGCGCGATCCATCGCGAACACCACGTTGAGCTGCTGGAGGCACACGTCGTGCACGATCTGGTCGTACGCGCGCTGGAGGAAGGTGGAGTAGATAGCGGCCACCGGCTTCATCCCGCCGAGCGCGAGGCCGGCCGCGAACAGCACGGCGTGCTGCTCGGCGATGCCCACGTCGTAGTAGCGCTCGGGCAGCTCCTTCTGGAGGATGTTGAGCCCCGTGCCGGAGTTCATCGCGGCCGTGATGCCGCACACGCGCGCGTCCCGCCGGCACTCCTCCACGAGCGCGTTGCCGAACACGCTGGTGTACTGCGGCGGCTTGGGCGGGCCCGCCGAGGCGGACGCCGGCTTCTTCGGCGCGGCGGCCCGGTCCACGATCGACGCCGGCTTGGCCGCGTGCCACTTCTCCATGCCCTCGAGCCCGCCCTCCTCGGCGGGCGCGAAGCCCTTGCCCTTCACGGTCTTGATGTGGACCACGACGGGGCGGTCGGCCTCGAGCGCGCTGGAGATCGACGTGCGCAGGGCGCCCACGTCGTGACCGTCCACCACGCCCACGTACGCCACGTCCAGCTCCTCGAAGAACAGGCCCGGCGCCCAGAACGCCTTGATCGACGCCTTCAGCTCCGGGCCGAGCCGCTCGATGCGCTCGCCCAGGCCGGCGGGCATCTTGGTCAGGCCCGTCTCCACGACCTCGCGCGCGCGGTGCAGCTCGGGGTTCAGGCGGATCCGGTTGAAGTAGCGCGAGAGCGACCCGACGTTGGGCGCGATCGACATCCCGTTGTCGTTCAGCACGATCACGATCGGCACGTCGAGCCCGCCGGCGTTGTGCAGCGCCTCGAACGCCACGCCGCCGGTGAGCGCGCCGTCGCCGATCACTGCTACCACGCGCCCGTCCTCCTCCTGCCCGCGGCGCATGGCCTCCTTGAGGCCCACCGCGTAGGAGACCGAGGTGGAGGCATGGCCGGCGCCCATGATGTCGTGCTCGGACTCCTCGATCGAGCAGAACGGGGCGAGGCCGCCGTAGGTGCGGATGGTGCCGAGCCGGTCGCGGCGGCCGGTGAGGACCTTGTGCGGGTAGGCCTGGTGGCCGACGTCCCAGAGGACCTTGTCGCGCGGCGAGTCGAGCAGGCTGTGCAGCGCCACGGCCAGCTCGCAGGTGCCGAGGTTGGCGCCGAAGTGGCCGCCGATCTCGCCGATCGTGTCGATGATCAGCTCGCGGACCTCCTGGGCCACGTCCTGGAGCTCCGGGTCGGAGAGGCCGTGCAGGTCGCGCGGTCCGTTGATCTTGTCGAGCAGGCTCATGTTCGTCTCGTGAGTATGTAGTCGGTTATCCGCTCGAGCGTCGCAGTACGGCCGTCCGCCTCGGCGAGCGCGGCGCGGGCCTTCTCGTGCGACTCCGCCGCCAGCCCCCGGGCTCGCTCCACGCCGAACACGCTGACGTACGTCCGCTTGCCCTGGCGCTCGTCGGACCCCTGCGGCTTGCCCAGCGCGGCCTCGTCCCCGGTCACGTCGAGAATGTCGTCGACGATCTGGAAGAGGACGCCGAGCTCCGCAGCGAACCGGCTCCAGCTGATTGTGGCAGGTCCCGTGACACCTCCAAGCATCAATACGCACTCGATCGACGCGCCGATCAGCCGGCCCGTCTTGAGCTCGTGCACGCGGCGGAGATCCACCTCGTCGCCCACCGTGATGTCGAGGTACTGGCCTCCCACCATGCCGCCCACGCCCGCCGCCCGGACGAGGTGGCCGAGGGCCGCGAGCACGCGTTCGGGGTCGCCGGTCTGCTCGCGCGCCACCAGCGCGATCGCCTCGGCGAAGAGGCCGTCACCGGCCAGGATCGCCACGTCCTCGCCGAACTTCACGTGGCAGGTGGGCTGACCGCGGCGCAGGTCGTCGTCGTCCATCGCCGGCAGGTCGTCGTGGATGAGCGAGTAGGTGTGGATCAGCTCGATGGCGGCGGCCAGCGGGAGCACCTCGTCGAGGTCGCGCCCGAGCGCCTCGGCGGTGGCCATCGCCAGCACCGGGCGGATGCGCTTGCCGCCGGCGAGCAGCGAGTAGCGCATCGCCTCGTCGAGTCCCTCCACCGCCGGCTCGTGCGCGAAGCGCAGCTCGGCCAGGTAGCCGTCCACCCGCGATTGGAGCTCGACCGGGTAGGTGGCCGTGGCCGACGCCGCCGTCAGAGCAGCGTCTCCTGGCCCGGGGCCGATCCCTCGGGGTCGGAGCGGCGGTCGAGCTCCGTGCCCACCCGCGCGGCGATCTCCGCGCAGCGCTCCACCAGGTCGGCCGCCTCTTCGGGCGCAAGCTCCTCGCTGCGCAGCCGCGCGGCCGCCTGCTCCAGCTCGGCGATGGCGTCGTCGAGTGCGCTCACAGGGCAGCCCGTTCCCGGTGCACCGAGCCCAGGATCCCGTTCACGAAGCCGGGCGCCTCGGCGGAGCACAGCTCCTTGGCGGCCTCGATGGCCTCGTCGAGCGCCACCTCGTCGGGCACGTCGTGGCGGTGCAGAAGCTCGTAGAGCGCCACGCGCATGATGTTCAGCTCGAGCGGCGCGATCCGGTCGAGCGACCAGTCCTGGGCGTAGCGCTCGATCAGCCCGTCCAGCTCCTCGCGGTGGGCATCCACGCCGGCGGTCAGCTCGCGCGTGAACACGTGCGCGGTGCGCTCGACCGTCTCCTCGAGCGGGCGGCCGGTCACGTCGCGCTGGTAGAGCGCCACCACCGCCGCCCTGCGCTGGTCGGTGCGGCGCATCTGGGGTCAGGCCCGGGAGACGTACTCGCCGGAGCGCGTGTCCACGCGCACGCGATCGCCCACGTTCACGAACAGCGGCACGCGCACGGCCACGCCCGACTCGAGCGTGGCCGGCTTGTCGCCCCCGCCGGAGGCCGTGTCGCCCTTCACGCCCGGCTCGGTGTCGGCCACGGCCAGCTCGACCGCACTCGGCACCTGCACGTCCGCGGGCTTCTCGTCCACGTAGAGGATCTCGACCCCCTGGCTCGGCAGGACCCACTGGAGCGACTCCTTGACCGACTCCTCCGGCACCGTGAACTGCTCGTAGGTCTCCACGTCCATGAAGTGGGCGTCGGTGCCGTCGGCGTACAGGAACTGCATCTTGCGCGTCTCCGTGCGCACGGGGCGGAACTTCTCGCCGGCACGGAAGGTGCGGTCGATCACGTTGCCGTCCGTGGTTCGCTTGAGCTTGGTGCGCACGAACGCGCCGCCCTTGCCGGGCTTGACGTGCTGGAACTCGACGACCTTGAAGATCGTGCCCTCCACGTCGATGTGCACGCCGTTCTTGAACTGGTTGGTGCTGATCACGGCTCGAAAGGGTAGAGCCAGCGGGCGCCATGGTTGGCGTACGATCGGGACGTGAGCCGAGCGGGGCAGGCGGCCTCCTTTCAGGTGTCCGGCGACGCGTACGACCGCCACGTCGGGAGATACAGCGGCGCGCTGGCGCGGGCGCTGATCGAAGCCGTCGGTGTCGAGGAGGGATCCCGGGCGCTCGATGTGGGCTGCGGCCCCGGGGCGCTCACGGCCGCGCTCGCCGACACGCTCGGCCCGGACCAGGTGGCCGCCGTGGACCCCTCCGAGCCGTTCGCGGCGGCGTGCCGCGAGCGCGTGCCGGGGGCGGATGTGCGCGTGGCCTACGCCGATCGGCTCCCGTTCGAGGACGGGTCCTTCGACCTCACGCTCTCGCAGCTCGTCCTCAACTTCGTCCCGGACGCCCCGGCGGCGCTGCGCGAGATGCTCCGTGTCACGCGCAGCGGCGGCGTGGTCGCGGCCTGCGTGTGGGACTACGCGGCCGAGATGACCATGCTGCGCGCGTTCTGGGACGCGGCCGTGGCGGTCGACCCGGACACGCGCGATCTCCACGAGGGGGTGCGTACGCCGTACGGTCGCCCCGACAAGCTCGGGGAGCTGTGGAGGGACGCCGGATTGCTCGACGTGGTCACCGGGCCGATCGTGGTTCGCGCGTCATACGCCGGCTTCGACGACCTCTGGGCGCCGTTCACCCTCGGTGTGGGTCCTGCGGGCGCCCACACCACCTCGCTCGGCGAGCCCGAACGCGAGGCGCTCAGGGCCGAATTCCACAGCCGCCTGGACTCACCGGAGGGACCGTTCGAGCTCTCGGCGCGGGCCTGGATGGTTCGCGGGAGAGCGCCCGGCAAGGGCTAGAGGGCCCGCAACCACTCGCGCACCGCCGCCGCGACGGCGGGGAGGTCCTTCTTCAGGGAGTGGTCGCCGGGCACCTGGGCCACGGTTCGCCGCGGGCCGGGCGGCGGCATGCCGAAGCGGTCGCCCTCGCCCTGGACCACGAGCACCGGCACCTTCACGGCGTCGAGCTCGTGCAGGCGGCTGGGCGGTTCCTCCGTGGCGCTCTTGCGCCGCGGGGGCTTCAGCGGGAAGGCGAGGCAGAGCACGGCGGACGCGTTGGTGGCGGCGGCCGTGCGGCAGGCCACGCGGGCGCCCGCCGAGCGGCCGCCGGGGATCAGCGGGACGCCTTTCAGCTCGCTACCGGCGAGCCGCTCGATCACGGCGACCCAGGCCGCGTCGAGCTGCGCCACAGCCGGCGACGAGCGGCGACCGGCCACGCGGTAGGGCTGCTCCACGAGCGCGACGCTGAAGCCCTCATCGAGCGCAGCCCTCGTGGTGGCGATGAGGTCGGGTGCGCTGACGCCCCCGCCGGCGCCGTGCCCGAGCACGAGTCCCCCACGCGGGCCCGGAGCTTGCTGCAGGTGAACGCGCGCTGGCCCGTGCGGGGTGTCCACCTCGAGGGCGCTCAGCTAGAGCCCGCTCTCCGCCGCCGCGACCGCCTCCTCGAGGGTCGCGTACTCCCGGCCGCCAACGATCCGGCCGTCGCCGATCTTGATCACCGCCGCGAAGGCGAGCTCGGTCACCATGCCCGCGGACCGGCTCCGTGCCGACACCGAGAACGTTGCCACCACGGAGGCGCCGACCTCCCTGAGGCCGGTCGCCTCGATCGTGATGTCCTCGAAGAGCTCGAGCCACTCGTCGTAGTAACGGCGGAGCTGGTCTCGTCCGTGCATCGGCCCGACGTCGTCGGGCGCGCCCTCCATAGCCCGCCAGTCGATCTCGGGATGCCAGATGTGCTCGTACCAGTGGTCGAGCTTGGCCTCGTCCCA
>JAXDJC010000241.1:0-2989 GCA_034663685.1 Thermoleophilaceae bacterium
AGGCGGCGCAGTCCGAGCCGTCGCTGCCCTCGGCTCCCGTTACCACCGGCGCCGCGCTCGCGACCCGGCCGATGACCCGCGTCTCGCTGCCCGCGGACGCCCTCGGGACGATCGTGCCCCGGGCGGGGGAGACGATCTCGTCCGTCGACCAGATCGGCGACCTGAACGGCGACTCGAAGCCGGACCTGGGAGTCGTCGCGAGATCCGCGGACGGGTCCGGGTCGACCGGCTACGTCGTGTTCGCCGGTAACGCAGCCGACGTCGACCTGGGCCGGCTGGCGAACCAGGGGCGCGGCTTCGAGATTCCCGGCGCGATGAGCATCGCGGCCGCGGGAGACGTGAACGGCAACGGCCACCCGGACCTCGCTGTGATCGGCGCGACGGCCAGCGGAGCCGTCGCCGCGTTCGTGCTGTTCGACCCGGCTGCGGCCGGGCAGATCGACCTTCAGAACCTCGGTGCCGCTGGACGTGAGATCGACATGCCGACCGCGAATGAGGCACCCGATGGTCCCCAGGACGGAATTGCGAACTACGTCATCCGCGCGGCGGGCGACGTGAACCACGACAGCGTCGACGACGTGATCGTGGGCGACCCGTTCGCCGACGGTGCAGCAGGGCGGGCCTGGGTGGTCTTCGGTTCGCCGGACCAGGTCCCCACCGTCGCCCTCGACGCACTCGCACCCTCGGAGGGCTTCTCCATCACGGGGTCCGGGACCGGTTCGCTCGGAGAGTCGGTGGCGGCCGTGGGCGACGTGAACGGCGACGGCATCGACGACGTCGCGGTCGGCGCGCCGTACCGGACCGCCGGAATCGCGCAGCTGGGTTCCGGGGTGGTGGATGTGGTCTACGGCTCCGACAAGCCGACGAACGTGGACGACCCGCAGCTCAACGGCGCGCGCGGGTTCCAGATAGCGAACCCCGCGCAGACCGGCCAGCTGGGGGCGGCGATTGCGCCGCTCGGCGACGTGAACGGCGACAGCGTCCCAGACGTCCTCGTCACGGCGCCCGGCATGAGCCCCAACGGGCGCACCCAGGCGGGCGCGGCGTACGTGGTGTTCGGGCCCGGCAAGCCGATCAGCGGGCTGTCGCTCGACAAGCTCGGCTCCCACGGCTACGAGATCCAGGGGCCGTCGCCGGCGAAGCACGGGCCCGGATCGATTCTCAGCGGCCTGGGCTCGTCAGCGGCGCCGGCCGGGGACGTGAACGGCGACAGCGTGCCCGACATCGTGCTCGGCTCGCCGGGCGCAGCGGCTCCGGGGGCCGTGGCGTACGTCGTCTTCGGGGGGCCCGACCACAGCACGCTCGACCTCGCCGACCCGGGCGGCCGCGCCCGCGCGATCGACGGTCCCACCGCTTCGCCGCCCGCCCCGCTGGCGGTGACCGGCGCGTTCGACATGGACGGCGACGGCCGTCCGGACGTGCTGGTCGCGCCGGCAGGCGCAGCGGCTGGGCCGACGGCGGCATACGCAGTCTCGGGTGCACCGTGAAGGCGCACTCCGCAGTGAAGACGCACCCGCATTACGCGGTCCAGGCGGTGCTCGTGTACATCGCCATAGGGGTCGCGCTCGGGATGGTCGGATGGGCGCTCCTGATCCACGACGGGGGCTCGCAAGCAGCAACAAGGACACCGGCGAAACACGCGCCGGCTCGGACGGATGGACACGCACAGATCAGGGAGACCCGATGACGCAGTTGGAGGTTGCCTCGCAGCTCGGCCCGTACCGGATCGGGACCTACATCGGCCGTGGCGGCATGGGGGTGGTGTACCGCGCCGAACACGTGCATCTGGGCCGGCAGGTGGCGCTGAAACTGCTCGCCCCCGAGCTTGCGGAGAACGAGAGCTTCCGCGAGCGCTTCGTCCGGGAGTCCCGCGTCGCGGCGCAGGTCGACCACCCGAACGTGATCCCGATCTACGAGGCCGGCGAGGCGGACGGCACCTACTTCATCGCGATGCGCTACGTCGAGGGTCAGGATCTGCGAGAGATCCTTCACACGAGCGGGCCGCTCGATCTCGACCGGGCCTTGGAGGTGCTCGGCCAGGTGGCGGGCGCGCTCGACGCCGCCCACGGCCAGGGACTCGTGCACCGCGACGTGAAGCCGGGGAACATCCTGGTCGTCGGCGGGTCGGGTCACTGCTACCTGACGGACTTCGGCCTCACCAAGGCGATCAGCTCCGACACGGCCTTCACGGCCACGGGGCAGTTCGTCGGGACCACCGACTACGTCGCTCCCGAGCAGATCGAGGGGAAGGAGCTCGACCGGCGCACCGATGTGTACTCGCTCGGCTGCGTCTTCTACGAGTGCCTCGCGGGCACGCCGCCCTTCCGTCGCGAGACGGACATGGCCGTGATGTGGGCGCACATGCAGGAGCCGCCGCCCCGGGTTACCGACCGGCGGCCGGACCTGCCCGCGGGGCTCGACCAGGTGATCGCGACGGCGATGGCGAAGTCCAAGGACGATCGCTTCCCGAGCTGTTCGACGTTCGCCGCGGCAGCGCGCTCCGCGATCGAGATCGGGTTGGGCCGTCCCGCCGCCAGCCCGGCGGCGACACCGCCCGAGGCGCCTGCACCCACTCCCGCACCTGCGCCGTCCCCGCCGTCGTTCGCATCCCGGGCGTACACCAGTCCCGGGGATCCGGTTCCGTCGCAGGGCGCCTACTACCCGTCCGAGCCTTACGGGTACGGGGTGCCGGCGGCGGCTGAGCCGGAGCGGCGGCAGAAGCCGCTGACGGCGATTGCGCTCGTGATAGCCGCGCTGCTGGTTGCGGGCGGCGGGACGGCAGCGGCCCTCATCGCGACGAGTCAGAAGAAGCAGCCGGCAGCGGCGGCGGCTCCCGCCGCGGAGCCCACCACCGTCACCGCGCAGGCGCCCTCGCCGCCGCGCAAGCCGAAGAAGGTCACACCGCCGACGGTTACCAAGCCTTCGACGCCGGCCGTCGTGCCATCTCCGCCCCCGTCGTCGTCCAGCGATGCGCTACGCGCAGAACAGG
>JAXDJC010000247.1:0-3388 GCA_034663685.1 Thermoleophilaceae bacterium
GCGAACTGCGGCTTCATGTCGAAGTAGAAGCCGTCGTCCACGATGCGCTTGATCAGCTCGTACATGTCCCAGGGCTTGCGATTCGACTCGGGGAGCACGTCCAGCAGGTCGTCGTCCATGCGGTCGACCGGATCGGTCGTGGGACGGATCGGCGGCGCCTCCTCGCAGTGCGACGGGAAGAACGCGAGGTAGTCCTTGATCGCCTGGATGCACTCCTCGTCGTCGGCGCACTCGAGGTCGGCCACGCCGGACTTGCGGCAGTGCACCCTGGAGCCGCCCAGCTCCTCCTGGGTCACGTCCTCGCCGGTGACGGCCTTCACGAGGTATGGGCCCGCCAGCGCCATCGAGCCGCGGCCCTTGACCATCGGCACGAAGTCGGCGAGGCCCGGGATGTAGGCGGTGCCGGCCGCGCACGGGCCCATCAGGGCGGCCACCTGCGGGATCACGCCGCTGGCGATCACCTCCTCGCGGAACAGGTGCCCCGAGCCGGCGAACAGCGATCCGACGGCCTCCTGGATCCGCGCCCCCGCCGAGTCGAGCAGCCACACCATCGGCATCCGCTTGCCAAGCGCCATCTCGCGCAGGCGCCCCACCTTCAGCTCGCCGGTCATCCCCATCGAGCCGGCCATCACGGTGAAGTCGTACGC
Source organism: Thermoleophilaceae bacterium (assembly GCA_034663685.1). Lineage (GTDB taxonomy): Bacteria > Actinomycetota > Thermoleophilia > Solirubrobacterales > Thermoleophilaceae > AC-37. Next base: position 648 of record JAXDJC010000247.1, read on the forward strand.
GGCCACGGCCACGAGGCGGCCGCCCACCCGGCCGTACCCCGTGATCACGCCGTCCGCGGGCGCCTCCACGCCCTCCATGGCCTTCTGCGAGAAGTGCGGCCGGCCGTGGATCCCAAGCTCCACGAACCTGCCGTCGTCCATCAGCAGGTCCACCCGCTCGCGCGCGGTGAGCTTCTCGCGCTCGTGCTGCTGGGCGATCTTCTCCTCGCCGCCGCCGAGCTTGATGCGCTCGCGGCGCTCGCGCAGGTCGTCGACCAGCGGGCGCAGGATCGAGCTCGGCGCTACCGACCCTTCCACTGCGGCTCCCTCTTCTCGAAGAACGCGGTCACGCCCTCCACGGCGTCCTCGGTCGAGAGCTCGATCGAGAGCTGCGCCTGGAGGAACTCGAGCGCGTCCTGGAGGGCCATGTCCTGCTGGCGGAACATCGCGTTCTTGCCGAGCCGCATGACCACCGGCGACTTGGACGCGAGCTTGCCCGCCCACTCGGCCACGGCGGCGTCGAACTCCTCGGCCGCCACCACGCGGTTCACGATGCCCGCCTCGCGCGCCTGCTCGGCCGTCATGCGCTCGCCCAGGAGGAGCATCTCGTTGGCCGTCTTGCGCGGCACGTTGCGGTAGATCAGCGCCATGATCATGAACGGGAACAGGCCCACGTTGATCTCGGGCGTCCCGAAGCCGGCGGAGTCCTTGGCGATGATCAGGTCGCAGGCGAGCGCCACGCCGAGCGCGCCGGCGAGCACGTGCCCGTTGGCGGCCACCAGCGACGGCTTGCCCAGCTCGCCGATCAGGCGGAACAGGCGGACGAACTTCTCGGTGCCGAAGTGGCGGTGCACGAGCGGCGTGTCGGCGGCGAACTGCGCGACGTTGCCGCCCGAGGAGAACACCTTCTCATGGGTGGAGGTGAGCACCACGCAGCGCACCGACTCGTCCTCGCGGGCCTCCTCGAAGGCGGCGATGATGTCGCTCAGCATCGCGTCGGAGAGCGAGTTGCGGGTGTCGGGATCGTCGAGCGCGATCGTGGCGATCGAGTTCTCGACGGAGTAGCGGAGCTTGTCGTAGGCCATCGGTAAGTGGGACGTGCCACTGCCCACTCTGACGGATCGGGCGGCACCGCGTCGACAAGCGGCTGCGCGCCACGAAGGTTCTCCGTCGGATAACACGGGTATAGTGGCGCGCGCCGAGTCGCTTGGAGGCCCAATCCAGGCGAGCGGGGGAACCACTAGCCGGCGCAGGTTGCCGGCCGGGGCGAATCGGACACATTGCCGTGTCCGTAGCGCACTGCGCGAGCCCGACAGCTCACCCCGCAGGCACAAAGGGCTCCAACCGAACCCGACGGCTGCTCGACCGAGGGGGTCGCTTCAATGCCTCGCTTCCGGATGCTCGTCCTGTGCGCGCTCGCCGCGTGCCTGCTCGTTCCCACCGCGCCCGCGGCCGCCCGCGGATCGGCGGAGGATCAGATGGTCGCCAAGATCAACTCCTACCGCGCGAAGCACGGACTGCCGCGCGTGCGCAAGTCCAAGAGCCTCATGGGCTCCGCCGAGCGCTACTCCTGGAAGCAGATGCGCAGCGGCTACTTCGGCCACGCCAGCCACATCCAGGCCAGCGGCAAGTACCGCCGGCTCGGCGAGATCATCGCCTGGACCGACGGCACCGCGGCGCAGGTCAGCTACACGTTCCGGATGTGGCTGAACTCGAGCGGCCACCACGCGATCATCGTGGACCGCAACTTCCGCTATGTGGGCGCCGGCCGCGCGGCGGGCAACTTCAAGGGCCGCAAGGCCTCGATCTGGACGGTGCAGTTCGGATCGCGGTAGCCGGACGGGCGGGTAGCAAGTAGGAAGCGCCACTTCCTACTTTGCGGTTAAGCTGGGCGGCATGACCACCGCCAACACGCTCAAGCCCGACCACGGCAGCAAGAGCCGCCACTTCATCTTCAACGACGAGCACGACCAGCTTCGTGACTCGATCCGCCGCTTCGTCGAGAAGGAGCTCGCCCCCCACGCGGACGAGTGGGAGGAGACGACCTTCCCGGACTGGGTCTTCCAGCGGATGGGCGAGCTCGGGTTCCTCGGGCTCTCCTACCCGGAGGAGTACGGCGGGCAGGGCGGCGACTACTTCTCGAACATCGTGCTGGCCGAGGAGATCGGCGGGGCGCGCTCGGGCGGGCTCGCGATGGGGATCGCGGTGCACACGGACATGGCCACCCCGCCGGTGCACCTGTTCGGCACCGAGGAGCAGAAGCAGCGCTACCTGGTGCCGTGCATCAAGGGCGAGAAGATCTCGTGCCTCGGGATCACCGAGCCCGACGCCGGCTCCGACGTGGCCGGCATCCGCACGCGCGCGGTGCGCGACGAGGTGACCGGCGAGTGGGTGATCAACGGGTCGAAGACCTACATCACCAACGGCATCCGGGCGGACTTCATCGTGCTCGTCACGAAGACCGACCCGGACGCGGGCTACGACGGCTTCACGCTGTTCCTCGTGGACATGGACCTGCCCGGCGTGGTGCGCGAGAAGAAGCTCGAGAAGCTCGGCATGCACGCGTCCGACACGGCGCTGCTCGCGTTCAACGACGTGCGCGTGCCCGACGACGCGATCCTCGGCGAGCCCGGCAAGGGCTTCTACCACATCATGTGGGAGCTCCAGGGCGAGCGGCTGATCGGCGCGGCCGGCTGCGTGTCGGGGGCGCAGCGGGTGTTCGACAAGACGCGCGAGTACGCGCTCGAGCGCAAGGCGTTCGG
>JAXDJC010000250.1:0-6859 GCA_034663685.1 Thermoleophilaceae bacterium
CGACGAGCGGCGCGAGATCCGGGACCGGCGCAACCGCCGGCCCACCGGCACGTTCCCGCCCCTTCACGGCGAGTAGCCGGATGGCGATCGAGTCGGTCGTCGTCCACGTGGACGGCGGGTCGCGCGGCAACCCGGGGCCCTCCGCGGTCGCCGCGGTGGCGTCCACGCCGGATGGCGGCGCCCTCGCCGAGAAGAGCGCCTACATCGGTGAGACGACCAACAACGTGGCGGAGTACAGGGCGGTCCAGCTCGGACTCTCGCTCGCCCGCGAGCTTGGCGCCAGCACCGTCGAGATCGTGAACGATTCGCAGCTGATCGCCCGCCAGATCGGCGGGCAGTACAAGGTCAAGCACGCCGGGCTCAGGCCCCTGTACCTCGAGACGATGAAGGCGCTGCGCGAGTTCGACCGCTGGTCGGTCCGCGACGTGCGCCGCGAGCACAACAAGCGCGCGGACGAGCTCGTGAACGAGGAGCTCGACCGGCCGCGCTGAACGCGAAGGGCCCGCCGGAGCGGGCCCTTCGTAGGAGCGGATGATGGGATTCGAACCCACGACCTTCGCCATGGCAAGGCGACGCTCTAGCCAGCTGAGCTACATCCGCAGGCGGGCGAGTATAGACCTCGGTCCACGGGCGCCCGGGCTTGAATCGAGACCGCCTCCGCGCCATTGACACGGGCCACCACCGGGGCTTAGGGTCTGCCTTGCAGGGATGCCTCCGGACGCCGCCCCTGGCCCGCTCGCGGCGCCGCATCGAATTACCCAAAGGAGCAGCATGAAGCGAATAGGACTCGTACTCGCGCTCGCCGTTGGCGCGCTCGCGGCCGGACCGGGGCACGCCCTGGCGGCCACCATCGAGGTCGACGACAACAAGGCAGAGTGCAAGAAGGCGCCGTTCACGTCGATCCAGGCTGCCGTCACCGCGGCGTCGCCCGGCGACTCGATCAAGGTCTGCCCCGGCACCTACACGGAGCAGGTCAGGATCACCAAGGACGGAATCAAGCTGGAGTCGCGCAACCCGCTGGCGGCGATCATCAAGGCGCCGCCCGTGATGAGCGACCCGAAGGCGATCGTCGAGATCAACGGCGCGACCGACGTCACCGTCCGCGACTTCACGATCACCGGTCCGGGTGGCGGCCCGTGCGACAGCCTCCGGTACGGAGTGCTGGTCGGCGGTCCGGCCAACGACCCGACCTCGGCTGAGATCCGCCACAACCACATCACGCGGATCACCGACTCGCCTCCGGGCGGCTGCCAGAACGGCAACGCAGTACAGGTGGGGCGTCAGTTCACGAGCCTGGTCGGAACGGCTGACGTGGTGGACAACACGATCGACGCCTACCAGAAGACGGGCGCCGCGGTGGACGGCCCGGGCTCGTCGGCGAACGTCCGCAACAACACGATCGTCGGCCTCGGCGCGGTGAGCTTCATCGCCCAGAACGGCGTGCAGGTTTCGCGTAGCGCGGTGGGCAACGTGGACCACAACACGATCACGGACAACCTGTACTCGCCGCAGACGTTCGCGTCGGCGGGAGTGCTGCTGTTCGGGGCGGACCCGCGCACGGACGTGGAGCACAACACGGTGCGGCGCACCGACGAGGGCTTCTACCTCACCGGCCAGAACGGCGGAACCGTGTCGCACAACGAGTCCACGAACAACACGTTCGACGGCTACGGCCTGACCGATGGGACCACCAACATGACGGTGGACCACAACGTGGGCGACTCGAACGGGTTCGACGGCGTCTACGCCGGTTTCGACACGTCGGAGAACACGATCGCGCAGAACCACCTCGCGAACAACGCGGAGCACGATTGTCACGACGATTCGACCGGGCTGCACCCGCCCGGCGTCGCGAACATCTGGTTCAACAACAAGGGCGTGACCGAGAACAAGCCGGGTCTCTGCAAGGGCGACAAGCCCTAGCCGGGAAGCCGTGAGAAGGGGGGCGGGGCCGCCATGGCTCCGCCCACCCTCACGGCTACGCTGTGCCTCGCTCCGGCGCCGTGGCGGAGTGGTTACGCAGCGGCCTGCAAAGCCGTTTACACCGGTTCAATTCCGGTCGGCGCCTCTCTGTTCAGGCGGGTTTGGGAGCGGCCGCCGCGAAACAGCCTCCCGCGGTCGAGCCGATCCCCGCTAGGGTGGCGGCATGAGGGCGAGTAGCGGGAGTTGCCTGGCCGCCGCACTGCTCGCCCTGGCCATCGCCGGCTGCGGTAGCGATAGCGGCAAGAGCACCTCGAGCACCCCCGCTGCGGGCCCGTCGGGCCCCTCGGGCACCCCGGCTGCGAGCGCGTCCTGCCCCCGCGTCCTGCTCGGACAGAACGCGCGGGGCAAGGCATACGCCGACGTTGCCCAGCACACGGGCGTGGACTGCAAGACCGCCGCCGTCGTGGTCCGCGAGTGGGGCCGCCAGCAGGCGGGGCTCGGCACGGCCAAGTTGCCGCCCGGCTGGAAGTGCGACGCGAGCAGCGTGTGCCGCAAGGGCGGCTCGATGGTCACGCTCACGCTGATCCTCCCCTAGCTTCAAGGGGGGATTCCCCGCGCGCTGACCCGGGTACCGGAGGCTCACTCTCAACGGGAGGAGAGATATGTCCACCGAGTCACCCGCGGCGACGGGGGTTGCCGCGGACAGCGGCCACCGGATCGACTGGGAGGCGGCCGAGCGCTCACCCGAGTTCGGGGAGCTCGTGCGGAGGCGGCGGGGCTTCGTTCTGCCCGCCACGATCTTCACGCTGTGCTGGTACTTCGGGTTCATCCTGCTGGCGGGCTACGCGCCCGACTTCATGGGGCGGAAGTTCCTCGTCGACGGGCTGACGGTCGGCTACACGCTCGCCCTCAGCCAGTTCGTCATGGTCTGGGCCCTGTGCTGGGCGTACCTGCGCCGGGCCGACCGCGTGTTCGATCCGCTCGCCGAGGCGGCCGCGCGGCGGGCCATCGAGGCGGCTGAGACCGCGGAGCCGCGGGCCGGCGGGCGCTTCGAGCGCGCGCCGGCGGCGGATCAACGGCCCGAGCTCCACGTGCCCGGGCAGGAGATGCGGCGATGACGCTCCTTGCAGCCAACGTCAACGAGCTCGCCCTGTCGATCTTCGGCGGGGTGGTGGCGGTCACCCTGTTCGTGACCTACGTCGCGTCGAAGCGCGTGTCCTCGGCGGCCGACTTCTGGGCCGCCGGCCGGGGCCTGACCGGTGCGCAGAACGGATTCGCGATCGCGGGCGACTACATGTCCGCGGCCTCGTTCCTGGGGATCGCGGGGCTGATCTTCCTGTTCGGCTTCGACGGCTTCCTGTACGCCGTCGGCTTCCTCGTGGCCTTCCTGGTCGTGCTCTTCCTGCTCGCCGAGCGGATGCGCAACACGGGCAAGTACACGATCGCCGACGTGCTTTCGTACCGGATGAAGCAGGCCCCCGCGCGCACGGCCGCCGCGCTCGGCACGCTCACGGTGGTCGCCTTCTACCTGATCGCGCAGATGGTGGGCGCCGGGGTGCTGATCGAGAAGCTGGTGGGCATCGACTTCGCCTGGTCGGTGATCGCCGTCGGTGCGTTCATGCTGATCTACGTGGTTGCGGGTGGGATGCTGGCCACCACCTGGGTGCAGATCATCAAGGCCGTGCTGCTCCTGACCACCGCGGTCGGGCTCACGGTCCTGGTGCTGAACAAGGTGGGTTGGAACCCGGTCCACCTGTTCACCCACGCCCGGGCGAAGTCGCCCGAGGGCCACAAGTACCTCCAGCCGGGCCTGTTCCTCAAGTCGCCGATCGACACGGTGTCGCTCGGCGTGGGCCTGGTGCTCGGCACCGCCGGGCTTCCGCACATCCTGATGCGCTTCTTCACCGTGCCGAACGCCAAGGCGGCGCGCTCGTCAGTGATGTGGGCCGTCTGCCTGATCGGGTTCTTCTACCTGATGACCACGGCGCTCGGGTTCGGCGCCCGCGCGATCCTCGGCAACGGCGCGACGGACGCCGTCGGCAAGGGCGGCAACCTGGCTGCTCCGCTCCTCGCCGAGAACCTCGGCGGCGGCGCCGGCACGGTCGGAGGCGATCTGCTCCTCGCGATCGTGGCAGCGGTGGCGTTCGCCACGATCCTCGCCGTGGTGGCGGGGCTGGTGATCTCGGCGTCGGGGGCGGTGGCCCACGACGTCTGGTCGAACGTGATCCGCCGCGGGCGCGACTCGGAGCGGGAGGAGCTGTGGGTGGCGAAGATCGCGGCCGTCGGGATCGGCGCGGTCGCGATCGTGATCGCCATCGTCGGCGGGCCGGGGCTGAACGTGTCGTTCATGGTCGGCCTCGCCTTCGCGGTGGCGGCCAGCGCCAACTTCCCGGCGCTGCTGCTGGCGCTCGTCTGGCGCCGGTTCAACACGTCGGGCGCCGTGACGGGTGTGCTGTTCGGCGTGATCAGCTCGGTGGGGCTCGTGATCGTCAGTCCCACGGTCTGGCCGGGTCCGGACGCGCAGGGAGGCGCGTTCTCCTGGTACGACCTCGCCAATCCGGCGATCGTGTCGGTGCCGCTCGGCTTCATCGGTTGCTGGCTCGGCACGGTCCTGAGTGCCGAGCACCGGACCGCCGACGCCAGGTTCGACGAGCTGCGGGTGCGCTCCGAGACGGGTCTCGGAGCGGAGGTCGCGACGGGCCTCACCCTCACCGGGGGCGGCTCGGGCGGCTCGTCACGTCGCGCCGCGACGGCCGCCACCGCAGGCATCGTCACGCGCCTGCATCCGTAGGCCGGGAGCCATGGGAGAGCGGCGCCGGCACCCGCCGGCGCCGGTGCTCCCGTGCCTCCCTGCGCGCGGCCTATCCGTCGTCTCGCCCGCGCTCCCGCTCGGGACCGGTCAGCCGCACCGTCGCCTGTTCCACGCCGTAGCGCTGGACGCCGGCGGTGAAGTCGGCGAAGAGCAGCTCGACGCTCACCTGCGCCGGTCCACGCCGGAAGGGAGGGCCGAGCCCGGTCGGATCCAGCTGCAGCGTCCCGCTGCTCCAACGACCCGTGCAGCGCAAGCCGCCCCGGTCGGGGAGGATCGCCGCGTACCGGCCCCCCGTCCCGCCGCCGCCGGGAAACAGCTGAGAGATGTCAGCCTCTGCGCTGATGAACTTGAGGTCGGGCGATGGGGCGCAGCGGTAGCGGAAGCCGACCGTCGCCGTCCCCTGCCTGTCCACCTTCCCGTTCTTCTGGAGCTCGATCTGGACGGTGTCGCCGAGCGTCGGTGGCTTTGCGGCTGCGACGGTCGGTGTGAGCGCGGTCAGCGCGATTCCCAGTCCAAGCATCCAAGCGGTGCGTCTCATCCCGAGTCCTTTCGTGGCCTACGGCGAGCCTAATCGCGCAGCGTCCGATGGGCAAGAGGATCGATCGGTGCGCGCCGGCAGGTGCGCGCTTAGACTGCGGCAACCCCAACGGAGGCCCAAAGCTGTGATCGCACGCGTCCGCTCGCACATCGCCGGCAATGCCGTCGCCTACCTGGCACTCTTCTTCGCCCTCGGCGGCAGCTCGTACGCGGTGGTGCACAGCCCGGACTCGCGCGGAGTGGTTCACGCCTGCTACGTGCCCGGCACCGGCGCGATGCGGCTCGTGAACGGCACGCACTGCCGCTCCAGCGAGTCGGCGCTGGCCTGGAACCGCAACGGCCGCGCCGGGGTCACCGGCCCGCAGGGCCTCCCGGGCAGTCCCGGCAACCCCGGCACACCGGGCGGCACGGGCCCGACGGGCGGCACCGGCGCCACCGGCCCGAGCAACGGCTACTTCTGGTGGCACGGGCCGTCGAACATCGCCCAGACCTGCGGCTTCGGCGGCTGCAACGCCGAGCCGACGGTCGGGCACCTGAACGTCCCCGCGGGCGACTACCTCGCGTACGCGAAGGCCGAGGCGTTCAACGACGACACCGGATTCACGTCCGGGGGCCACTGCAAGCTGGCGATCGGGGTCGAGACCGACGAGCAGACCCTCCGCCTTCCGAAGGCCGAGCCGTTCAGCGGCAGTGAGGTGACCCGGTCGACCGAGCCGGTGTCGTTGATGGTCGGCGGCAGCTTCAGCTCGCCCGGGACGATCACGTTCACGTGCGGCAACAACGGCTACACACACACCACGATCAGCGATCCGAAGCTGACCGTGATCAGGGTGGGGAGCCTGAGCCAGCCCGATTCCTAGGCCGGGCGCTTGACCGCGATCCGCCGGATGCGGGAGGATCGCCACAACCGACCTTGGGGGGGCTTGAGATGACGGTTGCGGACGCACGTGGCAGGCGCTGGGACGCCGCGACGGGGATCGGGTTCGCGGTCCTCGGGGTGGTCGGCTTCGGCCTGGCGGGGGCGCCGCCCAAGGCCGACGACTCGGCCTCGAAGATCACCAACTTCTTCGTGGACAAGCGCGACGAGCTGCTCGCGGGGAACGTGATGCTCTTCGTCGGGGTGCTGCTGTTCCTCTGGTTCCTCGGCAGCGTGCGCAGCTACCTGCGCGCGGCCGAGGGCGGCGAGGGGCGCCTGTCGGCCGCCGCGTTCGGCGGCGGGGTGGTGGGGAGCGCCATGCTGCTCGGGGGCCTGGCCGCCACCAACGCGGCCGCCTTCCGCGTCGCGGGCGACAACCCGGACCCGAACCTGATCCGCGCCCTGTTCGACCTCTCCACGGCCTTCTTCGCCTTCTCCGGGGTCGGCTTCGCGGTGTTCTTCGCCGGTGCCTCGTGCTCGGCGGCGCGCAGCGGCGCGCTGCCTGCGTGGCTCTACTGGACGGGAAGCGTGGCCGCGCTCCTCCAGGTCGTGGGCCTCACGACTCTGTTCGCCAAGAGCGGCGCGCTCGCGACGGGCGGGGCGATCTCGTTCGTCACGCCGATCGCCTCGCTCCTCTGGGTGCTCGCCACGAGCATCCTGCTCATGCGCCG
>JAXDJC010000251.1:0-2999 GCA_034663685.1 Thermoleophilaceae bacterium
CGTTCATCGTCATGCCCGTGTCCTGCACGTTCAGGACCTGCCCGATGCCCCTCGAGCCCGTCTCCACCAGGGCCTGGGCCTTCTCCCTCTTGCGCTTTCCGAACGCCATCGCTCCTCCTGGTTCGCCCGAGAGGCGAGCGTACCCCACCGTCCCCGTCGAGCGAAAGGGCGCGCTGCCTGCTCTCGACCGGCGTCGCCGCCGCCGCGGGCGCGAGCGCGGCCGCCGCCACCGCGACGAGCGCGAACGCCGCGATGTGGAGCGCCACGAGCGCCGGGCTCGTGCCGAGCGGGTCGCCGAACACGAAGAACCCGCCGGCCACGGACACGGCGGTGGTGGCGGCGGTCATCAGCGAGATGACCGGCACCGGGGTGCCGATCTGGAGCCCGCGCTGGAACGCGAAGAACGCGGCCGCCGTTGCCGCGGCGGCGGCCGGCAGCCACGGTGAGCTGAGCACGGCGAGGAGGCCGTGCGCGTGCGCGACGCCGGTCAGCCCCTTGATCGCGACGTCGGCCGCGCCGTAGAGCAGCCCGCCGGCGAGCCCGAGCGCGTGCGGCCGGCGCGCCCCCGAGGTGCGGACGAGCACGCTGGCGGCGAGCCCGCAGGCGGCGAGGTAGCCCACCATGGGCGCGACGCGCACCGTGCCGTGCACGCCCGGGTTGCCGAGGCCGACGCACAGGAGGCCGAGCGAGGCCAGCACGATCGCGACCCCGGCCCACTCGATCCCGGTGAGCGGCTGGTGCAGCACGCGCGAGGCGATCGGCGCCATCACCGCGAGGCCGCCCGCGACGAAGGCCTGGACGAGCGACAGCGGCGCGTGCGCGAGCGCGCCCACGTGCAGCGCCCAACCGCTCATCCCGAGCACGGCGCCTCCCGCCCAGGCGGGTGAGCGGAGCAGCCCCCACAGCGTGGCGAGCGGCCTCCGGGCGTCCACCGGCGGCGCGCCCGCGGACCCGACGTGCTGCATCACGTAGCTGCCGTTCAGCGCGACCGACGCGATCAGCGCAAGCGCGAGGCCGATCGCAATGGCGCTCACCGGCCGGTCCCGATCCGGTGGACGTGCCTGAGGTGCGCGCGAGGACCGTGACGGCGGTGGTGCCTGGCCGTCTTGATCCGGGCGATCCGCGCGATCCGCGCCGCGCGGGCGGCGGGTCCCGCGGGCCTGACAGCGTGCCCTCCCCTCCGGAACCAGATGTCGGCGTAGCGCAGCATGCGCGGCGTCTCCTGGCGCCACAGCGCCCAGTCGTGGCCGCCGTGGAAGATAGAGAAGCGCACGTCCGCGCCGATCGCCGCCAGCTCGAGCGCGAACGCCTGCATCCTGGGCGCGACCTTCTCGTGAGTCCCGGAGAACGCGTACACGTGCATCGGGTAGCGCCGCAGCGCGGGCCCGAGCTGCGGGGCGTAGACGGCTGGGCTGTTCGCGGCGATCACCGAGTCGGGCGCGCCCGCGAACGGGCCCAGGCGGACCTGCTGGGCGTAGCCCGACCACGCCTCGGCGATCGAGAAGGTGGCGGGGTGGCGCAACGAGAGGTTCAGTGCGGCATAGGCGCCCTCGGACACCCCGGCGATGGCGCGCCCGGTGCGGTTCCGCCTGGTGGCGAAGTGCTGGTCTATGAACCTGACGGTCTCGAGCACCGAGGTCTCGTACTGGCCGTGCGGGGTGTTGGCCCACTCGGTGTCCTTGCGGAAGGTGCCGTCGCTCCCGTCGAGCATGACGAGGAGGAACGGGCGCAGGGTGTGGTTCTTCAGCCCCTTGTCGAGCGCGACCCCGGCCGCCGCGACGTTGATGAACTGCCTCGCGCTGCCGGGCGCCCCGTGGAGGAGGTACAGCACCGGGAACCGGTGGTCTCGCGCGGCGGCCTTCGCGTACCCGGGCGGCTCGTACACGAGGAACCTCCGGTCCTTCCCGAGCGCCGGGGAGAAGAACCTCACGTGCACCACTCTCCCGGGCGTGACTCCGGGAGGATCTTTAGGTGGCGGGAATCCTCGGTATGTCAGATATGACTGTCCGTAGGAGAAAGTCCCATGTACGCCCCAGGCCACCCAACCAACTACAGCGAGCCCTATCAGCGCCCGGCGGATCATCGAGTGCTGCGCGTAGCCGGCGCCTCGCTCGCGTGGGTGGTGGCGATCGTCGCCGTGGTCGCGGGCGTGGGCTGGCTGTACCTGCTGCGCGGCACCGGCGCCCTCGCGGCCGGGCCGAAGCTCGCCGGCGCCCTGCCGCTCGAGGAGCTCGCCGGCAGGGGTGCCCAGCCGCTCCTGCGGATGGCCGTCGCGTGGATCCCGGCGGGCTTCGCGATGGGGGCCGCGCTCGCGCTCGGCACCCGGCTGCGCCCGGCCTGGGTGGCCGTTTCCACCGCGCTGCTGTCGTTCCTGATCCTCGGCTCCACGACGACGGCGAGCGAGGCGGTGAGCCGCAACGAGCTGTTCACGCAGCACCTGAGGTCGTCGCTGACGCGCGCCGGGCTGTGGGCCGCGGTCGCGTTCGCCGTCATCGGGTCTCTCCTGGCCGTCGCAGCACTAGGACGGGGGGCTCGGGGAGGTCGGGCAGGGGCTGCCAGCGCCAGGGGCGCGCGCGGCTCCTCGGCGGCCTGATGTAGGCCTCGGCCTGGAGGACGCGCAGAGCGGCCAGCGGCAGGTGGGTGCGCGCCCCGTAGACGAGGAAGCGCGGCCGCCAGGTCGGGTCGAACTTCTCGTTGAAGACCATCAGCCGCTCGAGCTGGAAACGGCCGTGCACGAGTGCCAGCGCGCGCCGCATCATCCGGTGGCGGCGCGACGTGAGCGGCATCCGCGGCCCGAACATGTGCCCGAAGCCGGCGAAGTTGAGGCTCACCTCGGAGATCCCGTTGTCCCGGGCCCACTCGAGCGAGCGGGCGATCAGCGCCTCGTTCAGCCCGTTGGGCTCGTCGCCCGAGCGGCGCATCACGTCGAGCGACAGGATGTCCCCGCAGCGCGCGAAGCGCACGAACGTGCGCAGCTCGCCGCCGGGTGCGCGGCCGAG
>JAXDJC010000259.1:0-9162 GCA_034663685.1 Thermoleophilaceae bacterium
GGCCCTCCACGTACTCCATGACGATGAGCACGCCCTCGTCGTCGGAGGCGATGTCGTAGACGGCCACGACGTTCGGGTGGTTGAGCGCGGCGCCGAGCCGCGCCTCGCGGCGGAACCGCCGCGCAACCTCCTCGGTCGACTCGCCGTGCAGCCGCTTGACGGCCACGGGCCGCCCGAGCCGCTCGTCCTCAGCGAGGAACACGGTCGCCATCCCGCCGGTCCCGAGCCGTCGGACCGTGCGATAGCGCTGCGAAAACGTCCCTGACGTCGCGAGGGGCACCTCAATCCCTTACCCGGACGCCCCCGGCCGCGAACGCGAATGGGATGGCCCCGCACCCGATGGCCGTTGACCGGGCCCAGGGCGGCGGTTAGTGTCGGACGCAACGATGGTCCGGCCCACCCACCGCCTGGTCGTCGCGGGGCTCGCCCTTCTGATCGGCCTGTACCTGGCTCCCGCCGCCGGCGCCGCGGTGCCGTCGTTCGTGCAGAACTGGATCATGGCGGGAACGCCGGCTCCCGGCCCGAACGATGTCGCGGTCGCCTCTGACGGAACCCTGTATGCCGCGGGCTCGGCGCCCAACTCCACCGGCCTTCACCAAGAGGTGCAGCGCTTCACCGGGCCGACCACCGCGGTGACGCTCTTCTCGGACAACTACTCCTCCAGCGGCTTGGGCGGCTCGAACGGTGCGTATTGGCGCGGCGTGGCGGTCGACTCGGCCAAGGCCGTCTACGCGGCCAACCACGCCCAGGCGAAGATCAGCAAGCGCGACGAGCCGGGCACGCTGACCGACCACTGGGCGGGCCCCGACCCGGCCCACGCCTACGTCCGCCCGTACCGCATCGCCTACTCGCCGTCGGACAACCGGATGTACATCTCCGACGACGACAGCACCGTCGAGCGAGTCTTCATCGTCGACGCGACGGACGGCCACTTCATCGGCTCGTTCGACGGCAGCGGCACGAGCCCGGCCGAACCGGCCTTCTCCAACCCTCAGGGGATCGCCGTGGACGCGACGTCGGTCTACGTCGCCGACGGGGACAACCACGTGGTGAAGGTCTTCGACCACAACGGCGTGTTCCAGCGCAAGTTCGGCGCGACGCAGTTCATCAGGCCCGACGGCGTGGCGGTCGGCCCCGGCAACCTCCTCTACGTGGTCGACCAGTTCCACAACGAGATCGACATCTTCAAGACCGACGGGACCTACCAGGAGTCGTTCGGCGGATCCGGCAGCGCGCCGGGAGCGTTCAACCTCCCGACCGGGATCGCGGTCAACCAGACGAGCGGGGACGTGTTCGTCGCCGACAACTCCAACCACCGGATCCAGCAGTTCAGCTACAACCCGCAGAACCCCGGCGGCAACCCGGGCGGCAATCCCGGCGGCAACCCGGGCGGCAACCCGGGCACGCCCACGAGCGGCGCGATCGCCGGATTCGTCAGCACGCCGCGCGACGGGGCGCCGGCGGTGCCCGAGCCGAACGCCAGGGTCGAGGCCTGCCTCACGGACGGCCGCGGATGCCGGCTGACCGCTGCCGACGGCGCCGGGCACTACGAGTTCACGGGCGCGGTGAACGGCACCTGGGCCGTCCGGGCGTTCCCGGCGGACGCCTTCAAGGGCTTCGGGGAGAGCGAGCAGGTCGAGACCGGGGTGGCCGGGGCGGCGGTCACGCTCGACCTCTCTCTGCCTGCGCTCAGGAAGCCCCCCGCGGACACCACCGCAGAGGGCAACCTCGGCAAGAAGGACATCGACGGGATCCCGGCGATCAACTGGCACGAGCCGCTGACCCTTCGCACCTACAGCTGCACGCCGGGCACCGTCCGGGCGACCATCAAGTCGAACGGTAAGACGATCCGCGACTTCGTCCTGCTCCCCAACCCGAAGAACCACGACGCCCTCGGCCACCTCGAGTACGCCGGGACGACCGCCCCGCTCGCGCCGATTCACGGGAAGGTCGGGATCGAGATCACAAAGCGCTGCGGCGACGATGACAACCCGGCAGGGGGAGGCGGGTTCCCGTTCGACGCGTACATCGACCCGAGCGGGAACGTGGTGACCACCAAGGGCGCCCCGGTGGTGGGAGCCACGGTGACCCTCTTCCAACAGGACCCGGCGACCAGCGTGTTCAACACGGTGCCGAACGGCAGCACTGTGATGTCGCCGAGCAACCGCACGAACCCAGACGTGACGGACCTCGACGGCTCGTTCGCCTGGGATGTGCTCGCCGGCCGCTACAAGGCCCGCGCGGAGAAGAAGGGGTGCTTCAAGCCGGGCGACAAGAACACGCCGTTCGTGGAGACCGGCGACCTCGACGTCCCGCCGCCGGCGCTCAACCTCGTGCTCACGCTCGACTGCCCCGACAAGGCCGGCCCCAAGATCTCCGGCCTGAAGCTCAAGAAGCGCGTGCTGACGGTGAAGATCGGGGAGGCGGCGAAGGTGAACGTGGCCGTGGAGCGCTGCGTGAAGCGCGGCAAGAAGCTCGCGTGCAGCCGCGTCAAGGCGTTCAAGGCGGCGCCCAAGTTCGCCCAGACCCTGACCTTCACGATCCCGAGCTCCGTGAAGGCGGGCCGCTACCGGGTGACGATCAGCGCCACCGACCTGGCGAAGAACGCCGCCAAGCCACTCCAGAAGACGCTGCCGGTCAGCTGAGTCTCGCTCGAGTGACTCGAGTGACCTACGCACGCGGGAGAGTTGGATTTCGCGCGCTGTCCTGGATTGGTGGGCCATAGCACCATCAACCCAGGACGGTGCCGGGATTCCGGCCCGGCCGCCCGGGCCCGGCGAGGCTCAGATCCGCTGGATCAGCGTGCCGGTCCCGAGACCGCCGCCACAGCACATCGTCACGAGCCCCATCTCCTTGTCGGAGCGCTCGAGCTCGTGCAGCAGCGTGGTGATCAGGCGCGCGCCGGTCGACCCGAGCGGATGCCCGAGTGCGATCGCGCCGCCGTTCACGTTCACGCGATCCCAGTCCGGGTCGAGCTCGCGACGCCAGGCGGCGAGCACCGAGGCGAACGCCTCGTTGACCTCGAACAGGTCGATGTCGTCGATCGTCATCTTGTTGCGCTCGAGGAGCTTCTTGGTGGCCGGGATCGGGCCCGTGAGCATGATCACCGGGTCCACGCCGACGGTCGTCTGATCCACGATCCGCGCACGCGGCTTGAGCCCGAGGGCATCGGCCTTCTCGCGGCTCATCAGCAGCACGGCCGCCGCGCCGTCGGAGATCTGCGACGCGTTGCCCGCCGTGACCTTCAGGTTCTCCTCGCCGCCCACGTACTTGGCGGCGTCGGGGAACGCGGTGCGCAGCCCTGCGAGCGTCTCGAGCGTGGTGTCCGGCCGGATGCCCTGGTCGGTCACATAGGTGTCGCCGTTCACCTGGAACGGGACGATCTCGCGCTCGAAGCGGCCCTCGTCGGTCGCCTTCGCCGCGTTCTGGTGCGAGCGCACGCCGATCTCGTCGAGCTCGGAGCGGGGCACCTCCCACTTGTTGGCGATCATCTCGGCGGAGATCCCCTGCGGGACGAGGTTGTAGTGGTCGAGCAGCTCCTGCGGCCACGGACTGCCGACCTGGTCGACCCAGCTGAAGCCGACGCCCATCGGGATGTGGCCCATGTGCTCCACGCCGGAGCCGATGGCGGTGTCGTGCACACCGGCGGCGATCAGCGCCGCGCCGAAGTTCACGGCCTGCTGCGCCGAGCCGCACTGGCGGTCGACCGTGGTGGCCGGCGTCTCCACCGGCAGGTTGGCCTGCAGCCAGGCGTTGCGGCCCACGTTGAACATCTGCTCGCCGTACTGCTGCACGCAGCCGGTGATCACGTCCTCGACCTCGCTCGGCTCGATGCCGGCGCGCTCGATGACCTCCGTGAAGCACTTGGCCAGAAGCGCGTTCGGGTGCGTGTCCTTGTAGTAGCCCTTCTCCGGGTGGCCACGCCCGATCGGCGTCCTGACCGCCTCGACGATGACTACCTCGCGCCCGTTGCCGTTCTGCATGCCGGTCCCTCCGAAGGTCGTTGGCGTCGCGGCCGCCTGGCGGTCCGCGCGTGGTTACTGTACAGAATTGACTGGTGAGTCAACCAAGCCTGAGCGAGCGTGTTGGCATCGCAGGGACGGGGGCAATCGCGACTGGACTCGCGCGGTTGGCCGCCCCGCTCGGCGAGGTCGTGGTCTGGGCACGGAGCCCCGACTCCGCCGCGCGTGCGCGCGAGGAGATCAGCTGCGGGGTGGGCGTGACCACCGACGCCGCCGACCTCGGCCGCTGCACCTACGTGGTCGAGGCGGTGGTCGAGGACGCGGACGTGAAGGGCGATCTGCTGGGTGAGCTGGACGCCGCCACCGGCACCGAGACGATCATCGCGTCCACCACCTCGTCGCTCTCGGTGGCCGGCCTGGCCGCGGCCAGCGGGCGCGCCGACCGCTTCGCCGCCCTCCACGTGTTCAACCCCGTGGAGAAGATGGACCTCGTGGAGCTGGCCTACCCGCCGGAGGCGACCGACGCGACGCGCGCGCGCACGCGAGCGCTGTGCGAGGCGCTCGGCAAGACGCCGGTCGACGTGCCGGACGTGCCCGGCTTCGTGGTCAACCGGCTGCTGTTCCCGTACCTGTTCTCGGCCGTGCGCTTCATGGAGGAGCACCGCATGGAGGCCGCCGATGTCGACGCCTGCATGAAGCTCGGCGCCGGCCACCCGATGGGCCCGCTCAGGCTGCTCGACATGGTCGGCCTGGACGTGTCGGCCGCGATCGGCGAGTCGATCGGCGAGCAGGTGCCGGAGCGAATCGCCGAGCTGATCGCGGCCGGCGCGCTGGGGCGTAAGAACGGCCGCGGCTTCTACGACTACTGAGCGAGGAGGAGGCTGAACATGGGAATCGACCTGGACGCGTATCGCGAGCAGAGCCGTGCGACCTGGGACCGGATGGCCCCGGGTTGGGAGGACCGGCGCGAGTGGTTCATGGAGATCACGGGCCGCGTGAACGCCTGGCTGGCGGACGCGCTCGGCCCCCAGGGCGGGAAGACCGTCCTGGAGCTGGCCGCGGGAACCGGCGACCTGGGGTTCCTCGTCGCCGAGCGAGCCGGCGGCGGCGCACGCGTGATCTCCACCGACTTCTCGCCCGAGATGGTCGACGTGGCCCGCCGCAACGGCGAGGCCCGCGGGGCGGCGGACGTGGAGTACCGGGTGCTGGACGCCGAGCGCATGGACCTCGAGGACGACAGCGTGGACGCCGTGGCCTGCCGCTGGGGCTACATGCTCATGGCCGATCCCGCCGCGGCGCTGGGCGAGACGCGGCGCGTGCTGCGGGCCGGGGGGCCGCTCGCGTTCGCGGTCTGGTCGACCCCCGACCGCAATCCCTGGGCCACCCTCCCGGCCATGACTCTCATCCAGCGCGGCCACATGCCGCCGCCCGCGCCGGGCGCGCCCGGGCTCTTCTCGATGGGCGACGAGGCGCGCCTGCGCGAGCTCGTTACGGGCGCCGGCTTCGGCGATCCCGAGATCGAGGAGATCACGTTCGACTTCGTGTTCGCCGGCTTCGGCGACGTCTGGGACATGTTGATCCGCCTGGCGGGGCCGTTCGCCCAGGTGATCGGCTCGCTACCCGCGGACGAGCAGGAGGCCACGCGTGCGGCGATCGAGCAAGCCCTTGCGGAGCAACGGGCCGAGGACGGCTCCTACCGCGCGCCCGCCTCGACCTGGGGCGTGCTGGCGCGCTGAGCTAAGCCGCGTCCGCGCGGTGCGCGTCGCGCGTGGGCATGCCCGTGGCCAGGTCCCACACCACGTCGGCCTCGCCGCAGCCCTGGAGCCCGGCCAGCTCGGTGACGCGGTCCCATGGGAGCTGAGCGTCCGGCAGGTCGTCCCAGCGGGAGAGATCCAGCGCCTCGCGGGCGCCCGTCAGCGACGGGCCCAGCTCTCCCTGGGCGTCCAGAAGCAACCTGAGTGCGTCACGTTGCGAATCGGTGAGCTTTATCGACCACATTGCCAAGGCCTCCTGGGAGTAGAAGCTCTTGACGGTCGAAACTAGCCCCCCTCGCGGACGGATTCCTCCGGCTGGGGGATGGGGGCGCCACCCTGCTTGCCGCGGCGGTCGGGCTCGTGGTCACGAATCCGGACGGCCTCCACGCGGTTCTGCCGCACCGACTCCACCCGCAGCGAGTAGCCGTTCGCGCGCACCATGTCCCCGCGCTTGGGCAGCCGGCCGAGCTTGCTGAACACCAGGCCGCCGATCGAGTTGTAGGCATCGGACTCCGCGGGCAGGCCGATGCCGTAGTCCTCGAGGTCGGTGATCGGCACGTGGCCGCGCACGTACCAGTCGCCGTTGGCAAGCCGCCGCACGGCGCCGCCCAGCGGGTCGGTCTCGTCGGAGATCTCCCCCACGATCTCCTCGATGATGTCCTCGACCGTGACGAGCCCCACGGTGCGCCCGTACTCGTCGACCACGACGGCGACCGAAGAGCGCTCGCGCTGGAGGTCCGCCAGCAGATCGTCGAGCGGCTTGGTCTCCGGCACGATCAGCGCTTCCTTCACCGCCGACTCGATCGACGCCTCCGGCCCCTGCGTCATCAGCAGGCGGGCCAGCGAGTTGTTGTGCACGATTCCCTTGACGCGATCGGTGTTCTCGTCCTCGGTCACCACGAGCCGGGTGTGGCCCGAGTCGACGCAGCGGCGCAGCGCCGTCTGCACGTTCTCGGAGAGATCCACGGTTACGACCGCCGGGATCGGCGTCATCACCTGGCGCGCCTCCTGCTCGTGCAGGTGGAAGACACCGGAGAGCATCCCCGCCTCGCCGGGGTCGAGCGTGCCGCCCGTGACCCCGCGCGCGATCAGCATCTTCAGGTCCTCCGAGCGCGTCTCCTCCTCGAACTCGGCCTGCGCGTTCACCCCGAGCAGGCGCAGGATCCCGTTGGAGAGCTTGGTGAGCGCCCACTCGAACGGCCGGAACGCAGACGCGAACCATTGGAGCGGCCGCGCTATCCGGCGGGCCACGCTCTCCGGCCGCGAGATCGCGAAGATCTTGGGCACCTGCTCGCCGGTGGTGATGTGCAGCGCGGTGGCGATCGTGAAGGCGACGGCGAACGCGATCACCACGGCCACGCCGTGGCCCACGACATCACCGAGGGGCTTCTCGAACAGCCGCCCGAGCGCCGGCTCCCCGAGGAAGCCGATGCCGATCGAGGCCATCGTGATACCCAGCTGGCAGGCGGACAGATAGCGCTCGATCGCGTCGAGCTGGCTGAGCGAGAGAGCCGCGCCGCGGGCCCGCTCCTGGGCGAGCGCCTCCATCTTCTCCCGCCGCACGCGGACCAGCGCGAACTCGGCGGCCACGAAGAAGCCGTTGATCGCCACGAGGACGAGCAGGGCGACCAGCGCGAGCGCTGTCACGAGCCCCTCAGGGCGATCCCCGGCGAGGCCGGGTCGTTGCTACTTCGAGGAGGATCGTCGTCGCTCATCGGCAAGCGCTCGCAAGGTAGCAGGGATACTGGGCCCCGATGGCCGCGCCGATCGACCGCCGCACGTTGCCGGCGCGCACCGGGATCGGGGGCCTGCCGCGGGCGAGCCATCCACGGGCTCGGCCACGCGGGTCGAGGTGCTCTAGGGGCCCGGGGGCCGGTCGCCGTTCATCTGCGTGCCCTCGCGCACCGCGCGCACGTAGGCCGAGGGAGTCATGCCGGTGTGCCGCTTGAACGCCTTGGTGAACTCGGCCTTCGAGCGGTACCCGACCCTCTCCGCCACCACGTAGATCGGCGATCCGCCCTGGGCGAGCAGCACCTTGGCGCGCCGCATCCGGGCCACGCCGACCGCCTCGCGGAAGGTGATGCCCTCGGCCTCGAACGCCCGCTGAAGCGAGCGCCGCGAGGTGGCGATGTCACGCGCCACGTCATCGAGCGCGAGCGCGCGCGACGGGTCGGCCTCGATCACGTGCAGCGCGTCGTACACCAGACCGCGCATTCGGTTCTTGGTTCTGTCTCGCATGGTTACAGCGGGTACGCGCGAACGAGCCCGTTGGGTCACTAACGCCGAAAACCCGGGCGGGTTAGCAAGTTGCCCCCAAGTGGGGGGAACTACTCGAGCTCGTCGATCTCGGATGCGAGCGCGAAATCGTTCTCGGTGACCCCGAGCTCCGAGTGCGTGGTGAGGGTCACCTTCACGGTGTTCCACGAGATCGACAGGTCCGGGTGGTGGTTCATCCCGTCCGCGACCGGGGTGATCCGGTTCACGAAGTCGATCGACCCGCGGAAGTCGTCGAACTTGAAGTCCTTCGTGATCGTGTCGCCGTCTCGTTTCCAGCCCTCGCCGAGGCGGCTGACCCGTTCGTCTATCTCGTGGTCGCTCAGAACTGCCATGGTCTCTCCCGTGAGGATCGCAAGCCTTGTCCCTTCAGCCACCGAGATGCTGTTCGCGCTCGGCCTCGGCGACTCCGTCGTGGGGGTCACCCACGAGTGCGATTATCCGGCAGAGGCGGCGGAACTGCCACACCTGACGCGCAGCGTGGTCCCCGAGGGGCTCCACCCGGCCGACATCGACCGCGAGGTGCGGGCGCGGACCGAGCGCGGCGAGGCCATCTACGAGCTCGACCGCTTCGAGCTCGAGGAGCTCGAGCCGGACCTGATCGTGACCCAGGCCGTGTGCGAGGTGTGCGCCGTGTCCTACGACGACGTGGTGGCGATCGCGGAGGAGATGGACCGGCCGCCGCAGGTGCTCTCGCTCGACCCGACGACGGTCGGCGAGGTGCTGGCGGACGTGCGCCGGCTGGCCGAGGCGACGGGCGCGGCCGAGGCCGGCGAGCTGCTGCTGGACCGGCTCGCGGACCGCGTCGACGCCGTGACCGAGGCGGTCGACGGCGCGGAGCCGGTGAGCGTGGCGGCGCTCGAATGGCTCGACCCGGTCTTCATCGGCGGGCACTGGGTGCCGCAGCTGATCGAGATGGCCGGCGGCGTGGACGCGCTCGGGCTGCCCGGTGAGAAGTCCCGCACCGCGGGGTGGGACGAGGTGGCGGCGGCCCAGCCCGAGGTCGTGGTGGCGATGCCCTGCGGCTACGACGCCGGGCGGGCGGCCGAGGAGGCCGAGGCGTACGCCGAGCGGCTCGCCTCCCTGGGTGCCCGCAACGTGGTGGCGGTCAACGCGTCGGCGTACTTCTCTCGCCCGGGGCCGCGGCTCGTGGACGGCCTGGAGCTGCTGGC
>JAXDJC010000122.1:0-15711 GCA_034663685.1 Thermoleophilaceae bacterium
CTGTGGACGCACCTCGAGCGCCTCGGCGCCGGGATCGGCACGAGGGGCCCCGGCGAGTCGCAGATCGAGACCGACCGCCGGCTCGCGCGGGACCGGATCGCCGCTCTGCGCAGCCGGCTCGACCGCACACGCTCCTACCGCGACACGCAGCGCCGCGAGCGCGAGCGCGCGCACCTGCCCACGGTGGCGCTCGCCGGGTACACGAACGCGGGCAAGTCCACGCTGCTGAACGCCCTGACGGGCGCCGACGCCGAGGTGCGCGACCGGCTCTTCCACACGCTGGATCCGCTCACCCGGTCGTTCGAGATCAGCGGCCGCCAGTTCCTGATCACCGACACCGTCGGCTTCATTCGCAAGCTCCCGCATCAGCTGGTGGACGCTTTCGCCGCGACGTTGGAGGAGACGCTGCGTGCCGACCTGATCGTGCACGTGGTCGACGCCTCCGCGCCCGAGGACGACCAGGCCGAGATGATCGCCGCGGTCAACGACGTGCTGGTGGAGATCGGGGCGGGGGAGCAGCCGGCGGTGCTGGCGCTCAACAAGGTCGACCTGCTCGACGAGGACCGCCGCCGCGAGCTCACCTTCCGCTATCCGCGGGCGGTCCAGGTGTCGGCCGCCACGGGGGAGGGGCTCGAGGAGCTCAGCTCCGCGATCGAGGCAAGCTTCCTTTCCACGCTGCGGCCGATGGAGCTGCTGCTGCCGCACGCGGAGGGCGGGTCGCTGTCGGCGCTGCACGACGTGGCGGGCGAGATCGAGCGCGAGGACACGGTCGACGGCGTGCGCGTGAAGGCTCGCGTGCCGGCCCTGCTGGCGTCGCGCTTCGAGCGCTTCGAGGTGAACGGCAACGGCGCCGACCCCGCCGCCGAGTGACGCTGCGCTTCACCCGGCTGAGCGCTGAGGCTCGGCCACCCACACAGGCGCACGAGGGCGACGCGGGCTACGACCTCTACGCGTCGGAGGCCGCCTCGCTCGGCCCGGGCGAGCGCGCGAGCGTGGGCACCGCGATCGCGGTGGCGATCCCCGAGGGCTGCGCCGGGCTGGTGCTTCCCCGCAGCGGCCTGGCGGCCAGGCACGGGGTCGGGCTCGCCAACGCGCCGGGCCTGATCGACTCCGGTTACCGCGGCGAGCTGCGCGTGCTGCTGCTGAACGCGGACCGCAGCGAGCCATTCGAGGTGGCGGCCGGCGACCGCATAGCCCAGCTGATGCTGGTGCGCTTCGAGGCACCGCCGGCCGAGGAGGTCGAGTCGCTCGACGAGACCGCCCGCGGCGAGGGCGGCTTCGGCTCCACGGGCCGCTGAGGGCTCCGCGTGACGTGCGTCACCACCGGCTTGCGCGTCGTGCCTCCTCCGGTACATTCCGGCGTGTGAGCGCTCATCCCGAGATGCGGGTCTCGGATGCGGAACGCGATCGCGCGGTGGACAGGCTGCGCGATCACGCCGCCGCCGGGCGCCTCGACCACGAGGAGTTCGAGGAGCGGGTCGGCACCGCGCTGGCGGCCACGACCGTCGCCGACCTCGACGCGCTGACGTCCGACCTCCCGAGCCTGCGCGGCCAGCGGCGCGCGGAGAGGCGCCGCGAGTCCGCGCGCCGCGGCTTCGCGCAGCATTTCCGCATCTACGTGATGGTCATGACACTGCTCGTCGTGATCTGGGCGCTGACCGGGATGGGCTACTTCTGGCCGGTCTGGCCGGCGCTCGGGTGGGGGATCGGGCTCGCGTCGCATCGGGCCTCGCTGCCGCGGGGCCGCGGCGGATCGAAGCGGCGCGCGATAGCCCGCGTGTAACACGCCCTCAACGGGGTCTGACCCGCTAGACCCCCGCCGCGCGGCGGGCGCTCGCGTGCGCCGCCTCTTCCATCGAGTCGTCGGGCAGCGGCTCCAGGTCGATCCCCAGCGCCAGCTCGATCAGCCGGTCCGCCAGCCACACGTTCTTGGGCAGCAGCGGGCCGTGCAGGTAGGTGCCGATCACGTTGCCGCGGTGCACGCCCTCGAGCCGGTCGCGGCCGTTGTTGCCGTGCCCGCTGAGCACGCGACCGAGCGGCTGCTCACCCGGCCCGAGGTAGGTCCGCCCGCCGTGGTTCTCGAACCCCGCCACCACGCGCGTCCCGCCGCCCATGTCGGCCTCGATCGCGCAGTTGCCGATCAGCCGCTCGCCCGGCTCGCGCACGGTGCGAAGGTCCACCAGGCCGATCCCCGGCAGCTCCTCGTCCTCCATCTGGTAGCTCGACCCGAGCAGCTGGTAGCCGCCGCACACCGCCAGCACCACGGCGTCGCGGGCGGCGGCGGCGTGCATGGCGTCGCGCTTGGTCTCGACCATGTCCCGGGCCACCGCCGCCTGGTCGCGATCCTGCCCGCCGCCCATGTAGTACAGCTCGTGCGCGCCGGGGTCGATCGCCTCGCCCAGGCTCGCCCCGCTCAGCTCGAATCCGAGGCCGCGCCATTCGCAGCGCGCGCGCAGCACTGCGATGTTGCCGCGGTCGGCGTAGATGTTCATCAGCTCGGGATAGAGCGAGCAGACGCGCAGGGTGGGGGAGCTCACGACACCTTCTCCAGCACGACCACGGTGCTGCCGACGTAGTCGCCGGTGGCCGGCACGTAGCGGCGCGGCCGGGTCCGGAAGCGCAGGCTCGCGCCCAGGTGCTCGAGCTCCTCGGGCCGCGCGTCGTCGAGCCTGATGCTCGTGACGGCCTCCTCGAGGAGGCCGTCAGGGGAGACCGACTGGCGCAACCGGTCGATCGCCGTGGCGTCGCCGTCGGCGCGCACCGCCAGCGGTGTGCTCGAGAACACCCAGCCGTCCTGCTCGCGCACGTCCGGCACGGGCGGCGCCGCGTGCTCCACCGGGATGCCCTCGAACGGGTCGGCGAGCGCTGCGGCGAAGGGGGCGCCCTCGCGCAGGTGGTCGCGCAGGCAGCCGAGCATCCGCAGGCGGCCGGACTGCCCGCCGAGCAGCTGCACCACCTGCATCGGCGCGATCGCCAGCGCGAACTCCCGGCCGAGCGCGAACGAGCGCGCGTCGGCGATCTCCGTACGCACCCGCAGCCCCTGCTCGCGCGCACGGACGCCGAGGACGCGCAGGAACTCGGGCTCCGAGTCGAGCGCGGTCACGTCGTGGCCGCGGGCGGCCAGGTCGAGCGCCACGCGGCCGGTGCCGCAGCCGAGGTCGAGGACCGGGCCGTTGGCCGCGCCGGCCAGCTCGCGCCAGAGGGGGATGTCGGCGGCGTAGGCGGCGCACTCCACGTCGTGCCAGATCACGGGGTCGGCGGTGGGCGCAGCCCGCGTCACTCGCTCCACCTTCCAGCCAGGCCGCGATCGGACAGCAGGTCGCGCAGCTCGAGCAGCGCGGTGTAGGTGGGCAGCGCGTACAGCGGCGCCCCGCCGTCGCGGTCAGCCACCGCGGCGTCGAGCGAGCGCTCGAGGTCGCGGTCCACCGCGATGGGCGCGTCGATCCCCGCGTACTTCAGCCGCAGCGCCATCTCCTCGGCC
Organism: Thermoleophilaceae bacterium; assembly: GCA_034663685.1. Lineage (GTDB taxonomy): Bacteria > Actinomycetota > Thermoleophilia > Solirubrobacterales > Thermoleophilaceae > AC-37. The sequence goes on from JAXDJC010000122.1 coordinate 3,482, forward strand.
CGGGTGCCCGAGCACGTGACCCGCCGGACGCGGCCGGCCAGCAGCTCGAAGTCGGCGTCCCAGATCCAGGACACGTCGCGCCCGTCGGCGATCCGGTCGTTCAGCGCGATCCACAGGTCGATCGAGCCGTCCTCGAGCGTGAGCGTGCGCAGCACCTCGTTGGCGCCGACCGGGTTCTTGACGAGCAGGATCGACACGTCGCGGCCGCCGACCGACAGCCGCTCCACGCGCCCGAACACGGCCGACATCGCCTCGAGCCCCTCGCGAACGCGGTCGAGCGGCACGCCCAGGTGGAGCGCCGCCGTGGCCGCCGCCAGCGCGTTGTAGACGTTGTAGAGCCCGGGGAGGGGGAGGCGGATGGTGGTCTCCCCGGCCGGCGCGCGCAGCGCGACGTCCGACCCATCCATGCCGCGGAGAACGACCCGCGTTGCCACCACGTCCGGCTCGGGCCGCGTGCGCCCGCAGCCCGGGCAGCGGTAGCGGCCGAGGTGCCCCATGTAGATCGCGTCGTAGATGTACGCCCGGCCGCAGTTGCGGCAGTGCTTGGAGTCCGCCGCGTGCTGGAGCTCGGGCAGGGCGAGCGAGTCGTCCTCCACCCCGAAGTAGGTCGTGCGCGCGTGCTCGCGCCCGAGGTCGGCCACGAGCGGGTCGTCCGCGTTCAGGACCAGCGCCGTGCGATCGCCGCGCGCGGCCACGAGGTCGGCCCAGCGGTCGGCGAGGAGCTCCAGCTCGCCGTAGCGGTCGAGCTGGTCCCGGAACAGGTTGCCGAGGATCAGCAGTGCCGGGTCGAGCTGCTCGGCGATCCGGTCGAGCCAGGCCTCGTCCACCTCGAACAGCCCGAGCTCGTCGGGCGCTCGGCCCGCGTCGATCAGGGCGGTGGCCACGCCCCAGTGCATGTTCGAGCCGGCGCGGTTGCGCACCACCGCGCGCCCGTCGCGCTCGAGCACGCCCGCGAGCATCGACGCGGTGGTCGTCTTCCCGTTGGTGGCCGAGATGAGTGCCACGCCGCCGCGCAGCCGCCGACCGAGGTGGGCGATCGCGCGCGAGTCGATCCGCAGAAGCAGCCGGCCGGGGGCCGTGGTGCCTCCGCGGCCCGCCCGCCGGGTCGCAGCCCGGGCGATCCGGGCCAGTGCCAGCGCGAGCCGCAGCATCAGGAGGCCGGCACCATCACGCGCAGGACCCGTTCCGCCACGCGGATCTTCACGGGCAGCTCCGCGATCGGGTCGCCGTCGGCGTAGACCGTGAACGGCCGGTCGGCGCTGATCTCGATCTCCCGCCCGCGCATGAAGTGGTTTCGCGCGTCGTCCACGTGGGAGCCGCTGAAGACCTCCGGGAGGCTCTTGAGCACGTCGAGCTTGGACCGCGTCTCGCAGAGCATCACGTCGAGCAGGCCGTCGTCGAGCTGGGCGTGGGGCACCACGTACATGCCGCCGCCGTACGCCTTGGAGTTGGCCACGGCCGCGCTGTAGCCGGAGACGGAGTGGTGCTCGCCGTCCACGGTCACGTCGATCCTGGCCGGCTTCCACTCCACCAGCGCCCTCAGCGCGGCGTAGAGGTACACGAGGTCGCCCTTCACGAGCGTCGCCTCGTTGGCGATGCGGTTGGCGTCCGAGTCGAACCCGCAGCTTGCGATCCCCACGTACGTGGTGCCGTTGGCCTCCGCCACGTCGACCCGGTGCTCCACGCCCTCGACCGCCACCCGGGCCGCCTTCGCCGGGTCGCTCGGGATGCCGAGCACGCGCGCGAAGTCGTTGCCGCGGCCGCCGGGCAGCACCACGAGCGGCACCTCCGAGCCGCACAGCACGCTCGCCACCGTGCCCACGAAGCCGTCGCCGCCGAGCGCCGCCACGGCCTCACCGTTCGCGGCCGCCGCCGCGGCCAGCTCCCGCCCGTGGTCCGCACTGGTGGTCTCCTCCACGTGGAAGTCCACGCCGAGCCGTTCGAGCTCGGCTCGGACGGGGCCGAGGGCCTGGAGTGCGCGGCCTCCGGCCGCCGCGGGATTCACGAGCACCGCGAGCGGGCGGCTGGGGTCGGCCATCGGGCGTCAGTCTAAAGGGGGGCGAATTTCCCGAGCCCGGGCCTTAGACGGGCATGACACCCACACGACCCAAGCGAATCTGGTGGGCGCGCCCGCGCAAGCTCTGTGCGCTCGAGAGGCCCGGCGGCGGCGGGCGCAGCCACCGTCCCGACCGGCGCGAGGCCGAGATCGAGTACCTGCGCGAGGGCGGCGTCCGGCTCGTGATCAGCACGATGACCACCCGGCACAACATCGCCGCCTACGAGGCCGCCGGCCTCGAATGGCACCACGTGCCGGTGGCCTCCTGCGCCGAGGGGGCCGACGCTCTCGAGGAGCTGCTGCCCCTGCTCAAGCGCGAGCTGCGCAGCTCCGGCGCCGTGGCGATCCACGGCAACCGCCACACCGACTTCGTGGCGGCGGTCTGCGCTGCGCACCTGCACGACCACAGGGGTGTGGACCCGGGCGACGGGCTGGCTGCCGCGGCCGCGGCCGGCCTCACGATCACCGAGCACGCGGCGCGCCTGCTCGGGGTGGACCCGGAGCGCCTGACGGCCAGCTAGTACCGCTCCGTCCAGCCCCGCTCGGCCATGGCCGCCTCGACCTCGTCGGGGCGGTCGGTGATCACGTAGGCGTCGATCATCGCGCCGTCCGTGTTGATCGTGATCGAGAGGCCCGACTCCACCCGCCGGACCTTGGAGATCGGCGCGATCGGCCGGCCCGACCCCATCCGCGGCGTGATCCGCCCGGTGGCCACCCGGTGCACGCCATCCACGGCGGCCAGCCCGTCGAGCAGCTTGCGGTAGCCCTTCGTGGACGAGTGCTTGTGGTGCGTCTTACGGGCCATCGCCGCCGGCTCCCGCATCCCCGCCGTCGCCCAGCACCAGCTCGCGCAGGTTGGCCGCCACCCGGATCGGCCGCGGCTCCTTGGCGGCCGCCGCCTCCGCGGCGGTCGTGCCCCCGCTCAGCACCAGCGCGGCGTCCAGCCCCGCGGCGGCGGCCGCGGCCACGTCGGCGTCGAGCCGGTCGCCCACCACCAGCGTCCGGCCGTCGCCGAGCCGGTCGAGCGCGGTCATGAAGAGCTGCGGCTCGGGCTTGCCGATCACGGCCGCCGTCGCCCCGCTGGCGTACTCGAGCGCCGCCACGATCGCGCCGGTCCCGGGCCAGAGGCCGTCGGGCATCGGATAGGTGGGGTCGCGCCCGGTGGTCAGGAACTCGGCCCCGCGCCGCAGCGCGAGCGTGGCCACGCGCAAGTCCTCGTAGACCAGGTCCTCGGTGCCGCCGACCACCACCACGTCGGCCCTTGTGGCCAGGTCGGTCCCGTTCAGAAGCTGCACGCCGGAGTCGGCCACGTGGCGGTGGAGGGAGGGTGTCCCGATGGCGAACACGGTCCGCCCGCGGTAGCGCTCGGCCAGCAGGTGCTGCACCGCGCCGCCCACCGTCACCACGGCCTCCACCGAGGCCTGGATCCCGAGTCCCCACAGCCGGCGCACGTAGTCCTCGGTGCCGCTGCGCGGGTCGTTGGTCACGAACGCCACCCGCACTCCGGCCTCTCTCAGCGCAGCCACCGCCTCGGGCGAGCCCGGCACCGCGGCACCACCGAGGTAGACGCACCCGTCGAGGTCGAGGAGGACCTGCTCGTACTGGCTTATGAACGGGGAGAGCGGCACAGGCCCTGAAGCTACCCTCTCCGCGGTGCCACGCCCGCTCGCCATCCTGCTGATCTGCCTCACGGCGGCCCTCGCCGGGTGCGGCGGCGGCAAGGCCAAGAGCGATCCCAGTACGGCTGCGCCGACCGGCTCGGGCACCACCGCCGCCACCGCCCCCGCGGCTCCCACCGGCACGGGCAACGCACCGGGCTGCAAGCAGGCCAACGCGCCCAGCGTGGGCAAGCGCGCGGCCAGGAAGCCTTCCGGCAAGCTCGCGAAAGGGAAGACCTACTCGCTCGTGTTCACCACCAACTGCGGCACGTTCACGGTCGCGCTCGACCCGAAGCTCGCGCCGGAGGCCAGCGCCTCGATGGTCGCGCTGGCCAAGCAGAAGTTCTTCGATGCCACCGCGTTCCACCGGATCGCGCCCGGGTTCGTGATCCAGGGCGGCGACCCCACGGCCACCGGGAACGGCGGCCCCGGCTACACGACCCAGGACAAGCCCCCGGCCGACGCCACGTACCCGAAGGGCACCTTCGCGATGGCCAAGAGCGGCGCCGAGCCGCCGGGCACAGGCGGAAGCCAGTTCTTCGTGATGACCGGCGACCGCGGGCTGCCGGCCGAGTACGCGATCGTCGGCAAGGTCACCGCCGGGATGGACGTGGTCGACCGGATCGGCGCCCTGGGCGACGCGTACGAGCAGCCGACCCAGGTCGTCGTGATCGAGACCGTGAAGGTGAAGGAGTCCTGATGGTCCGCGATGTGGCGCAGGCCGACTTCGAGCAGAACGTGATCCAGCGCTCGCGCGAGGTGCCCGTGGTGGTGGACTTCTGGGCCGAGTGGTGCGGCCCGTGCCGCCAGCTGGGCCCGGCGCTCGAGAAGGCGGCCGCCGCCCGTGAAGGGAAGGTGGACCTCGCCAAGGTCGACGTGGACAGCAACCAGGGCCTCGCTCAGGCCTTCCAGGTGCAGAGCATCCCGGCCGTCAAGGCGTTCAAGGACGGGAAGATGGTCTCGGAGTTCACGGGCGCGATCCCGCCGCCGCGGATCGAGCGCTTCTTCGACGAGCTCGTGCCCTCGGAGGCCGAGCAGCAGGCGGACGCCGCGCTCGAATCGGGCGACGAGGCCGAGCTGAGCGCGGCGCTCGAGGCCGACCCCCGCAACTCCTCCGTGGCCCGAGCGCTCGCCCGGCTGCTGCTCGCGCGCGACGACGTGGACGGCGCGCTCGAGGTGCTCGAGCCGCACGAGCACGACTTCACCGCCGCCGGCCTGGCGGCCCGCGCGCGCCTGTCGCGCGACGGCGATGGGCTGGACGACGCCTTCGCCGCCTGGGACCGCGGCGACCGCGCGACCGCTCTCGAGGCGCTTCAGGAGGCTTTCGCCGGCGCGGACCCCGACGAGCGCGAGGACCTGCGCAAGGCGATGGTGGCGATCTTCACGGAGCTCGGCCCGGACGATCCACTCGCCCGCGAGCACCGCCGCCGCCTGGCCGCGGCGATGTACTGACCCGGAGGGTCCCCGCGCGAAGCCCGGGAGGACTCAGCCCGCTCGGGCGGCTTCCTTCGCCTTCGCCTGCCGGCGCCGGCCCACCAACGTGAGCGCGCCGATCACGGCCACCACGATCAGCAGGCCGAGCAGGACGGCGCCCACCGTGCCCACCCCACCGAAGGGCAGCGCCACCAGGTTGGCCAGCCCGAACCCGGCCGCCATCAGAACGAACACGATCAGCATCAGCAGGAGGAAGCCGCGCGCGCGGATCAGCGTGCTCGCGCCGGGTGGCGGCGAGATGAAGCTCATCAGGCGCAGCACGAACAGCTGGCGGCTGGACGGCGGCGTCTGGCCCATCGACTCCATCGCGTCGCGCAGGTCGTCCGGCCGCCGCTCGGCCAGCGCCAGCGACGCCTTCATCATCTGCCGCAGCGCGGGACGCTCGCGCGGCGGCGTGCCCGCCAGCGCCTCGTTGAAGTACGTGCGCGCCTGCTTGGCCTCATAGCGCTCGGCCGCTCGGGCGCCGAGGATCGCGCGCGCGGCGGCGCGGTGCTTGGTCTCGCGCTGGAGCTCCTCGTCGCTGCGGTGCTCGAGCTTCTGGATGGCCCCGAGCGCGCCCGCCTGCATGGTCATCTTCTGCTGCCGCTGCTTGGCCACGGCGGGGGAGTCTACGAGCGCGGCGGCTACTTGCTGCGGCTGCGCGTGGGCCGGTACAGATAGAAGTCGTTGCGCGCCGTGCCCTTGCGGCCGTCCTTGAACACGATCGGCGCGCCGGCCAGCACGTGCACCCGGCGCGAGGCCAGGACGTACTTGCGCGAGGACCGCTGGATCGGCACCTGGAGCAGGCGGTTGCGCTGCTTGTTGCCGATGTTGAACTTGATCGATCCGAGCGTGACCGTCTTCTTCCCGACCTTGGTGGTCAGCCGGAGCGTGCCGATGCACGTGAAGGGCTGGCGGCAGGAGACGCGAACGGCCGCGGCGTTGTTGCGCAGCTTGACCGCGCGGCCGGAGATCAGGAAGCGCCCGCCGATGGTGGGGCTGGTGGTGCGCGGCGCGTCGAGCAGGTTGCGCGCGATCGTGTAGCCCGTGTTCGTGACGGCGTACGGCTCGATGCCGAACTCGTGGTCGAAGGCCTCGGTCGGCTGGGGCAGGAGGGCGCCGCCGATCCGCACGTCGCCCTTGCCCATCTTCAGCTCGCCGACCGTCACGCGGGTGTAGACCGCGGTGGCGTTGCGCGCGCCGGCGTCGGCCGAGGCGGCCACGCTGTGCCCGCCGGCCTTCTCCCACGCGGCCTTGTCCACGTCGTACTGGCGTGAGAACGACCCGTCGGCGCCGGCCTTGTTCTGGATCGCGAACCCGAGCGGCGTGGGCTCGAACATCTGGCGCCGGAAGCCGGTGTTGTAGCGGGCGCCGGGCGGCTCGATGTCACGCGCCAGCGGATCCTTGGCCGTGCTCGGGCCGGTCGCGGCGAAGGCGAACGCGGACTGGCCCACGTACACGCGCTGCTTGCGCACGGCGTCGGCCGGCACGGGCGTGAGGTCGGGCAGCGCCTGAAGCGCGCCGTCGGTGAGCACGAGGTTGCCGCCCGCGTTGACCCAGGCGCGCAGCTTGGCGATCCACTTGTTCTTCTGGGCGAGGCTGAACTGGCTCTTCGACGGATCCTTGATGTCCGTGGCCGACAGCGGCGTGAACTTGGCGGTGGCTGTCCAGGTCGGGTCCGGCGCGGCGTAGTTGACCACGCGGATCACGTAGGTGCCGGCACGCGGGCCGGGGATCGTGACCGACTCCTTGGTCGCCGGCGGGGATCCACCCGAGTTGCCCTCGGAGAGCAGCTTGTCGCCCTCCTTGCGGTAGACCTCGAGGTCGAAGTCGTTGGCGCCCACGGCCCAGGTCACGTCGATCGTGACCGACTCGTTGCCGTCGTTGGGCCCGATCGTGAACTCGCGGTCCTCGTACGTGCCGGGCGCGCCCGAGCCGCCGCCGGGGGAGGATGCGGTCGAGTTGAAGGTCTGGTCCTTGGTGGGCGGCCCGCTCGGAGGCGCCGCGGCGTTGCCGAACGGCCCGATGTAGCCCGGCAGCGCGTCGTCGGCGAGCGCGATCGTGTCGAACCCGCTGAGGCTCTGCTTGCCCGAGATCACCTTGCGCGGGTCGACCGTGCGGAAGTCGCCGGTCGTTCCCGGCATCGCCTTGTTGAGGTCCGGGAAGAAGTCGGTGTTGGCCACGTCGTACGCGCGCTGCTCGGGCGCCACGCCGCCGCCGGTGTCCCCGCTGGCCGACGCCGGTCCCTGCGTGAAGTGCACCTGCACGCGCGCCGCGGCTGTTGGGCCCGACACCAGCGCGCGCCACTCGACCGGCTGGCCGTTGCGACCCGTGACCTGCGGCCGGTTGACCGTGGCCACCACGCCGGCCTGCGCGTACAGGAACGACTGGTTGTAGTCCTCGGCCACCGTGATGAAGCCGTCGGCGTCCTTCACGCCGGGGTGCTCGTCGCAGTTCTTGCACTGCACCTGCAGCGTGACCTGGCCGCTGCCGATCCCCTGCACGTTCGAGTCGGTCACCTCCACGCGCATGCCGCCGTTGAAGATGTTCTTGCCCGAGTAGCACTCGCCGCCGGCGGGCTGGAGCCCCTGCTTGATCGGGATCGTGACCGTCGCGTCGTTGGCCGCGGGCTGCGGGCCGGAGTCGAAGTCGCACTGCGCCTGGCTGCCCGCGGGCACGGTGGGCAGGTTGCTCTTCTTGGCCTGCTTGAGGCGCCTGTTCGGCACGTAGCCCTTGCGCCCGTTGGCATCGAACACGGCGGCGGCGGGCGGGTTCACGATCCGGGTCAGGTGGGCGTAGATCAGCGCCTTGTTCCCGTCCACGTGGAGCTGCTCGGTCTGGGGCTCGAAGTTGATGTTCTTGTCGAGGTGCGAGAACGACATCTCGTTGTCGATCCCGTCCGCGTTCAGCCCGATCGTCGAGTCGAACCAGTCCCCGAGCGCGCCCGTGGTCGTGTAGTTGATCGTGTCGTAGACCGTGCCCCAGGTCTGCGCGTAGATCTTCGAGCACGGGGTTCCGACCGGGGTGTCGGGCGCGCAGCCGGCGTCCCCGCCCTTCGGCTGGTCGTTGGCCTGAACGATCGGCGACCACTTGATCGCCTCGTAGGTGCCCTTGTTGATCGCCTGCGCGGTGTTCGCGATGCGCGTGTTCTTGACGAAGTCGTGGCTGCCGTGGGGGAGGAGCGTGAACGACAGGGCGTCGGCGAGCGGCTGGCCGTGCAGGTCGTCCCCGGCGGCGAAGTTCGACTTGGTCCTCTCGCGCACCTGCTTGTAGAACTCGATCCAGGCCTGGGTCTCGGGCTCGGAGACAGCGCTGTAGCCGCGGTAGGCGAACCCGATGTCAGGCCAGTCGCGGTTGGGGTCCACGCCATTGCCGTTGTAGCGCTGGAAGAACACGCCGCCCGAGGAGACCGAGCCGCGCCGCCACCCGTCCGGGTTCGGGAGCGTGAAGTAGATGATCGTCTTCTTCAGGACGTCGGCGAAGGTGGGCGCGCCGGCCTGGACGGCGGCGGGCACGATCGACTGCTTGTCCTTGCCGGTGGTGCCCGAGGTGACCAGGTCCTCCATGGCGCGGATCCCGCCCTCGGCGCCGGCCCGCTCGATCCCGTGGATCGACAGCGACAGGGCGTAGCGCTTCTTGCCGGCGTCCGGCACGCGCTCGTCGGTCACGCGGACCACCATGAGGTCGGACTTCTTGCGGCCCAGGTCCGAGGTGGGCAGGCCGGCGGAGACGTACTTGGGGTCCGGGGTGAACTCGAGGCTCGGCAGCGTGTTGCCCGGGTCGATGTCCTTCGGCGTGGTGCCGGAGCCGTCGCCGAGCTTGCCGTCGAGGGCGAGGATCTCCATGAACGGCTGCCACGCCGGCTTGGAGTTCATGTACCGGATCGCGTCCATGAACTCGTCGATCCCGATGAACTGCGTGGCCGGCGTGTTGCCCTGGGCGTTGGGCGAGCACGGCGAGCTGCCGGCCGCCTGGCAGCCGGCGAGCGGGTCCGGGAAGACGCGGCCGAGCGCGGTGTACGTGCCGTCGTTGCTGGCGACCGGCGTGGCCGCGGCGGGCGCGGCGCCGGCGAGCGCGCACAGCAACGCGGCAGCAATCGCCACCCGCGCCAAGCCCCCGATGCGTCGCGTCCCCTGCAAGATGCGGCGGCAATATAAGCAGCCCGACGGCAAGTAGGTGCCACCAGGACGGCCCGTCCACCCCGAACGGGGGACACATGGACGCCGTCGCTATCCTCAGCTTCGATGCTTCGGCCTGGATCGAACCGTCTGGCGGGTTGAGGGAGCCGCCGGGATGAGGGCACTGCACCACCCGCGGGTCGACGAGCTCGAGCTCCCCGAGGTTCTCCACGCGCTCAGCGATCCCGTCCGGCTCGAGATCGTGAGGCTGCTGGCCGACGAGCAGGAGCGGCCGTGCAGCGCGGTCGAGGCGAAGGTGGCCAAGTCCACGCTCTCGCACCATTTCAAGGTGCTGCGCGAGGCAGGAATCACGTTCACGCGGGCGAACGGCACCCACAGGCTCGTCACGCTCCGGGTAAGCGACCTCGAAGACCGGTTCCCGGGCCTGATCAGCTCGGTTCTGAACGCGGCGAAAGCCGCTTAGAGCGCGGTCGCGCCGTAGTTCTCCGCAAATAGCTGCCTTATCCGTCGTTTTCGCGTACTAAGGTCGCGGGTAAGCGTGTTCGGAGACACAGATCCGGGGTAACACTCTGATAAGCTTCTAGATCCGCCGAACTTTCGAAGTTTTTACGCAACTTTCGCCCCCGAAGCCCGTTGGAAAGCTAAATGCCTGCTGTAACCAAGGACAACCCAAAGCACGCCGCCCGAAAGCGGCACGCCGACGGTGGGTCCGCCTCGCGCAAGCGCGGAGGCGAGACCGCCGCGGAGAAGACGCCTCGCAAGCGCGGCCAGACGGCCGCTGCTGAGGCAGCCCCTGCCCGCAAGCCCAAGGCTGCGGCCGCCGCCGCGCCCACCACGCGCAAGCGCCGCTTCGCCCGCGAGGACGACTCGATGGCCGGCAAGACCGCCGCCGAGAAGGCCCACGCGCAGGCCGATGACGTCACCACCGATTCGCTCCAGCTCTTCTTCAACGAGGCGCGGAAGTACCCGCTGCTCACCGCGCCCGAGGAGATCGAGCTGGCCCAGCGCATCGAGAAGGGCGACATCGAGGCCAAGGACCGGATGATCAACTCGAACCTCCGGCTGGTCGTGTCGGTGGCCCGCAAGTACCAGGGCCACGGCCTCACGCTGGGCGATCTCGTCCAGGAGGGCATGCTCGGCCTGATCCGCGCCACGGAGAAGTTCGACTGGCGCCGCGGGTTCAAGTTCTCCACGTACGCGACCCTGTGGATCCGTCAGGCGATACAGCGCGGGCTCGAGAACAGCTCGCGCACCATCCGCCTGCCCGTTCACATCGCGCAGCGCGAGCGCAAGATCAACCGCACGGAGCGCGAGCTCGCCACCAAGCTCGGCCGTGAGCCGACCGAGGAGGAGCTGGCCGAGGCGGTCGAGCTCCCGATCGACCAGGTCATCGAGATCCGCAAGGCGGCCCGTCCGCTCACCTCGCTCGACCAGCCGGTCGGCGACGACGGCGAGACGGCCTTCGGCGACCTGCTCGCCAGCAACGCTCCCAACCCCGAGGACGAGGTCGTCCAGGACGCCGGCACCAGCGCGGTGCAGCGCGCCGTGGACGCTCTCCCCGAGCGGGAGCGCGACGTGGTCGAGCTTCGCTTCGGCCTCGGCGGGCGCGAGCCCACGCCGCTGCGCGAGACCGGCCGCCGGCTCGGCATCTCCGCGGAGCGGGTGCGCCAGATCGAGGAGGACGCCCTCGAGCGTCTCGCCGAGAGTGGCGACCTCGCAGCGCTTCGCGACGCTGCGTAGCCCTGCAAACCGTCGGATTCCGGCGTCCTCGGTCGCTCGCGTGCTGTCGCACGCGTCGCTTCCTGCGTCCTTGGGCTCCTCGGTTTTCGGCGCCGGGCGGCTCACGTTCTAGGGACGCGTAGCGTTCTACGTGCGTGAGCCTGCCGCCGTTCCAGGTCTTCCTCGATGACCATGCCGGGCCGATCCACCGCTTCCTGGTGGCGCTCGTCGGTCCCCAGGAGGCGGAGGACGCGCTTCAGGAGACCCTGATCTCGGCACTCCGGGCCTACCCGCGGCTGCGGCCGGGGTCGAACCTGCGGGCTTGGGGGATGTCGATCGCGCGCAACAAGGCGATCGACTCCGCGCGGGCGCGCGGACGGCGGCCGCTGCCGATGGACGGCGCCGGCGCCGGGCTTGCGGCCGACCCGCCGCCGGAGACCGACGCCGAGCTCTGGGCCGCCGTTCGGGAGCTGCCCCCGCGCCAGCGCGCGGCGGTGGCGCTGCGCTACGCCGGCGACCTGACGCACCGGGACGTGGGCACGGCGATGGGCTGCAGCGAGGAGGCCGCGCGGCGATCCGCCGCGGACGGCTTGAAACGACTCAGGGAGGTCCTGTCATGACCCAGCCGCGACTGTCCGACCGACTCGGCGCGGCCGCGCGGGGGAGGGGCCTGCCCGCGGGCGCGCTCGACCGCCTGGCCGCGCGGGCCGCCGGCGATGGGCTGCTCGACGTGGCCTACACCACGCTCGCCACCCCGGTCGGCGACCTGCTCGTGGCGGCGACGCCGCGCGGGGTGGTGCGCATCTCCTACCTCGACTGGTTTCCGGCGGAGGAGACTCTCGCCGACCTCTCGCGGCGAGTCTCGCCGCGCGTGCTGGAGGCGCCGGAGCGGCTCGACGACGTGCGGCGCGAGCTCGACGAGTACTTCAACGGCGACCGGCGCGGCTTCGACGTGCGCCTCGACCGGTCGCTGCTCGGCCCCTTCGCCAAGAGGGTGCTCGGCCGCACCGCGAAGATCCCGTACGGGAAGGTGTCCACCTACGCCGAGGTGGCCGCTGGGGCCGGGAGCCCGCGCGCCTCGCGCGCAGCCGGCAACGCGCTGGCGCGCAACCCGATCCCGATCGTGATCCCCTGCCACAGGGTGCTGCGCAGCGGCGGCGGGATGGGCGGCTACGCCGGCGGCCT
>JAXDJC010000038.1:0-10477 GCA_034663685.1 Thermoleophilaceae bacterium
CCCCGCTCGCGGGCGCCCAGCCGATCAGCAGCGTGCCGCCCTTCCGCCGCAGTGAGAGCTTGGGCGGCTTGCCCGGCCGGAGCGGGCCCGGCGCCACGTAGGTCGCCACCACGAGTTGCTTGCGCGGGAGCCCGGCCTGGGACACCGTGGCCACGATCGTGCGCTTGCCGCCCGGCCCCTCGCCCGGCTTGAACCTCAGCGTCCCGCGGGTGCCCTTCGCCGTTCCGAGCGCGTGGCCGAGCCGCCCGGTCTGCTCCGCGAAGGCCACCGTCTGCCCCTTCACCGCGGTCACGCTGTACTCGAGTGCGCGGGCTCGCCCGCGGCCCGTGACCTTCGCCTTCACCGAGACGGGCGGCAGCCCCCTCGCCTCGGTCGCGGAGACGATCGGCGGCGAGCCCGGGTTGGCGGTGATCTTCCAGGTTCCGGCGGCCGGGCCGGCGACCACGACGTACGTCTCGTCGCCCGCCTGGGTCACGAACGAGGTGGCGCTCGCAGCCGATGAGATCCGCTCGCCCTTCGGCCCCGTCACCGTGATCGACGGCGGCCCACCGTCCCCCTTGACCCTGAAGGCTGCCACGGGAAGCCCGGCCGGCAGGTCGATGTCGCGCTCCACGGCGGAGTTCACGGCGGACGCGCGCACCTCGCTCCAGCCGCTCAGGTCACAGGCTCCTCCGATGAACGTCACGACGCCCGTGCGCCAGTCGTAGCCGACTCCCACGCCGGCGCCGCCGATGAACGCGCAGCCGGCCGTCCCGCGCGAGGACATCACCACGCGGCCGCCGAGGCAGCCCACCACGTTGAGGCACGCCTGGCCGCTCCCCTGGGCGTTGAATGTGCCGCGCGGCCCGTCCACGAAGCCGTCCACGCGGCCCTCGATCCGGACCGGCGGCACGGGCTCTCCGTCCTCCCAGTAGGGCGGGTTGCGCGGGCTGGGCGGGAACGCGTTCAGCCCGATGCGCAAGTTCGCCTCGAAGGTGAAGTTGCCGTCGAACGAGTAGCGGGCCGCGATCGCGGCGATCTTCTGCCCGAGGATCCGCCCCTCGCCCGTCAGGTCGATCGCGGCCGGGTGGCTGAACGTGACCACGAAGTCCCCGTCCGCCGCCACGAGGTTGCGGCCGGCGTACGTCCCGCCATACGTGAGCGTGATCCCGCCGCCGATCGTGCTGAACGTCGAGCCGGGGTGGTCGGGGTCGGGGACGGTCCCGTACCCGAAGCGGATCGCGTCGAGGAACACGCCCGAGCTGACCGGCACGTTGAGGCCGCCGATCGAGGCGTTGAGGCGGTCGAGCCCGAAGCTGGGCTCGAGGTGGAAGCCGATCCCGGCGTCGACCGAGTAGTCCCCGATGTCGACCCCGGCGGAGCCGCCCCAGGCATTGCCCGCGGCGTTGTAGTCGAGCACGATGTTGTGAAGCGGGAGAGCGCCCTGGAGGCTCCCGGCCGGCACGTTCACGTGGAGCTCGTCGATCGTGGCAGGGTGGTCCGAGTCCACGCCCAGCCGCAGCCCGGCGTCCACGCCCCCGAAGGTCGTCTCCGGCAGCGACACCTCCGTGTTGAAGGTCGCCGTGTGGCTGTGGAAGATGATCTCCTGCCGCCCGGCCTGCTGGAAGCCCTCGATCAGGTCCGAGCCGGGCGGTGCCAGGTAGTTCGGCGTGGTCGCCGCCCCGTCGGTGCCGTCGAGCCCGGTCCAGTTGACCGGCACGAGCGCCAGCGGCAGCTCGCCGAACTGAATGGCCGCCGGCGCCGGGCTCGTGATCGCGAAGTGCTCGGGGTCGATCGTGATCGACGTGCCGAGGCTGGGGACCACGTCCAGCCCGTTCACCCGCACCCGCCCGGCCGAGGTGTACGTGCCGCCGCCGCCCGCCAGGAAGCAGTCCGACTCGGCCACGATCAGGCCGAACTCGAGCGAGGTCCGGCAGCCCTCACCCCCGCCCGCCACACCCGGCGCGTGGAACGGGAAGTCCACGTGGCAGTAGACGCCGCAGTCCGGCGCCGCCGGCCCGTCGCCGACGGTCATCGTGCCGTCGAAGGTGCTCGCCGTCCCATCCGCGAACGTCACGATCAGGGCCGGCTCGTAGGTGCCCCCCTTGCCGTAGGTGACGCCGACGGCCGGGGCGAGACGAGTGTCGCGCTCGAAGACCCCGTCGCCGTCGAGGTCCCAGCGGTAGTCCTTCACGCCACCGTGGCCCTGGCCGAGCGCCGAGCCGTCGAACACCACGTGGTCACCCACCTTGGGCGCATTGCTCGAGACGGCGAACGGCGCCCGCTTGATCACCTCGACGTCCTCGCGGTGCTCGTCGGTCAGGGCATTCGAGTCGGTCACCATCAGCCCGACGTTGTGCTTGCCGCGGGTGTCGAAGGTCGCGCTGGCCGTCGGGCCGAAGGCGTCGCCGTACTTCCCGTTGCCGTCGAGGTCCCAGCTCTCCTGGAGCTTGCTCCCCTGCGACGTGCTCTGGAACGTGACCGTCTCGCCGGCATACGCCGGGCTGGGGGAGACCGTGAACGAGGCCGCCGGCCCCGCGGCGCCGGCGAGCGCCGGGGCGCTCGCGCCCGCGACGACGCTCATGGCAACGGCGACGACCGCGAGACGGGCTCTCCGTCTCACGCGCTCATCCAACGCGCGTACACCGATGCCCGCTCCTCGGTTGGGGTGCCCAGCCTCGCACTCCGAGGGGCCGGGGTCAATGCGGGCCGTGGGAGGACCACCGGCTCCGTCCGTGTCAGCTACCGAGCCGGTTGTCGCCTATCTACCGATGTACGCAGGCCCCCGAACCGCGAGAGTCCGGCAACGAACCCCGACGGGAAGTTGCCAGATGCCCGACGTCCTGATTCTTTACGCGAGCACCCACGGCCAGACGGCCAAGATCGCCACGCGCATCGGCGCTGTCGCCGGTGCCTCGGGCGCGACACCGCACGTGGTCGATGTTCATGCCGCAGCCGATCTGGAGGTTGGGGCCTACGACCTCGTGATCGCGGGTGCGTCCATCCACACGGGCCACCATCAGCACGAGATGGTCGAATGGGCGCGCACGCACGCGGCAGCTCTGGATCTCATCCCCTCGGCGTTCTTCTCCGTGAGCCTCACGGCCGCGGACGACACCGACGAGGCGCTGTCGGCCACCCGCGGATACCTGGATGACTTTCTCGAGGACACGGGCTGGACGCCACGCACCACGGCGTCGTTCGCCGGTGCACTGCTGTACCGCGAGTACAACCTGCCGACCCGCCTGCTGATGAAGCTGATCATGGCCCGCGGGCATCACCCGACGGACATGAGCGAAGACGTCGAGTACACGGACTGGGATGCCGTCGACGCATTCGCGCGCGAATGCGCGGGGCTTCTGGAGGCGCAGCCGGCCTTGCGCGGGTAGCGCGACCAATGTGACGGGGCCTGCCGGGCGCGCCGCTCCCTCCCCTCCGCTTCAATGGCGCGATGCCGGACCTCCGCAGACGCGACCTGGTGCTCGCAGTGCTCGCGGCGACGGTCTATGTCGCGGCGAGGGTGATCGCGTTCGCCGGCGTCGGCCCGCTCGTGGAGGGCGACAGCCCCGACTACGACCGCATCGCCGGCATCTCCCTGTTCGACCCCCACTTCTTCGGGGCCGGCAAGCCGTGGGCGCTCCCCCTGCTCTACAAGCTGCTGCCGAGCGACGGGCTGCGCGTGGCCGGCCAGCTCGCGATCTCGATCGTCGCGTGGCTCGTGCTGGCGGGTGTGCTCGCGCGCCTCGTACGGACGCGCTGGGCCCGCGGCGTGGCCGTCGTGCTCGTGCTCGCATTCAGCCTGACCTGGCCGGTGATCTGGTGGGACCCGGTGCTGCTGGCCGAGTCCCTGTCGATCTCGCTGGCGGTGCTGCTGCTCGCAGCCCTGCTCGCGTTCACCGCGCGCCCGACCCGGGGCGGACTCGGGCTGACGGTGGCCGCGGCGCTGCTGCTGGCCGCGACCCATGACACGAACGCCTTCCTCGTGCTGCTGCTGCTCATCCCCGCCGGGGTGGCGGTCGCCCTGCGGGCCCGCGGGCTCGGCATCGCGGTGGTGGTCGCGGCGCTCGCGATCTTCGCGCTCAGCCAGATCTCGTTCCGCGCGGGCGACCGGTGGGAGGTGCCGGGGATCAACGTCGTCGGCATCGTCGTGCTGCCGGATCGGGCCACGACCGAGTACTTCCGCGACCGGGGGATGCCCGTCACGCCCGCGCTTCGCGAGTACACCGGCATGATCGGCGCCCCGTTCGTCAAGGCGGTGAGGGAGCGACCGGAGCTGGCCTCGTTCCGAGGCTGGCTCGACAGCCACGGGCAGCGCACCTACATCGGCTGGCTCGCCACCGATCTGCCGGGTGCGTCACGCGACGTGTGGGACAACCGGGGGCGACTCTTCGGGCGCGATGTGATGGCAACCTCGGCCCACCGCCCGGGCGTCGTCGACCCCGAGATCAGCGACGACGGCGTGCGGCGGCTGCTGCCCGGGTTCGCCGACCGCGCGCTCTACGCCGACACCCGGTTCGGCCATATCGCCTGGCTGCTGATCGTCGCCGCGCTCGTCGGACTGGCCGCGAGCCGGAGATGTGCGCGGATCCACTGGGTCGTGCCGCTGGCGGTCCTCGCTGCGGTTCCGTTCCTCGCGTTCGCCGTGTGGCACGGCGACCCGCTCGAGCCCGAGCGTCATGCCCTCCTGATCGGGGTCCTGCCCCGGCTCAGCGCGATCGTGCTCGCCGTCTTCGCAGCGGACGCCCTCGGCACCCGCCGGCGGATTCGCGCCGGCCGGCCGGGCGCGTAGCGCAGCTACGGAGCGGCGATGGAATCGAACCATCCAAGCCGGCACCGTAGTTTCCCGGCGCTCGAAGCCGTGCCCACCACCGTTTCCGGGTCACTGCTGCGCTGACACGATTGCAGCGACCGTGGTCACGACTCTCCGCACACCCGAAGTTCCATCCGCGGAATGGAGCGACCGCCTCGGCGTAGCGGTCGGTCTGAGCCCGGCCGGTGACTGAGCGCCCGCGACGCTTCAGTCGAGGCTATGCCGGCTTCACATACGCCCTTCGCCGTCTTCAACCGGACTGGGAATCCGATCATCCGTGCCGTACTGCGCTCGCCGCTGCACCCGCTTCTGAGCCGGCAACTCGCGCTGATCACGGTGACGGGCCGCCGCAGCGGCCGCACCTTCACGATTCCGGTCGGTTACCAGCAGGACGGCAGCCGCGTCACCGTCGGCGTCGGCTGGCCCCAGCGCAAGCGCTGGTGGCGGAATCTTCGCCAGGGTGGCCGCGTCGGGCTTCGCCTTCGGGGCCGCGACCTCCACGGCGAGGCCGTTGCCCGTGGGGATGAGACGTCCGGCGTGACGGTGGAGATTCAGCTCGATGCGCAAGCGGCTGGCGAGCCCGCTCGGTGATGCGGTGAGGCGGCCGGACTACGGTGCGTTGGGGGCCGGATCGGCACCTGACGAGTCCTGCGTGTGCACGCCGTGGTTGGCGTGCGGCGGCTCGCGGTCTCGACCGTCGAGCTCGTTCGGCGGATCCGGCACGTCGCGGTCGGCGGGTCCTTCGTCCGGCTGGCCTGCTCGCCGGCGACGCAGGGTCGTGTAGGCGCGGTCGAGCCCCGCGCGCACCACCGCGAGGCGCTTGTGCCCGGCCTCGTCGAGTCGGCCGTCCGACTCCGCTCGCCAGAGCTCGTGTTCCTCGGCGACCAGCTCCTCAATCTGATTCAAGACAGGTTGCTCGTCCACGGAGGTCGATCATAGTTCCACGCCCGCAACGCGTCCGGCACGATCGACCGGATCAACCTGAAGTAGCGTGGTGCAGCTGCGCGCGATGGACGAGTTCCGCAAAGCTCACTGGTACGTGGTGCGTCCGGCCGGCAACCGCAAGCCGGTGACCTACCGCTGTCCGCTATGCGGGCAGTTGCTCCCCGCCATGATGGAGCACCTGCTCGTGTTGCCCGAGGGCGATCCGACGCGGCGCCGTCACGCGCATGCCGGCTGCGTGGCCGCAGCGCGGCGCGCCGGCCGCCTCGCACTGCGCGAGGAGGTGGAGCCACGCCGCCCTGGGCTGCTCGCGCGTTTGCGGCGGCGCGGGTGACGGGTGCCACGGAGCGGCGATGGAATCGAACCATCCAAGGGGGGCCGGGCTGCCCCGCCCTGCCGGTTTCGAAGACCGCACTGGTTGTGACGATGCTGTATTGAACGCCGGCACGGCCGCGGCGGCGGCGAGCGCGACGCCCAGGGCACGATCCGCTCCACGTCGCACGCTAGCCACGATAGGCGCGAGCGCCATGGCGCCTTGACCCTTCGCATACTTGCCAATACTGTCGGCTACATGGCACTCCGGCGCCTGCTGCCCGGCCTCCTGGCCTGCGCCCTCGCATTCGCCGGTCCCGCCCACGCCGCGTCGTGGTCGCGCACCACGATCCCGCTCGGCCCGGAGTTCCTCGGCGACGTCACGTGCGCGCCCGGCGGGATCCACTGCGTCACGGTCGGAGGGGGCAAGCAGGGAGCGGTCGGCCTGTGGAGTGACGACGGCGGCACCAACTGGAACGACGGCGCCGTGCCCGCCGAGGTCCAGGAGCTGGACGGTGTCGCGTGCGTGAGCGCCGAGCGCTGCTGGGCGGTCGGCATCGCCGCCGGCGACCAGAAGCAGGGGGCGATCGTCACGAGTCAGGACGGCGGCCGGACGTGGACGAGCCAGGACGCGGGCGGCGCCGCCGCCGGTCTGCGCCGCGTCTCCTGCTTGGGCAACAGCTGCTTGGCCGTCGGGCCGAACAACGGCCAGAAGGTGTTCACGACCCACGACGGCGGCGTCTCGTGGTCCGCGGTCGGGCTCCCGGGAGACGAGCCTTGCTCCAAGAAGGGGCTTTGCTTCGCGTACTTCCCCGAGGACGTGACGTTCACGGACGCGTCGCACGGGTTCGCGGTTGGCGGCGGCCGCTGCGGCGGCCAGGGCGTGACGCAGTGCCCGGGCCACGTGTGGCGGACGTCCGATGGCGGCGCGAGCTGGAAGGTGGTGCTCGCCGGCGACACGCCACACTTCGACGGCATCTCCTGCCTCGACCCCCAGCGCTGCTTCGCCGTCGCGAGCACGTTCACGACCGGTGTGGTCTTCCGCACCGGGGACGGCGGCGACACCTGGGAGCGCCAATCGCTGCCGAAGTTCCACGGCTTCTTCAACGGGGTCGGCTGCACCGGCGGCGGCTCGAGCGTCTGCTGGGCAGTCGGCCAGACCACCTCGTTGACCCCGGTGATCATGCGCAGCGTCGACCTCGGCGAGACCTGGATCCGCGACTCGACCACGTCGAGCGCGGGCCCCGTCTATGACGCGACCGCCACCTCCGACGGCGTCGGGCTGACAGCCGGGACCAGCCGGTCGCGGAAGTCGGGGATGGTCCTGCGCGCGAAGGCGCAGCGGATCTTCGTGGGCGCCTTCAGGATCAATGCCGCTGCACTCAGGCGGTGGCGGGGGAACCTCGCGATCGCCCGGTACACGCCGCAGCCCGGCGACTCCGTGAAGGGGAAGGACTTCAGCGCGAAGGTCGACTGGGGCGATGGAACGACCTCGGGCGCGACGGTGCGCGAGGTCGGGGTCGGAGTGTTCGACGCGAACCGCGGCGTCCACGCGTTCATGGTCAGCGGCGACCACACCTTCCGGCGGGTCGCGAAGAAGGACGTGATCGTCACCGTCGTGAAGCGTGGCGAGTTCTCGGCGGCCGCCCATGTGCCCGTGCACATCGAGCCGATCGACCCGACCGCGTTTTTCTTCCCGAACCCCGACACCCCGACGAATGGCGACATAGCGCTGCTCGTGCCGCAGAAGCCGAGCGAGCTGCAGCGGGACATCGACACGTACGACTGGCACTTCGGGGACGGCTCGGAGGTGGTCGACAGCCCGGGTAACCGGCAGCACATCTACGACCTGCTCGACAAGCTCGACGCCAATCCCGGCGACGGCGACACCGAGCGGAGTGCCATCCGCGCCGGCATCCTTCCGCCCGGCGCCGAGGGAGGCGGCTTCGGGGTCGGCGGCATGAGCGCGGACGAGGTCCGCCAGGTCGTCGGCGTCTGGCGCGCGTACTTCCCGCAGCACGCGGTGCCGCACGTGTACCCGACCGCGACCAAGGTCGCGGTCCGCCTCGACGTGACCGACAGCGCGGGCCACAGGGCCCACAGCTCTAAGACCGTCAGGGTGTCCGACCACTGCCTCGAATGGGGCGGGCCGATCAGCTTCATCTTCGGCCACGCGAACACCTGCCAGACGAGCGCCGGATTCGCCGCGGTCGCGAGCGGGCCGCAGCGCCGCCCCGACTACTACTCGTTCGACCTCGGGACCTTCGAGGCCGGCGCCTTCTCGGCGGGCGTGAGCCTGTCGGTGGCGCACAACGGCGACGTCGGCCTGTCGCTGCACGGCGAGGTCGGCTTCCACAAGAAGTTCAAGGCGGGCCTTGGGACGGACTTCAGCCTCTCGGAGGGGTTCGTGGGCCCGCCGAACGGAGATCCGCCGTCGGACGAGGAAATAGACAGGTTCGGCACGGGCGTGCTCATCCCGGTCGGCATCGCGCTGGGCCCGCTCGGCGTGAACCTGCTGCTCAACCCGGCGTGCGGGTGCGGCGGCGAGGAGTACGCGGTGCGCTCGGGCTGGGCGAACATCGGCCTGACGCTGGGCGCGAGCTGCGGCGTCAACTTGGGCTATGTGCCGGGCCTGAGCAACCTCGCTCCGACCGACTCGGGCCCGTGGCCGCACAACGGCTTCGAACCGGCCCTCCACCCAACGGAGATCAAGGCGGTCTGGGACCAGGTGATGGCGAGCCTGCAATCGCTCCAGGCCTGCATCTGACGTGGCATACGACGAGCACGTCGCCAACAGCCTCACGAGATCGCGGAGAGCGTGGCGTCCGGCAGCAGCCACTCCGTGCGGCGCGCCTTCGTGGACGAGTCTGCGGACCTGACTCGCGGACGGAGCGGCGATGGAATCGAACCATCCAAGCGGGGGGCTGCCCCGCCCTGCCGGTTTTGAAGACCGGATGGGCCACCAGACCCCTGCCGCTCCGCGGCGGAGGCTAGGTCAAGCGCCCTGAGCGGCGGGCCGAGGAGTGAGGACCTCGGTGAACACGTCGAGCATCGGGGAGTCGTCGTGCTGCGCCACCGAGATCGTCAGCCGCGCATCGGCAACGTCGATCTGAAGGAACGGGCAGCACTCGCGCTCCACGGCGACCAGCTCGTCGAGCAGCGCGCGGTCGTAGTCGTCCGCGAAGGAGATCGCCAGCGACAGCTCCTCGCGCTCCACGTGCCGGACGCTCGGCGCGAGCGCCGCGTAGCGCGCCAGCTGCTCCGCCCGCCCGTCGCTGTCGAGGCTGCAGCTGGAAGCCATGCGAAAAGCGTAACGGGGATGGAACTGAGAGCCGGTCGAGCACCGGCCGCAGCTCAGTTCTGGAAAACTCCCGCGCATGCCAACTGTCGAGACCGTCCACGGCCCGATCGACGCCGACCAGCTCGGCCGCACGCTCATCCACGAGCACTTCCGCACCACCGACGAGGCCGCCCGCCTCCAGTTCCCGCACATGTACGACGAGGACGCCGAGTGGGCCGCCGCGATGGCGGACGCGAATGGCGTCAAGTCGCACGGGATCGTGACAGTGGTGGAGCCGAGCGCGATGTTCCTCCACCGCGACGCCGCGTTCTCCAAGCGCGTGGCCGACGAGGCCGGCATCCAGATCGTGCTCGCCACCGGCATCTACACCTACGACCACCTCCCGCAGCCGTTCCTGAACCGCGACGAGGACGCGCTCGCCGAGATCTTCGTGCGCGACATCGAGCAGGGCATCCAGGGCACGCAGATCAAGGCCGCGTTCCTCAAGTGCGCCGCCGACGAGCCCGGCGTCACGCCCAATGTGGAGAAGGTTCACCGCGCGTGCGCGCGCGCGAGCCTGCGCACTGGCCGCCCGATCATGGCCCACTCCCACCCGTCGAGCGGGACGGGCCTCGAGCAGATGCGGATCTTCGAGGAGGAGGGCGTGGACCCGGCCAAGGTCCAGATCGCGCACACCGGCGACACCGACGACCTCGACTACATCGAGCGGCTGCTCGACAGGGGCGTGTACGTCGGCATGGACCGCTACGGGCTCGACATCTTCTGCCCGACCGACCGCCGGAACGCGACCGTGATCGAGCTCCTGGGGCGCGGCCATGCCGAGCGGATGTTCCTGGCGCAGGACTTCGACATCCCGATCGCCGCCGGGCTGGACTGGTACCCGCCGCAGATGGTCGAGATGTTCCAGGAACAGGGGCTCGCCAACGACTGGAGCATGACCTTCCTGTTCGAGACGGTCATTCCCGCGCTGAAGGAGCAGGGGATGACGGACGAGCAGCTCGACACGATGATGGTCGAGAACCCCAGGCGCTGGCTCGGGCGCTGAGTCGGCCCTACGTCAGTCGGGCACGGCGTAGATGCTCCCGCCCTGCTCGACCACCCGGCGCGGGGTGAGGCCCTGGGGAGGCGGTCCC
>JAXDJC010000042.1:0-35531 GCA_034663685.1 Thermoleophilaceae bacterium
GTGCCGCGGTCCTCGGGATAGATCTGCGTGGTGTTGGCCAGCACCAGGCCGTCGACCGGCGTGCGCAGCGGCGGGATCCGGTGCACGTATCCGGTGGGCACGATCGGCTGGGCGGCCGGCTCGCGGAAGAGCCAGCTGCGCAGCACCCAGTCCGGGTCGAACTCCGGGTTGACCAGCCGCAGCCCCGGCAGGTACTCGGCCAGCAGCTCCTCGGCCGAGAGCGACAGCAGCGGGTCCCCGTGGTCGAGGTAGTTGGCCACGTACAGGAAGCGCCGCCCCCCGTAGCGCTCGGGCTCGATGAAGTTGGTGTGCTCGATCAGGCCGATGAACGGGAGCCGCGAGTCGGCCACGTTCAGCCAGTAGAAGCGCCCGAAGCGGCGGTCGAGCTCGAGCACCAGGCAGAGCGCCTCCTGGTACTCGGTGCCGTGCACGAGCCCGAGGTACTCCTCCCCCACCTCGGCCGCGAGCGCCGGGTCGAGCACCCGCTCGAACACGTCGCTCGGCACGGTGGCGATCACGCTGTCGTAGCGCTCGGGCTCGCCCGCCGGCTCGTACTCGCGCGGGTCGTGACCGCGCCGGAACGAGTCGGGCGCGCCCGCCACCACCTCGAAGGCCGGCGCCCCCGCGCCGCCGTGAGCGCGCGCCACCCGTGCCGCGGGGCGATCGATCGTGACCCGCCCGCCCGCGCCCTCGATCTCCGCGCGCAGGCGCGCATAGAGCGCCTCGAAGCTGTGGCGCGGGTAGCCGAGCAGCTCCTTGCGCGCCTCCGCCCCCTTGATCTGCCGGCGCGTGGTGAGCTTGCCCCAGAGCCACGCCATCGCGATGTCGTCGGCGCGCGCGCCGTACTTGCCGTGCAGGAGCGGCCCCCACACCTTGTCCCACGCCTGCTGCCCCATCGTGCGCTCGACCCACGCCCGCGCGGTCATGTCGTGGAACGGATCCGCCGAGGGGTGGCGGCGCTGGAGCCACACCACCGCCAGCCCCATGCGAATCCGGGCGGGCAGCGACATCGGCGAGAAGCGCAGGAGGTCGAGCGGCGCGGTGAACGGATGCGCCTCGCCCGCGGAGAACATCCCCACGCTCGACGGCCTCCACTCGAGCTCGTCCGGCATCCCGAGCTCGTCGTAGAGCTCCGCGATGTGGCGGTCGCTCGTGAAGAGGTGGTGGTAGTAGCGCTCGATGAGGTGGCCGTCGCCCACGTCGAGCGTGGCGGCCTGCCCCCCGAGCCCCGGCCAGCGCTCGTACACGTGCGGCTCGTGCCCGCGCTGGGTCAGGCGGTACGCGGCGCACAGGCCGGCCACCCCGGCTCCGAGAACGGCTACCCGCACGCTACGGAGCCGGGACTCGCTGCGGCTCGGAGGGCGTGCCGCCGGCCGGCTCGGCGTGGAGGTTCTTCGCCTCGCCGACGAGGTACAGCGGCCGCGCCTTCACCTCGTCGTAGATCCGCCCCACGTACTCGCCGATGATGCCGACCGTGATGAGCTGGATCCCGCCGAGCATCAGCACCACGAACAGGAGGGAGGGAATGCCGGCGTCGTAGATGGAGAGCACGCGCGCGAGCACCACGAGCGGGAGGCTGACGAACGCGATGGCGGAGAAGAGGAAGCCGAGGAACGTGGCGATCTGCAGGGGAAACGACGAGAACGACGCGACGGCGTCGAGCGAGAAGCGCACCATCTTGCGCAGCGTGTACTTGGTCTCCCCGGCGTGGCGGGCGTCGCGGCTGTACGGCACCGCGGTCTGCACGTAGCCCACCCACACGGTCATCCCGCGCAGGAAGCGGTTGCGCTCGCGCATGGTCAGGACGGCGGTGAGCGCGCGCCGGTCGAGCAGCCGGAAGTCGCCCGAGTTCTCGCGCAGGTCGAGCTTGGTGAGGCGCGCGAATACGCGGTAGAACCAGCTGGCCGTGACGAGCTTGAAGCGGCTCTCGCCGGCCCGGCTCTCGCGCACGCCGTAGACCACGTCCGCGCCGTCGCGCCAGCGAGCGAGCATCTCGGGGATCACCTCGGGCGGGTCCTGGAGGTCGCCGTCGAGCATGACCACGGCGTCGCCGCTCGCATGCTCGAGCCCCGCGGTGATCGCCGCCTGGTGGCCGAAGTTGCGCGAGAGGTGCAGCACCTTCACGCGCGGGTCGGAGTCGGCGAGCCGGTCGAGCAGTGCGGGCGTCTTGTCGCGGCTGGCGTCGTCCACGAGGATCAGCTCGAAGCGCACGCCGTCGAGCGCGCGCCGGACGCGGTCGTAGAAGGCCTCGACCGTCTCCTCCTCGTCGAACATCGGCGCGACCACGCTCACGAGCCCCACGCGCCCCTGGCTCCGCTGATCCCGGTCGGCCATTCGCTATGAGCATAAGCGCGGCCCCAGCCGGACGTGCCTCATACGATCCCCCGCGTGCCCGCCTGCGCCGCCTGCGCCGCCACCGTGCTCGTGCCCCACCTGAAGGTGGCGGACGCCCGCGCCGAGGACCTGATCCCGACGACCGACCGCTTCGGTGCGGCGCTGGGCGACATCGTGCGCTGCACGGCGTGCAGCCACATGCAGCTCGACCGGTTCCCGACCGAGGCCGAGCTGGGCGAGGCCTACGGCGAGGCGGCGTCCGACGACTACGTGGAGGAGGAGGCCGGCCAGCGCGCCACCGCCCGCGTGGCGCTCGAGCGCATCGAGCGCTTCGCGCCCGCGCGCGGGGCGATCCTCGACCTCGGCTGCTGGGTGGGCTTCCTGCTGGCCGAGGCCCGCGAGCGCGGCTGGGAGACCGTCGGGGTGGAGCCCAGCGAGTTCGCCTCCTCCTACGCGCGCGAGCGCCTGGGCCTCGACGTGATCCGCGCGGGCCTCCTCGAGGCGGAGCTCGGCGACAGGCAGTTCCAGGCGGTGGTGATGGGCGACGTGATCGAGCACCTCCCCGACCCGGCCGGCGCGCTCGACCGGATGGCCGAGCTGCTGGCACCGGGCGGCATCGCGTACTTCGCGCTGCCGAACGCCGGCAGCCGCCTCGCCCGCCGCATGGGCGCCCGCTGGTGGTCGGTGATCCCCACGCACGTGCAGTACTTCACGCGCCCGAGCCTCTTCACCCTGCTGCGCCGCCGCGGCTGGGAGCCGCTCTGGGCCGGCACCGCGCCGAAGGCGTTCACCGTTCGCTACTACCTCGAGCGGATCGGCGGCTACTCGCCGGCGGCCGCGAACGCGCTCGTGGGCGCCGCGAGCGCGGCCGGCGTGGCCGACCGGATGTGGGCGCCCGACTTCCACGACCGCATGGCCGTGATCGCGCGGGCGCCCCGCTAGGGTCACCCGCCATGCCGGAGGAGAGGCTCTGGGCGCCCTGGCGCCTCGATTACATCAAGGGGCCGAAGCCCGACGAGTGCATCTTCTGCACCAAGCCCCAGGCGGGTGACGACCGCGCCTCCTACATCGTTCACCGCGGCGAGCACTGCTTCGCGATCCTGAACGCGTACCCGTACAACAACGGGCACCTGATGGTCTCGCCGTACCGCCACGTGCCGTCGATCGAGCAGCTCGAGCCGGACGCCCTGCTCGAGCTGATGACGATGTCCCAGTCGGCGATCGCGGCGCTGCGCGAGGCATACGGGCCCGAGGGGTTCAACCTCGGCATCAACCAGGGCAAGGTGGCGGGGGCGGGCGTGGAGCACCACATCCATCTGCACGTGGTTCCGCGCTGGGGAGCCGACACCAACTTCATGCCCGTGATCGGGGACACCCGCGTGCTGCCGCAGAGCCTGGACGCCTCCTACGACGACGTGACGCGAGCATGGCCGGCATAGACCCGTCGATCTTCAAGGCCTACGACGTGCGCGGCCTCTACCCCGAGCAGATGGACGAGGACGTGGCCTACCGCGTGGGCCGCGCGCTGGCCCGCGTGCTCGCCGACGGCGAGGGCAAGCCCCCCTCCGAGCTGCGCGTGGGCCTCGGGCGCGACATGCGGCTCTCGGCGCCCGCGATGGCCGCGCGCTACGCCGACGGCCTGCGCGACGAGGGCGCCCACGTGGTCGACGTCGGGCAGGTGGGCACCGAGGTCCTCTACTTCACCGTCGGCTCGCGCGGGCTCGACGGCGGGCTGATGTGCACCGCGTCCCACAACCCCTCCACCTACACGGGGGCCAAGCTGGTCAAGCGCGGCGCGATCGCCCTCTCCGGCGACTCGGGGATCGCCGACGTGGCGCGCTACGCATCCGCCGGCGACCCGGGCCCGCCGGCCGACCCGCGCGGCGAGCACGAGCAGGTTGACGTGTCCGAGGAGTACCGCGACGCCGCCGCGCGCTTCGTCGACATGGACGCCATCACCCCGCGCAAGGTCGTGCTCGACGGCGGCAACGGCATGGCCGGCCCCACCGCCGGGCCGCTGCTCGACCGCCTGCCGATCGAGCAGGTGCAGACCTACTGGACGCCCGACGGCGAGTTCCCGGACCACGAGCCCAACCCGCTGCTGCCGGAGAACCGGACCTTCGTGATCAAGAAGGTGCTGTCCGAGGGCGCCGAGCTGGGGATCGCGTGGGACGGCGACGCCGACCGCTGCTTCTTCATCGACGACCTCGGCCAGTTCGTGGACGGCGACTTCCTCACCGCCCTGCTCGCGCAGTCGATCCTCGCCAAGGAGCCCGGCGCCGCGGTCCTCTACGACGTGCGCGCGAGCCGCGCCGTACGCGACGTGGTGGAGGCCGCCGGCGGCACGGCGCACGTGAACCGCGTGGGCCACGCGTTCTTCAAGACACGCATGCGCGACGAGGGCGCGGCCTTCGGCGGCGAGGTGTCCGGCCACTACTACTTCCGCGACTTCTACTGCGCCGACTCGGGCACCATCCCGGCGCTCCTGATCCTCGAGCTCCTCTCGCAGAAGGGCCGCCGGCTAAGCGAGCTGCTGGCCGGCTTCCGCTCGCGCTACTTCATCTCCGGGGAGATCAACTCGGAGGTGGCCGACGGCGAGGCGAAGATGCGCGAGCTGGCCGAGCGCCACTCGGACGCGGAGATCTCGTGGCTCGACGGCGTGTCGGTGGACTACCCGGACTGGCACTTCAACGTGCGGCCGTCGAACACCGAGCCGCTGCTGCGGCTCAACCTCGAGTCGCTCGTCTCCCCCGAGCACATGGAGGAGAGGCGCGACGAGGTGCTGGCGCTGATCCGTGGCTGACGGGATCCACCGCCTGGCAATACCGACTCCGTTCGCGGTGGGACGGGTGAACCTCTACCTGATCGAGGACGACCCGCTCACGCTGGTCGACGCCGGGCCCAACTCCGGCCGCTCGCTCGACGAGCTGGAGAGCCAGCTGCACGCGCTCGGCCACCGCCTCGAGGACATCGGGCTGATCCTGGTGAGCCACCAGCACATCGACCACATCGGGCTCGTGAGCATCGTCGCCCGCCGCTCGGGCGCCGAGGTGGCGGCGATCGACGGCCTGGTGCCGTTCCTGGAGAACTACGGCGAGGCGGCGGCGGCCGACGACGAGTTCGCCTCCGACCTGATGCTGCGCAACGGGATCTCGCCGGACGTGGCGCAGGCGCTGCGGTCGGTCTCGGTCGCGTTCCGCGGCTGGGGCGCGCGTGCCGACGTGACCCGCGTGCTCCACGACGGCGAGACGATCGAGCTGCGCGACCGGCGGCTCGAGGTCTGCTTCCGCCCCGGGCACAGCCCCACGGACACCGTCTTCCACGACCCCGACCGGCGGGTGCTCCTGGGTGCCGACCACCTGCTGGCCCACATCTCCTCGAACCCGCTGATCACGCGGCCCCCCGACGGCGAGGAGCGGCCGCAGGCGCTCGTGACCTACCTCGACTCCCTGGCAAAGACGCGCGCGATGGAGCTCGACCTGGTCCTGCCGGGGCACGGCGAGCCGATCGAGGATCACCGCAAGCTGATCGACGAGCGCTTCACGCTCCACAGCCGGCGCGCGGACAAGTTCCACCGCCTGATCGCCGAGCGCCCGCGCACCGCGCACGATCTCGCGCAGGCGCTCTGGGGCAACGTGGCCGTGACCCAGGCATTCCTGACCCTCTCCGAGGTGCTGGGCCACACCGACATCCTGCTCAACGAGGGCAGGGTGCGCGAGGTGGAGTCGGACGGCGTCGTCAGGTTCGAGTCAGCCGCTCCGGTCTAGGCTTCCCGCCGTGACGAGAGCCGGTGCATTCGTGGCGCGCGTGGAGCGCTCGGCCGGTACCGACTTCGCCCGCTGCATGCGGAATGCCGCGGCGATCGCGGACGAGTTGACCTCGGGCGCCTCCCGAGTCCGGCTACTGCTGGCGGGCCTGCTGTTCGGCACCATGCGCAGGCGCCGCCCGGTGACCCTGACCGTGGACGTGGCCGGCGAGCAGGTCGAGTTCGTGGTCCCGGACCACTCCGGGTTCCTCGTGCTCGGCGAGATGTTCATGACGAGGGAGTACGACATCGACCTCGCGCCGCCGCCGGCCGTGATCCTCGACCTCGGCGCAAACATCGGGGCCAGCGCGCTGTTCTTCCGCCGCAAGTGGCCCTCGGCGCGGATCGTCGCCGTGGAGCCGAGTCCCGAGCTGGCCGCGATCCTGCGCCGCAACGCCGGCAGCCTCGGAGTCGAGGTCCGGGAGGCCGCGGTGGCGGCCGAGACGGGCGAGATCAGCTTCTACCCCTCAGACGAGAGCTGGGCCGGCTCCACGCGCGACGGCGACGGGCACGGCGCCGCGCTGCGGGTGCCCGCGGTCGCCTTCGACGAGCTCGTGGGCAGCGGGGTCGACCTGGTCAAGATCGACGTGGAGGGCGAGGAGTTCAACGTGATCCCCGCCTCCCGGCGCCTCGGCGAGGTGGCGGCGATCGTGGGTGAGGTCCACGCTCGCCCGGACAGCCCCGAGTCGGAGCAGCTCCTGAGCCACCTGAGCGGCTTCGACGTGACGATCAACGACCCCGGCCCGCGCGTGCACTTCACGGTCTTCCACGCGGTCAGGCGAGCGGCCGGGTCGGCCTAGCCGGCACGCCGGCGACCACCGCACCCTCAGCCACGTCTCGGGTGACCACCGCGCCCGCGCCCACCAGCGCGCCGGCCCCGATGCTCACGCCGCCCATGATCACCGCGCCCGAGCCGATGGCGGCGCGGCCGGCGACCGTGATCGGGAGCAGGCTCCAGTCCTCGGCGCCCTGGGGCGCTCCGGCCTCGTTCAGCACCCGCGGCGTCTTGTCGTTCACGAACATCACCCCGTGACCGACGAACACGCCGTCGCCGATCGTGACGCCGTCGCACACGAACGTGTGGCTCTGGATCTTGCAGTCGGCTCCGATCGCGGCGCCGCGCTGGATCTCCACGAACGTGCCGATCCGGCTGCGCGAGCCGATCCGGCAGCCATAGAGGTTCACGAACGGCTGAACGATCACCTCGTCGCCGAACTCGACCCCGTCGATCAGGCGATGCGGGGCCTCGTTGGCGGGCTCCGAGCGCACGACGCGCAGGCTAGCCGCGCGCCGTGCGATCGAGATCAGTCCGAGTTCTGGTCGAAGTCGCTCTCGTTGCTACCGCCGGCGGTGTGCAGGGCCTTGACCCCGTCCACGTCGTAGCCGTCGGCGTTCAGGTTCGGTCCCGTGAACAGCGACTTGTCCGACACGTCCACGAGCCGCACGACGTGCGTCTCCTTGACGTCGGTCGGGAGGGCGAGCTGCGCGTCCTTGTTCACGTTGGACGCCACCTTGACCCAGGTCCACGACCTGCCCCTCTTGGCGAGCACGTACACGTCCACGACCTCGGCCGGGTACGGCTCGAACGTCGCCTCCACGAGCTGGAGATCCATGTCGGCACCCGTGCCGTTCACGATCGGGTTCAGAAACCCGAGCACGATCTCCCCGCCGAAGCCGAGGCTGAAGAACGTGCCGTCGCCGGTCGTGTCCTCCGCCACGCCAACGGCAGCCTTCGGGTTACTGCGTGAGGGCAGCACAGCGGTGCCATCGGCCCGCTTGCCCTGCTTGGAATACAGGGCGGCGTCCGCCCACGGTCCCTTCCCGTCCGGAGCGGCCGCCTGAGCGGGCGCACCCCCGACGGCAGCTACGCCAGTCGCAGCGAGCAAGCCCGCCACAGCGCGTCCTTTGCCTCTCTTCACAACCCCTCCTTGAGTCGGGTTTCGCCGGCGCCTCCGTGCCGCGATTTCCCACCCTATACCGACAACCTGGCGTTTCGCCACCCCTGGTCGGGTTAGGACAGATGTCCAGCGGGGCTGAAGTGACCTCACCGGCGCACGCGCGCGGGCCGACGCGAAGAGGGTGGCCGCCCCCTCCGCACCACGCGTCGCGCCGCGCATTCTGCGTGTCCGTGCGCGTCATCTCGTAGCCGCCGCAATTGCCGCGGGCTCGCTCGCCATGGCCGCCGCGCCGGCGAGCGCGGCCTTCTCCGAGGGCTTCGAGAAGGGCGACCTGAACGCCTGGAGCGGCGTGACCGGCAAGCCGCGCGTGCAGGCAAAGGCCGCGGCTTCGGGCCGGCGGTCGCTCAAGTCCTCGCGCCTCGCGCAGCCGAGCTACGTCCGCCACGACGTGGCCGGCGCCGCCGTGCTCAACGTCTCCTTCCGCTACCGCGCCGCCGATCCCGCGGGCACGCTGTCGCCCTCGCGGCCCCGGGTGCTGCTCCAGATGCCCGCCAACCGGATCGCCCTCGAGGACGTGGGCGGCCGGCTGGTGCTGCGAGTGGCGGGCAGGCGCAGCTCGGTCGCCGGCAGGCTGCAGCGGGGCTGGAGCCGCGTTGCCGTGCGCCTCGACTCCGGCCAGGGCGTGGTCCGCGCCCGGCTCGCGGGCGGAGCCTGGACCTCGCAGCGGGCGGCGCTCGCTGCCGAGACCGGCCTGCTGCTCGGCGACCTCGACGCGCGCTCCAACGGGCCGGCCTACTTCGACGACGTCGCCATCGACGCACGCGGGCCCGACGGCGGGCCGCTGCCGGTGGGCGCCGGCACGCCCGGCGCCGGCGACCCGCCCGCCACCACCACGCCGGATCCGCCCGCCCCCGCCCCCGCAACCCCGCGCCTCTTCGCCGCCGACAGCTTCTGGAACGCGCCGCTCGGCGCCGATGCCGCGATCGACCCGGCCTCCGACACGCTCGTGGCGAGGCTCATGGGCGAGGTCAACCGCGTGGCCGCGGTTCGCGACGGCCCCTGGATGGCCGCGCGCCAGTACTCGACTCCGATCTACGTGGTGGGCGCGAATCAGCCCACCGTGCGGGTCAAGCTCGACACCGCGGACCAGGCCAAGATGCAGGCGGCGTTCAGCGCCGTGCCGATCCCCGAGAACGCCCACCAGGCGCAGGGGACCGACGGCCACATGACGATCTGGCAGCCCTCCACCGACATGATGTGGGAGTTCTGGGTGGCGTCCAAGCAGGCCGACGGCTGGCACGCCGCCTGGGGCGGAGCGATGCGCAACGTGTCGCAGAGCCCGGGCTACTACTCGAAGGACTCGTGGCCGGGCTCGGAGACCTGGTGGGGCGCCTCGGCCACCAGCCTGCCGATCGCGGGCGGCACCGTCACGATCGAGGAGCTGCGCCGCGCGCGGATCGACCACGCGCTCGCGCTGGCCCTGCCCAACCTCCGCTCCAAGGTCTTCAGCTGGCCGGCCCAGCGCACGGACGGGACCTCCGCGGACGACTCCGCGATCCCCGCCGGGGCGCGCTTCCGGCTCGATCCCGCCCTCAACCTCGACAGCCTCAAGCTGAACCCGTTCGTGCGGACCCTGGCCGAGGCGGCCCAGCGCTACGGAGTGGTGGTGCGCGACACCGCGCCGAGCGTCCAGTTCTACGGCGAGGACCCCGCCCAGTACGGGAAGAACCCGTACGCGGACGTGATCGGCCCGCAGTACCCGAACGAGATCGACAAGCTGCTGCGCACGTTCCCGTGGGAGCACCTCCAGGTGCTCCAGATGAGCCTCAAGCAGCAACCCTGAGCGCGCCGCTACCGTTCCGCGGCCGATGCCCGACGCCGTCCCCTTCGTCGCCCTCGGGCGCCAGCACGAGCCGCTCCGCCACGAGCTGCGGGCGGCCTTCGAGCGCGTGCTCGAGACCGACGGCTACATCCTCGGGGAGGAGGTCGAGCGCTTCGAGGAGGAGTTCGCCGCCTACTGCGGCACCCGCCACTGCGTCGGGGTCGCGTCCGGCACGGCGGCGATCGCCCTCGCGCTGATCGCGGCCGGGATCGGGCCGGGCGACGAGGTGATCGTTCCCGCCCACACCTTCATCGCCTCCGCGCTCGGCGTGACCCACGCGGGCGCCACGCCGGTCTTCTGCGACGTGGAGCCCGGCACCGGCCTGGTCGACGCCGCCTCGGCCGAGTCCGTGGTGAGCGAGCACACCGCGGCCGTGGTGGCCGTGCACCTCTACGGGCAGGCCTGCGACATGGACGCCCTGCGCGCCCTCTCGGAGCGCCACGGGCTGGCCCTGTTCGAGGACTCCGCCCAGGCCCACGGCGCGCGCTGGCGCGACGAGCGGGTGGGCGGCTTCGGCCGGGCGTCCTGCTTCTCGTTCTATCCGAGCAAGAACCTCGGCGCGCTCGGCGACGGCGGTGCGATCTGCACGAACGACGACGAGCTGGCCGAGCGGGCCCGCTGGCTCCGCCACATCGGGCAGCGGGCCAAGGGCGAGCACGTGACGATCGGCTTCAACGAGCGCCTCGACGGGCTCCAGGCCGCCTTCCTGCGCGTGAAGCTGCCGCACCTCGACGGCTGGATCGAGGCCCGCCGTGCGGCAGCTGCCGCCTACGCCGAGCGGCTGCCCGGAGATCTACGCCTGCTCGAGGAGCGTCCCGAGAGCCCCTGCACCTACCACCTGTTCCCGGTCCGCCTCGCCGACCGCGACTCCCTGGCCGCAGCCCTCGGCGCCGACGGCGTGGGCACCGGGGTCCACTACCACCCGGCGATGCACCGCCACCCGCCCTACCGGGACCACCGCCGCGCCGCCGAGGACTGTCCCGAGGCGGCCGCCTGGGCGGCCGAGGAGCTGTCGCTTCCGATGTTCGAGACGATCACCGAGGCCGAGCTCGAACGGGTGGCGGACGCCTGCGCAAGAAACCTTGCGCGAGCCTCCCGCTGACAAGCGATCTCAGCGCCCTACACTCGCTGAAAGGCCCTGTTCGGGCGACCCAAGGGGTTAACGGCATCTTCACCCATGGCAGGGGTTGGGGAGTCACCATTCATGACTTGGAGTGATCCAAGTTCCCGGAGCTTGCGAATTTCCAGGTCTCGGGTTAGGGTCCCGGAACGGCAGTTGTTGCACGAGGGGAAATTCGGCGACGATGGAATGGCCTCCGTCGGAACCGAGCCGTCGCAGAGCGGCGGTCAACAGGCAGGAGGACGAATGCTTGACACGCGGAACGACCGCACGGAGCCGGATGCTCTGTACCCAGAGGGTGCTGTGACCGTCGCGGTCGTGGGCCTCGGCTACTGGGGGCCCAACCTTCTACGGGTGCTCTTCGAGATGGAGCACGTCCGGGTGAAGGCAATCTGCGACCTCGACGCGGACCGCCTCGCTCGGTTCGCGCGCCGCTACCCCTCCGTGGGCGCCACGCGCAGCTACGAGGAGGTCCTGCGCGACCCGGAGATCGAGGGCGTGGTGATCGCCACGCCGGTGTACTCGCACTACGACCTCGCGGCTCGCGCCCTTCAGGCCGGCAAGCACGTCTTCGTGGAGAAGCCGCTCGCCCCGACCAGCGGGGAGGCGGAGTCGCTGATCGACCTCGCCGACGAGAGCAGCCTGGCCCTCATGTGCGGCCACACGTTCATCTACTCGCCGCCGGTGCGTGAGGTCAAGCGCCTCATCGACTCCGGCGACCTCGGCGACATCTACTTCATCTCGTCGAGCCGGGTGAACCTTGGCCTGCACCAGCGGGACGTGTCGGTGATCTGGGACCTCGGCCCGCACGACTTCTCGATCCTCATGTACTGGCTCGGTGAGCGTCCGGACACGGTCAGCGCCACGGGCCGCGACTCGGTGGTGCGCGGGATCACGGACGTGGCGTTCGTGAACCTGGCGTTCCCCTCGGGCATCATCGCCCAGATCGAGCTGTCCTGGCTCGCTCCGAGCAAGCTGCGGCGGACGGTCGTGGTCGGCTCGAAGAAGATGGTGGTCTACGACGACTCGGCCGGCGAGCCGGTGCGCGTCTTCGACCACGGCGTGATCTACGAGGATCCCGAGACGTTCGGCGAGTACCACCTCTCGTACCGGACCGGCGACATCGTGTCGCCCAAGCTGGACGCGGCGGAGCCGATCGGCCTCGAGATGCAGGACTTCGTCACGTCGATTCGCAACGGCACGGCCCCCGAGGGCCACACCCAGCTGGCGCGCGACGTGGTCCGGGTCGTGGAGAACGCCGAGACCTCGCTCGCCAACGGCGGCCAGGCGGCCTCGATGCGGCGCTTCCAGCCCGCGTACGGCTGACGTGACCGGCAGCGAGCTCCTCCAGCTGGTACGCCGGGGCCCGGTCCGGCGCGAGACGGTCGAGCCCGCTCGCGCCGTCGAGTACCCGAGCAGCCTCGTGAGCGAGGCCTACGGGGAGCGGGACCTGTGGCTGCGCCGGGCACTGCTGATCGGCGACGCGATCGCCGTGGCGCTCGCGATGGTCCTGGCGTCGCAGGCGCAGAGGCGCTCGGGCGACCTCGGGTTCATCGGGCTCGGGCTGCTGACCATTCCGGGCTGGCTCGTGCTCTTCCGCATGTACGGGCTCTACGCCTCGGACGTGAAGAAGCTGAGCCACACGAGCGTGGACGACGTGCCACCGGCCTTCCACGCCCTCGTGGTGGGCACCCTGCTCCTGTGGGGCTACTACAAGCTGATTCCGGTCCCCCAGCTGGAGCTGGCCGAGGTCTTCGTCTTCGCGGTGAGCGCCTTCAGCCTCGTGGTGCTGCTCCGCACGTTCGCGCGCAGGCTCGCCACCCGGGCCCTGGGCCCCGAACGGGTACTCCTCGTGGGCGACGGCGACGCGAGCCGCCTGCTCAGCCGCAAGCTCCGCGCGCATCCCGAGTACAACGCGATCGCCGTGGGCGTCCTCACGAGCCACGGGCCGGAGGACCACGGGGTCCCGATCTTGGGCGACGTGCGCTACGCCGACTTCGACGCGGTGGTCGACGAGCACGACGTGGAGCGGGTCGTGATCTCCCACGTGGCTCACGACGAGACCACGATGCTGGAGCTCGTGAGGCGCTGCAAGCGGCTCGGCGTGAAGGTCAACATCCTGCCCCAGCTCTTCGACGCGATGGGCACGTCCGTGGTGCTCGACCACGTCGAGGGCGTGACGGTGCTGGGGCTCAACCCGCCGGTGCTGGCGCGCACGGCGCGGATGGAGAAGCGCGCGCTGGACGTGATCCTCGCCGGCGTGCTGCTCGTGCTGAGCGCGCCGCTGCTCCTGGTGATCGCCTTCACGATCAAGCTCACCTCGCGCGGACCGGCGCTGTTCCGCCAGCAGCGCGTGGGCAAGGGCGGGCGCACCTTCGAGGTGTTCAAGTTCCGCACGATGGTGGCGGACGCCGAGTCGATGACCGCGGAGCTCTTCAAGCACAGCGAGGACCCCAACTGGCTCAAGCTCGACCGCGACCCGCGCGTGACCGGCATCGGCCGCGTGCTGCGGCTCAGCAGCCTCGACGAGACGCCTCAGCTCATCAACGTGCTGAAGGGCGACATGAGCCTCGTGGGCCCGCGCCCGCTCCAGGCGTCGGAGAACGACGTGATCGGCGGGTGGGGCCGCACCAGGCTCGACCTCACGCCGGGCGTGACCGGACTCTGGCAGGTGCTCGGGCGCACCAGCATCCCCTTCGAGGAGATGGTCAAGCTCGACTACCAGTACGTGACCAACTGGTCCCTCTGGACCGACATCCGGCTCATCCTCCAGACGGTCCCCGCCGTGCTGCGTAAGCGCGGCGCGAACTGAAGGCCGACCGGAGCCAGAAGGCCGGGCCGCCGTCCGGCAGCGGGCGCATGGCGGCCGAGCGGGCGTGCCACGGCGCGACCCGCATGCGGGCGACCTGCTCGTCGTGGAGCAGCCGCCGCGCCGCCATGTCCTCGAACTGAGGCGCGCGCGCCAGCTTGGAGCGGAAGAAGGCGAGCATCATCGTGAGGCCGCCGAAGACCGGCGGGTAGGCCACCACCATCCGGTAGAGCGCGCGCAGGATCAGGAAGTCGGTCCTGTAGCCCATGTAGTACGCCCCCTCGCCCTCGCCCCAGCGCGACGTGCGCCAGCCGAGCTTGTCCCCGATCCGGCGGTAGTGCAGCACCAGGAGCTCGCTCAGCACGTGCACGTGCCAGCCGCGGGCGCGGGCGCCGTACTCGTCGACCCCGTCCCAGCCCATCAGCGGGCGCAGCCCGCCGATCTCGTCGAGGCAGCTCGTGCGGTAGGCCTTGTTGTTGCCGCGCGCGTTGTGGTGCGCCTCTGGCTCGGGCGCCCAGCGCGCGCCGTAGTGGGCGAGGTTCACGCCGCCCACGATCCCCGCCTGCGGGTCGCGCACGAACGCCTGGGCCACCCAGCGGAAGTAGTGCGGCGGGAGGAACAGGTCGCCGTCGAGCTTGGCGGTGATGGTGGGCTGCTCGCGCAGGTGCTCCCGGCCGATGTTGAACGCCCGGACCGGCGGCGTGGCGTAGCCCTTGCCCAGGTCGGGCCCGGCGTCCACCACGGTGATCCAGTCGTACTCGTCCGCGTACGCCCGGGCCACCGCGAGCGTGTCGTCGGTGGAGCCGTTCTCAACGATCACCCACTGGGTCGGGGGGTGCGACTGCGAGATCAGCGACTCCGCCGTGCGCGGGAGGAGCTCCGCCTCGTTGCGCACGGGCGAGACCACCGAGTAGTCGGGCAGCTCGTCGCCGCCGATCTCGTCCGGCACCCTCGAGCGGCGCCGGCGCCAGAACGCCGGCCCGCCGTCGGGGAGCCCCGGCCGCTCCGTCGGGGCCCCGAGGCGCAGCATCGACCGCATGCGCTCCGCCTGCTCGCGGCGCAGCTCCGCCACCGCCGACTCGTCGTCGATCGTCGGCAGCCCGCGCAGCCGGGCGGACAGGAAGCCGCCGATCATCACGAGGCCGCCGATCACGGGCGGATCGCTCACGAACATCCGGTACAGCGCGCGCATCAGGAAGAACTCGCCGCGGTAGCCCATGTAGTGCGCGCCCACGCCCTCCTCCCAGCGCGAGCGGCGGAAGCCGAGCTTGGCGCCGACCCGGCGGTAGTGGAGCACCGTGAGCTCGGTGAGCACGTGCACCTCCCAGCCGCGCGCCCGGGCGCCGTACTCGTCCACCCCGTCCCAGCCCATCGCCGGCCGCAGGCCGCCCACGTCGTCGAGGCAGTCGGTCCGGTACGCCTTGGTGCCTCCGCGGACCATGTAGTGGCTCTCGGGCTCGGGCACCCAGCGCACCCCGTCGTGGCTGTAGATCACTCCGCCCACGATTCCGGCGCGCGGCGCGCGGGCGAACGCCTCCGCCACCCACTCGAAGTAGTGCGGGGCCAGGAACAGGTCGGCGTCCAGCTTGACCGTGATCTCGGGGCGCTCGCGCAGCGCCTCGCGCCCCGCGTTGAAGGCGCGGATCACGGGCGCGGCGTAGCCGCCCGAGCCGTGCGGGGGGCCCTTGACCACGTTGATCCAGTCGTGCTCGGCCGCGAGCGACTGCGCCAGCTCCCACGTGCCGTCCGTCGAGCCGTCGTCCACGATCAGCCACTCGATCGGGCGGTGGGTCTGGGTCAGCATCGCGGTGGCGAGGATCGGCAGGTTGTCGATCTCGTCGCGGACGGGCGTGATCGCGGCGTAGGTGGGGAGCGGCTCGGTCATCGGGTCAATCGGCCGCGAGCGGGCACGGGGGCGGCGCCTCGGCCTCCTCGATGCGAATCGCGGCCGCACGGGCGAGCACCTCGGGGGTCACGTTCTCGTCGGCCGGGGCGATCGCCAGCCCGCGCCGGTCGAGCTCCTGGGCGATCAGCGCCTGGTGGTCGTCCGCGTTCTCGCCGTGCGCCTTGCGGCGCGGGACGAGGATCGGGCACCTGCCGGCCTCGAGCGCGCCGAGCGCCGAGCCGGTCCCGGCGTGCGCGATAACCACGTCGGCCTCGCGGGTGGCCTGATCGAGGTCGGTGGCGGACACGACGGGGCTCGCCTCGATCGGCAGCCCGGTCAGGTCGGTGGCGCCCGTCTGCCAGAGCACCTCGGCCTCGGGTGGGATCACCTTCACGAGCTGCTCCACCAGCCGGCGCATGCCGTACTTCTTGGAGGTTCCGAGCGTGACCACAACCCGTCTGATCGGCACATCGCCGGCCGCCGGTAGCTGTGGGACGTAGGAGTCGAACACCGAGCCGAAGTAGCGCCACGGGGGCTGGGCCCAGGAGCGGTACTGCGTGTAGAGCCGCATGCCCGGCACGCGCCGCAGCAGGTTGCCGGTGATCGACGGCGAGCCCGGCCGGGCGGCGCTCTCTATGTAGTGGCAGGCCACGCCGCGCGCGCGTGCCAGCGGCAGGAAGGAGAGCGCGATCGCCGAGCCGGTGCTGAGCACGCGGTCGAACTTGGCTTCCCGGAGCAGGCGCTCGGCCAGCGCGGCGTTGCGAGCCACGTTGCCGTAGTCGCGCGAGGCCATGTAGTGGCCGTAGACCACGTCCTCCCCCTCGAGCAGCGAGCGGCTCTGCGACGTGTCGTAGGTGACCCACACGCGCTCTCCGTCAAGCTCCGGGATCCGCGGGAGCAGCTTGTGGAGCTGCTTGAGGTGGCCGCCGGCCGCGGCGACGAGGAGCGTCCTCAAGGTGGTCGTAGACTAGAACAAGGGTCCTTCCGCCCACTCGTCTGGGGACCGTCGCCCCGCGAACAGGGCGTTTTTCATGAGCTTGCCACGTCCGATCGCATACCTGTGCGGGCACTACCCCGCGGTCTCGCACACCTTCATCCTGCGCGAGGTCAACGCCCTGCGCCGGCTCGGAGCCGAGGTGCACACGTTCTCGATCAGGCCGGCCCAGCAGCACGAGCTGCTCTCCGACCTCGACCGCGACGCGTTCCGCACCACGTACTCCGTGCTGCCGCCCAAGCCGCTCGACCTGATCGGCGCCCACCTGCGCGCGCTGATCGCCAGCCCGGCGGGCTACTTCGCCACGCTCGCCCTGGCGCTGCGCACCAGCCCGCCCGGGCTGCGCGGGCGCCTCTGGCAGCTCTTCTACTTCGCCGAGGCGATGATCCTCTGGCGCCAGTGCGCCAAGCGCGGGGTCTCGCACATCCACGCGGTCTTCGCCAACGTGGCCGCCGACGTGGCGATGCTGGCGGCGAGCTTCGGGCGGACCACCCGCTCCGGCGACTGGTCCTGGAGCCTGGCCGTGCACGGGTCCACCGAGTTCTACGACGTCTACACCCACCGGCTGCGCGAGAAGGTGGAGAGCGCCGACCTCGTGGTCTGCATCAGCGACTTCTGCCGCAGCCAGCTGATGATGTTCTCCGAGGCCGACCAGTGGGACAAGATGAGCGTGGTGCACTGCGGCGTGGACCTCGGCGAGTTCGCCCCGCCGGCCGCTGACGCGGCGACGGCGGAGGAGGGCGACGCCGTGAACCTGCTGTGCGTGGGCCGGATGGTGCACCTGAAGGGCTACTCGCTCGTGGTGGAGGCGGTCGCCGAGCTGCGCCGGCGCGGCGTGGACCTCAACGCCACGTTCGTCGGCGAGGGCCCGAGCCGCGCGGAGGTGGAGGCGGCCGCCGAGGCCGCGGGCATCGCCGCCCACGTGACGTTCGCGGGAGCCGTCGCCCAGGACGTGATGCACGAGTACTACGAACGTGCCGACATCTTCTGCATGTCGAGCTTCGCCGAGGGGCTGCCGGTGGTTCTGATCGAGGCGATGGCCATGGGCCTGCCCGTGGTGTCCACGCGGGTGGCGGCCATTCCCGAGCTGGTCGAGGAGGGCGTGAGCGGGCTACTGGTCCCGCCCGCCCGCGCCGATCTCCTGGCGGATGCCGTCGAAAC
This sequence comes from Thermoleophilaceae bacterium, assembly GCA_034663685.1. Classification (GTDB taxonomy): domain Bacteria; phylum Actinomycetota; class Thermoleophilia; order Solirubrobacterales; family Thermoleophilaceae; genus AC-37. The sequence continues at coordinate 17,889 of JAXDJC010000042.1, forward strand.
GCTCGCACGCGACCCCGAGCGGCGCCGGGAGATGGGCCGCGCCGGCCGCCGGAAGGTGGCCGCCGAGTTCGACGTGCACCGCTCGGCGGAGCAGATCCACGCGACCTTCTCGAGCTTCCTGGCCCGGACCTAGCGGGTCGTGAAGGAACGGGCTTCATACGGGGAGGCGCTGAGCTTCCAGCTGGCCAGCTTCGGGCTGATCGTGGCGCTCGGCCTGGTGAGCAGCGTGGCCATCGCCCGGGTCTACGGCGTGGACGTGGTGGGCGAGTACGCGCTGGTGATGGCCGCCACGCTCGCGGTCACCTTCCTCTCGTCGGCGCGCGAGCAGGCCGCGCTGGTGCGCGAGCTGGTCACGCTGCCGCACCGCTCGCCGCGGGTGACCGGGCTGTTCGGCGCGGTGATGGCGTTCTCGTTCGCGCTCACGGTGATCGTGGCCGCGATCGTGATGGTCGTCGTCTACTTCCTCTTCAAAGGCCCCGTCGGGCACCCCGACCTGTTCGTGCCGGCGCTCGTGACGATGGTCGGCTACGTGCTGCTCAACAACACGAGCTGGAACCTCGACATGGTGTTCTCGGCGTTCCGCGCGGGCCGGCAGCTCTTCTGGATCCGGGTCCACGAGTCGGTCATGTTCCTGGTGGCCGCGATCGTGGGCGGGATGTTCATGGACGACATCTGGGGCCTGGTGCTGGCCACGCTGCTCTCGTACGCCACGGTGGTGGTGCACCGGATCGTCTCGATCCGGCCGTTCATGCGGCTCACGGTCGGGCGGGAGGACCTCCGCGACGGCTTCCAGACGCTCCCGTCGCTGATCCGGTTCGGCCTCAAGATCACCCCAGGCGTGGTGGCCGACGGGATCAGCAACCAGACCGGGACCTGGATGCTCGGCATCGCCAGCTCGGTCTCGGCCGTCGGTGCGTTCAGCCGCGCCTGGATGCTGGCGCGGCGGCTCGCCGACCTGCACACCAAGGTCGCCGAGATGCTGTTCCCCACGCTCGTCGAGCGCCACAGGACGGGCGACCACGAGGGCTTCGACCGCGCCCTGCTCGACTCGATGCGCTACATCGGCGTGGGCCTGCTGCTGCCGGCGGCCGCCGGCGGTGGGGCCGCGCAGGGCGTGATGGAGCTGTTCGGCCCCGGCTTCGCGCGCGCCTCCGACGCCCTGGCGATCCTGCTGGTGATGCCCGCGCTCACGGTGATGGCCACCGCGCTCGGGCTCGTGCTGCTCGCCGTGGACCGCCCGCTCATGCACTCCGCGATCATCGGGGGCCGCATGGTCGCCACGATCGCGCTGACCGTGCCGCTCACGCTCTCGATGGGCATCACCGGCACGGCCATCGCCGCAAGCGCCGGCTACGCCCTGGAGCTCCCGGTCCGCTGGTTCATGACCCGCCCCTACCTGACCAGGCCCGGCGCGCTGTGGCCGATCCGGGAGCGCCTGGCGGTGCTGGTGGCCTACGCGGCCGGGTTCGCCGCGGCGTGGGCCGTGGACAGCTCGCTCCGCGGGGCCGTGGGCCTCATGCTCGGCCTCGTGGCGGGATCGCTCGCCTACGCCGCCGCATACGTGGTGGCCGGGGGGCTCAACGACCGCGATCGCGACCGGCTCGGCTCGATCTGGACGAGGGCGCGCGGGCTGCGCGGCGGGCGCGCGGCCGCGGCCGCCGCTACGGCGACGGAGCCGTCCGCCCCAGATCCGCCGCGAGCGTGAGGGCCTCCTCCGGCGATGTGGCCCAGCGCACCAGCGGATAGCCCGCCGTCCACGTGCGGTGGAACTCCCCGATCTTGCCGTAGGAGTTGTCCAGCAGCACGTGCGGGATGCCGAGCAGGACGCAGAGGATGTGGCCGTGCAGGCGGTCGGTGATCACCACGCGGCCGCTCGCGAGAATCCGGAACGCCGACCGCACGCGTTGAGCCGCGAGCGGGTTCTGGAGCCGGGTGGTGGGCACCTCGAACACGGGCGCGGAGGCCGGGCGCTTTGCGATCCGCCGGCCCATCACCACGCTGATGTAGCGCAGCAGGCGCCAGGGCAGCTCGGCGCCGCGCGGCCTGATCCAGTCCACGGTGCGCACTCCGGGGCGGTCGCGGCCCGCGACTTGGTGCACGCCCTCGATGTCGGTCCGGCCGAGCCAGACCACGTCGGACGACGGGGGAGCCGGCCGCTCGACGGGCCCGATCGAGAACGCCATGTCGGGGCAGAGGGCCGCGCTCACGCCCAGCTCGTCGCGCGCCACCGCGAGGCTCCTGTTGTCGCGCACCAGCAGCGTGAAGTCGGGGTGGGCTCCGAACACCGCGCTCGCCCGCTCGAGGTTCTCGCGGCGATCGAAGTGGATCGTCTGCGGCAGCTGCACGATCTTGTTGCCGGGGCAGGTGGACACCACCAGCTCGCGGAACTCCTGGGTCTGCTCCCAGACGTCCCCCACGCTCCCACCGCCGTGCAGCAGGATCGTGCCGTCGCCGATGTGCTCGCGCAGGCGCCGCGGCGAGTAGGTCATGAAGTCGCACGTGTAGCCCAGGGGCACGTCCCTGGAGCCGAGGTAGGCCGCCTCGCCCGACCAGATCGCCGAGTCGCCGGAGTTCGCGTGGTTCGGGTAGTCCACGAGCGCGACCGGCTCGCCGGGGCGCACGTGCTCGCCGAGCACCTCGTGGATCCGCTCCTGCAGGGACGCGATCAGCGGCCTGTGGGCGTCCGCGGCCGCCGGGCCGGGCCCGGCGCTGCGGCTATTGTCAATCGCGCGTTTGTCTATGGCTGATAGTCAGGCTCTGAAGCTCACCGGCGAGCTGCCGGTGACGGTGGTGGTCCCCGCCTACAACCGGGCAGACATGCTACGGAGATCGCTCGCCAGCATCGCGGCTCAGCGGCCCGAGCGGGCCGCCGAGGTGATCGTGGTGGACGACGGCTCGAGCGACGACACGGCCGCGACCGCGGAGCGGCTGGGCGCGCGGGTGATACGCCACGAGCGCAACCGCGGCCTGGCGACCGCTCGCAACACCGGGCTCGAGCACGCCACCCACCCGTGGGTCGCGCTGCTCGACTCCGACGACGAGTGGCTCGAGCACCACCTCGCCACGCTCTGGCCGCTGCGCGGCGACCACGTGCTGCTCGGGGCCTCTTCGCTGCGCTGCTACGAGGACCCCTCCCGCGACCGCTTCCACGGCCCGGTCACCCGGCGGCCGATGACGGTCACCTCGCCCTCCCCCGTGCTCTACCCCGGGGCCCTGATCCCCGTGAGCACCGCGCTGCTGCAGCGGGACGTGGCCCTCGAGGTGGGCGGGTTCCGCGCGCACCACGGCGTGGTCGAGGACCTGGACCTGTGGGTCCGGATGCTCGAGCGTGGAAGCGCCCTCTTCTGTCCTAAGGTCACGCTGATCTACCACATGCACGAGGAGCAGATGTCGGGCGATCCGGCGCAGATGCAGGCGGGGCACCTGGCCGTGGTCGATGCCTACGAGGGACGGCCGTGGTGGTCCCCGGACATCTCCGTCCGCTGGTCGGGGGTGGCCGCGTGGGACAACCTCCGTCTGGCCCAGGCGCGCGGCGACCGGCCCGGCATGCTGCGCCACGCGTGGGCGATCGTGCGCAACCCGCAGCGGCTGATCGGCGCCCTCGGGATGCTCGGCTGGCGCTTCATGGTGCGCCGGCGCAGCGGCGAGGTGGCGCGCGACGGCGACCCGTCGGTGGCCGTGCTGCCGGGCGCGGCGATCGAGCCGGACCCGAGCGGGCGGCTGGCCGGCCGGCCGGTGGTGGACCTGCGCCCGTACGGCTCGTTCGCGCGCGCCTGGCTGCGCCTTCTGCGCCGGCCGTCCGGGGCGGCGCTCACGCAGTCGAGGCTCCAGGCGCTGGCGCTGCGCGCGATCGGCGTCAGGCCACTCTCGCGACCACCGGCGGCGAGTTGATCCAGGCCGCCCGCCAGAACCCGCGGCTCCTGCTGTGGCCCGTGCTCGCCCTCGCCCTCGTGGGCGCGGTCGCCGGGCTCCTGCGCAGCGCCACGTACACGGCCGAGACCCAGATGATCATCGGCAAGGTCGACCCGAGCGTGGCCGGCGTGTCGGAGTTCGTGGCCACCACCCAGGGGCTCGGCAAGGGCTACTCGCGGGTCATCTACGCCGAGAGCGCGCTGGACGCGGTGGCGCGGCGCACCGGGCTCACCCACGGGCAGATCCGCTCACGCGTGTCGGCGATCGTGAACAAGACCGCGCCGCTGATCCAGATCAAGGCGAAGGGGCCGTCGGCCGCCGCCGCCATGCGCCTTGCCTCCGCCGAGGGCGTGGCCGTGGCGCAGGCGATCAACCGGCTCAACCGCCCGGAGCCGCAGCCCGCCGCGGCGCTCGCGGCGTACCGCCGCGCGACCGCCCGCTACCTGGAGCTGCAGGCCGCGGCCGACCGGCTGGCGAGCGGCCCGCCGGGAGCGGCGAGCAGGCCGGAGGCCACCCGAGCTCAGGCGGACGCGCAGGCGGCGCTGGCCAGAAAGCTGGTGGCCGAGACCACCTACAGGGACTCGCTCTCGACCGTGTCGGACAACCTGGTGCGGGTCCTGACCCACCCCCGCGGTGCGTCCAGCGACCGCACCCGCAAGCTCGGGTTCCTGGTCTACGTCGGAGCCGTGATCGGGGCCGCGATAGGCCTGGTGCGGCTGCGCCGGCGCATGCAGGGACCGCCTCCTCGGGGTGCGGCGCTCGCGAGCGGAGGGTGGGGCTGATGCTTCGCCGCCTGACCGCGCAGCCCACCCACCGGATCGTCGGCACCCTGCTGCTCGCCGCGGTGATCGCCGCGCTGCTCGGCTGGCTGGCCCCGGCCGCCATCGCCAAGCCGTTCTTCATCCTCGTCGGAGTCCTGGCCGCCGCCGCCGGGGCCTACCTGTTCTGGTCGATCGACCCGGCCTGGAGCATCAGCGCCGGCGTGGCGCTGGCGGTCTTCAACGGCAACTGGAGCCACGTGGGGCTGCCCGGTGGCGCGGGGCTCGCGCCGGACCGCGCCCTGCTCGCCCTGGGCATCCTGTCGATCCTGGTGCGCGGGCCCGGCGCCCGCAACCGGCCCGCCGTGCCCACCGGGCCGGCCCACTGGGCGCTGGTCGCCGCCGCCGTATACGCGATCGGATCCGCGATCTGGGCCGGCACGGTGTTCGACAAGGCCGGCGGCTTCCTGCTGATCGACCGCTTCACGCTGATGGGGTTCGTGCTCTTCACGGTGGCGCCGGTGGCCTTCGTGACCGAGCGCCAGCGCCAGATCTTCCTGATGACGCTGGTCGGGCTCGGCGCCTATCTCGGGTCCCAGGCGCTGTTCCAGACGATCAACGCCGACGCGCTCGTGTTCCCCAAGTACATCCTCGACCCGAGCATCGGCTTCCACGTGGACCGGGCCCGCGGGCCGTTCGTGGAGGCCGAGGCGAACGGGCTGGCGCTGTTCGCGTGCACGGTCGCGGCCGTGATCGCGGCCGTCACCTGGAAGCGCTCCGGCGCGCGCTGGATCGCCGTGATCGTTGCGGGGCTGTGCGCGGCCGGCTGCCTGTTCACGCTCTCGCGCGCCATCTGGATCGGCTCGGTCGTGGGCGCGATGGTGGCGCTCGCGGCGTTCGCCGAGCTGCGCCGGTTCATCGTCCCGGTGATGACGGGGGCGCTGCTGCTCGTGATCACCGCGTTCGCCATGGTGCCCGGGCTTCAGGAGAAGGCCTCCGCGCGGCGCCAGTCCAAGCTGCCGGTCTATTCGCGCGTGAACACCAACACCGCCGCGATCAACATGATCGAGGACAAGCCGCTCCTGGGCTTCGGCTGGGGCCGCTACTCCACCGAGAGCCTCCCGTACTTCTGGCAGGCCCCGAACACGCCGCTCTTCGGCACCACCGCGAACGTGCACAACGTGGTGCTGCTCAACACGGTGGAGCTCGGCCTGGTGGGCGCCGGGCTGTGGCTCCTGGCGGTCCTGCTCGCCGTGGGCGGGGCGGTGATCGCGCGCGGGCCGCCCGAGCTGCGCCCCTGGCGGATCGGCCTGCTCGCCATCGCGGTGCAGTTCGCGATCGTGCTCAACCTGACTCCACTCGTATACGTGTTCCCGAACATCCTGCTGCTGCTGTGGGCGGGGGTCACGTTGTCGTGGCGGGCCCGCCCGGCGGTGGCGCCCGGGCGAGACGTCGTGGCCGGGCGCCCCCTGGCGCGCGGCTCGGCCGGATAGATGCGCAGGGCATGGCTCGCCGCGGCCCTCGTGGCGGCGGCGCTCACGGCTGCCTGCGGATCATCCGGCTCCGCCCGCCTCGACCCGCGCCCGTTCTCGAGCCAGAGCGTGTGGAACGCGCCGCTCGCCGACGATGCGCCGCTCGACCCGCACTCGGCCGCGCTCGTGGGGGAGCTGCGGCGCATCGTCGGGACCGCCACCGCCGCGCACGACGGGCCATGGATCGCCTCAGGCCAGTACTCCACCCCGGTCTACACCGTCCCGGCCGGCCAGCGGGCCGTGCGGGTCAAGCTCGACGTGGCCGAGCGGTCGAACATGCAGGGCGCCTTCGCCGCGGTGCCGCTGCCCGGCGACGCGCGGCCGGCGGCGGGAACCGACCGTCACCTCACGGTCTGGCAGCCCTCCACCGACAGGCTGTGGGAGTTCTGGCAGCTCGCGCGCCGCGCCGACGGCTGGCATGCGCGCTGGGGCGGCGCCATGGAGCACGTCTCGAAGAGCCCCGGCTACTTCGAGGCGAGCTCGTGGCCGGGCGCGCGGCCCTACTGGGGCGCCACGGCCTCGAGCCTGCCGCTGCTCGGAGGGCTCATCACCCGCGCCGACGTGACCGAGCGCCGGATCGACCACGCCCTCGCGTTCGCCCTGCCGGCGATCAGGTCGGGCGTCTTCGCAGCGCCCGCCCAGCGCACCGACGGACGCGACCCGCGCCCCGGCGCGATCCCCATGGGAGCCCGGTTCCGCCTCGACCCGACCCTGGACCTCGACTCGCTCCACCTCCCACCCATCACGCGGATGATCGCCGAGGCGGTCAAGCGCCACGGGATGGTCCTGCGCGACACGGCGTCGACGATCCAGTTCTATGCGGAGGACTTCACCGCCACCGGGCCCGACCCGCTGCCGGACCTGATCGGACCGGACTATCCCAACACCTACTGGCGCCAGCTCGCGGCCTTCCCGTGGGACCGGCTCCAGCTCCTGAAGATGGATCTCAGCTCGAAGGCCGGAGCGCCCTGAACGCTCTGTGAACGGCCCTTTTCACGCCCTCTGATCGCTCGGATGGCGCGTCTATACTCGGGCCGCGCCCGGTCATCTACCGGGCGCGCTTCGTTTCCGGCCACCATGGAATCAAGGCTCTCCCCCCCACCCAACCGCTCCTCCGTCCAGCGGCCCACGCTGCTCTACGCGCTCCAGCGCTACTGGCTGGTGCCGGTGGTCCTTGTGGTCGTGCTGGGCGCGCTGGGCGCGGCCGTGGCGCTGGCGCGGCACCCGACCTACACCGCCGAGAGCCTGCTGGTGGTGGGCAAGGTCGACGTGGAGACGCCGGGCCTGTCCGGGTTCGTGGCCACCACCCAATCGCTCGCATCCGCGTACAGCCGCGCGGTGAGCACCGGCGCGGTGGTCGACCCGGTGAGCAAGGAGCTCAAGCTCAAGCCCGACGAGGTGAGCGGCCAGGTGTCGGCGTCGCCGGTGCCGGAGAGCCCGGTCTTCCGCATCAGCGCGGACGGATCGTCCAAGCGCAAGGCCACCGACCTCGCCAATGCCACGAGCCGGTCGCTCGTGCGCTACATCGGCAACATCAACCGCTCCTCGGCTCGCGAGAGCCAGACGCTCACCGACCTCAAGCTCGCCCTCGTCGAGCTCAACAGGCTCCAGGATCGCCGCGACCAGCTCCAGGCCGCCGAGCGGCGCACGCCCACCACGGCCGCGCGCACCGCGCTCGCGCAGGCGGAGGCCGACGTGCAGACCACGCAGCTCAAGACCAAGAGCCTCTCGACCGCCTACCAGGCCAGCCAGTCGCAGCCGTCCACCAACCTCGTGCAGATCCTGTCGCCGGCGCGCAGCGCCACGAGCGACCGCGGCCAGCGGCTTCAGATCTACGTGTTCCTCGGAGTCGTGTTCGGCCTGATCCTCGGGATCGCGCTCGCCCGGCTCATGGCCAATCGCGCGGCTCTGGCAGCCGCAAGGGTGGCGGTCCGCGGCAACTCGGGTTAGCCTCGGCGGCGGCCCATGCTGATTTTCACCTTCGGCTGGTCCTCTGACGGGGGCCTGGATCTGCGTGCGGCTGAGACCGCGATCGAACGCGTGGTGGACGCCGTGCCGTTCTTCGGGCGCGAGAGCGTGCGCACGTGGTCGGCGCCCAGCGGCAGCGCGGCGCTGGCGTTCGCCGGCCACACGCCGGATCAGGTGGGCGGAGCCTCCTACACGCACCTCGAGGAGCGGCGGGCCGGCCTCTTCACGGGGCGGCCGTTCCACTGGTCGGGCGAGGTGGAGGCCGACGGGCGCGGGCCGATCGACGCCTCCTTCTACGTGGACCCGCCCAGCGGCTGGATGGACGACCTCGACGGCCGGGCGGCCGCTGCGCGCTACGACGACGACACCCGCACCCTCGAGGTGTTCACGAACGCCCTGGGCTCCTACCCGCTCTACACCACGTCCGCCGGCGGCGGGCGGTGGTTCAGCAACAGCCCCGGCGCGCTGGCGCTGCTGCGCCCGGGCCCGGAGTCGCACGACGCCGGCGCGATCGCCACGTTCGTGGGCTGCGGCTGGCCGCTCGGCGGCAAGCCGATCTGGCGCGATGTGGAGCGCCTCCCGCGCGGCACGGCGCGGAGGCTCTCCCCGGCCGGCGACGAGACGATCGACCTGCTCCCGACCGAGCGCGTCATCGGGATGTTCGGGCAGGGCTGGAGCCCCACCACGGCCGCGCGGGCGATCGTCCAGGGAACCGGCGCGCTGGCCGACTGGCCCGGGCGCCCGCCGGTCATCCCGCTCACCGGCGGCAGGGACTCGCGCCTGGTCTTCGCCGCCGCGCGCCAGGTGGGGGTGCCGTTCCAGGCGGAGACGACCGCCCAGCCCGGGCTCGAGGGCTATCCCGAGACCGAGGACGTGCGGCTGGCGCGGATGCTCTGCGAGCGCACCGGCAGCCCGCACACCGCCAAGCAGCCGTCCGCCAGCGTGGACCTCCAGACCGCGATCGCCGCGTTCCGGCTCGTCTCCCCGGGCGCGTTCTCGCTCGGCGACGTGGGGCTCACGCCCTCGGTCGGAGCGCAGGAGGACTACCGCCTGCCGATCCTCCTCCAGGGGCTGGGCGGGGAGCTGGCCCGCACGTTCTACGGCAGCGGCGAGGGGCTCGGCACCAAGGGTCTCGTGACCAAGCTCTACCGGACCACCACGAAGGTGTGGCCGCGCACGCTGCTCTCGGGCGACGGGAAGGGCGTGGTGCGCGGCTACCTCACCGACTGGGTCGAGCGCCACACGGGCCTCGGGGCCGCGCCCGCGGAGATCCCGGACCTCTTCTACCTGCTCGAGCGCATGGTCAACTGGGCCGCCCCCACGCAGGGGCTGTTCGAGGCGATCGGCGACGAGACGGTGCCCGTTCTGTGGAACACGCGCCTGCTGCCGCACCAGGTGGGCCAGTCGCGCGCCGAGCGCGACCGGGAGCGCTTCCACGTGCCGGTGCTCGAGGAGCTCGACCCCTCGCTGCTCGAGGTGCCGTTCGAGCTGATGAACCATCCGAGCACGCTGCAGGGCAAGCTGCGCGCGGAGGCGATCCGCCGCGCCCGCCTGCTCGCGCGGCGCCGGCCCGGCGGCTCCGCCGGCTCCGGCGGCGCGCCTGCGCCCGTGGACCCGTTCCCGGACACCATGGCGCAGACGCGCGAGCTGGTGCTTGCCCAGCCGCAGCACGAGGCCTGGGCCGTGCTCGACGAGAAGCGGGTGCGTCACCTGCTCGGCAGCGACCCCGCCGGGCTCCACTCGCGCGGCCGCCACCAGGTCTACCGCCTGGCCAGCGTGTTCTTCACCGGCGAGAGCCCGGCCCCCTGATCGCGCCCGCGCGGCAGTTTCTTCCCGCAACTTGCGGGAGTTGGAAAGCACTGGCACAGTAGATTCGCGCTGATGCTTGGACGTAGACCCAACGTCGAGAGACTTGCAAAGCGCGGAGACGTGGCAGGGCTGGTCGAGGCCGCACGGATGCAGGACCTCGTGGAGAGCACCGACGGACAGCTCGTGGACCTCGCAGTCTCCGTGCGTCGCGACGCGCTGCGCGCGCTCGGGGAGCTGCCCGGGGACGCCCTGGCCGCCGAGGACGCCACCGAGGTGGTCATGGAGGGCCTGCGCGACAACGAGGAGGACGTCGCCGTGGCGGCCGTCGACATGCTGAGCGCGTCGGAGTCGCCCGAGTCGTATCCGATCCTCGTGATCGCCGTGGCGGCCGTCCTGCCCGCCGCCGGCCACAACCGCGCCCGGATGCGCGCCGCCGAGCGGCTGGCCGTCTACGGCCCCGACGCGGCCGCCGACCTCGCGCGGGCGCTCGTGGAGCGCGAGGACGGGACGGCCCTCGGCGCCGACGACGCGGACACGCTCAGCGACCTGCTGGAGCGCGCGACCGGATCGCCGCACCCCACGCCGGAGGTCACCCGCACGCTCGTGGACGGCATGCGCAGCTCGCGGATGGCCGAGCGCGAGCGGGCTCAGCAGGCGCTCGGGTGGTACGCCGAGTTCTCCGTTGAACCGCTTCTCGTGGCGCTCGAGGATCCCGAGCTGCGGCCGGGTGCCGCCACCGTCCTCGGCTCCGCCCGCGACGTGCGGGCCGTGCCCCAGCTCGCCGAGTGCCTCTCCGACCCCGACGTCGAGACCCGGCGGGCGGCGGCGCGGTCGCTCGGGGAGCTCACGAGCCCGCGCGCCGTGGAGCCGCTCCTGCGGGCCACCGACGACGATGACTTCCGCGTGCGCTCCGAGGCCGTGGCCGCGCTCGACCGGCTCGGAACCGTGGGCGTGGTGGTCGGCATCGAGACGCTGGCGCGCAAGGGAACGCCGCGGATCGAGCAGGCCGAGGAGTACACGCGCACCCTCCAACCCCCGCCGCCGGTGGAGGTGGAGGCTCGGACGCGGCACGTCGAGCCCGCCACTCCCGCCGCCGCGTCACATCCTCAGGCGCAGCGCGCGGTGACGCCGCGGGCGGAGACCCCGGCCGAGGAGCCCGCGGAGCGCGAGGTGCCGGCGATCGTGGACGAGGCCGAGCGCTCCGAGCCAAGCGTGCCCGTGGCGCGCGACGGCGGGGCGCTGTGGCCCGGACTGCGACGAGTGCTGGATGCCGGCCGCGAGGCCCGCTGGCGCGAGGAGGCCGGGAGCCCCGGTCGATGACGCCGCCGCTGGTCGCGGTGGTGGGGCAGTCCGATACGCACGCAGCGCTGCTGGCGGCGCTCGAGGCGGCCCTTCCGGTGCGCTTCGAGCGCGTGGGCGCGGATGCCGCGCGCAGCGCGCCCGCGGTCGTGTGGCTCGACGGCGATGCGGAGGAGGCGGCGGAGGGGCAGCGCTCGTTCGTGGTCGAGAGCGGCGCGGGCGCGGCGGGCGGCGGCGCGGGCGCGGCCGCCAGTGACACCGTCGTGCTCGGCGACTCCGAGCGGCTCGATGTCCGCCTCCGCGGCGCGACCATGCGCGACCCCGCCGCCGCGGCGCTCCGGCCGCTCGACGCCGAGCCCGGCGAGGAGATCCTGGCCCGCGGGGAGAGCGGCCGCCTGTGGACACGGCAAGGGCCGCGGGACCGGGTCGCTCTCGGACCCGCTCCGCTGCCCGACGGCGGCGCGCTGCTCGACCTCCTCCGCCCCGAAGCCTGGCTGTCGCTCCTCCCGCTCGTCCACTTCCTGAGGGAGGTGGCCGGCCCGGCGCGCTGGTCTCCCCCGCCCCTGCGCGCGGCCTTCCTGATCGACGACCCCAACCTCCACTCCTCGCGCTACGGGCACATCGCCTACCGCCGGCTCGTGGAGCACGCCGACGAGCACGGCTACCACACGGCGTTCGCGATGGTCCCGCTCGACGCGTGGTTCGCGCACCCGGCCGCCGCGCGGCTGTTCCGCGAGCGCGCCGACCGGCTCTCGCTGCTCGTGCACGGCAACGACCACCTCAAGCGCGAGCTCGGCCAGGAGCGCAGCGGCTCCGACACGGTGGCACTTCTCGCGCAGGCCCAGCGCCGCATGGACGCGTTCGAGCGCCGCTCCGGTGTTGCGGTCGACCGCGTGATGGCGGCTCCGCACGGCGCGTGCTCGCGCGATGCGATGGCGGCGCTGCCGCGGCTCGGCTACGAGGCGGCGTGCATCAGCCGGCCGTACCCGTGGCTCGACGGCCCGCCGCCGGGCCGAACGCTGGCGGGCTGGGAGCCCGGAGCTCTGGTGGCCACCGGCACGCCCGTCGTGCCGCGCATCCCGATCGAGCGCGCGAGCGAGCAGCTGCCGCTGCGGGCGTTCCTCGACCAGCCGCTCGTGGTCTACGGCCATCACGACGACCTCGCCGGCGGGCTCGACCCGTTCGCCTCGCTGGCCGGCACGATCAACGGCTTCGGCCCGGTGCGCTGGGAGCGCCTGGCGGGCATCTGCCGCTCGAACTTCGCCACGAGGGTCGAGGCCGGCGTGCTGTCGGTGAGGGCGTGGTCGCGTCGGCTCGAGGTGGAGGTGCCGGCGGGGGTCGACGCGGTGGGCGTGGAGCTGCCCGGGCCGGACGAGCCGCCGGAGTGGCGTCACGTGACCGTTGGCGGCGAGCGCCGTGAGCTCCGCGAGCACGGCTCCGTGTGGCGCGCCGACCCGGTGCCGGTCGCGCCCGGCCGGGTCGAGATCTACGTGCCGGACCCCGCGCCTGTCGACCCCGCTGCGGCGCCGGGACGGCGAACCGGGGCGTGGCCGCTGGCGCGCAGGGCGCTCGTGGAGGCCCGCGACCGCCTCGGCCCGGTGCTCAGCCGCGGATAGCCCCTCCTTCTGGCCAGGTGCCAGGCAGCTCTACGAGGACTTGATGCGCACGGCGAGGCGAAGCTCCGAGAAGTCCTGATCGCGCTTGCGCCGCCGCCCCGGGAACAGCCGGCGCTGCTTGCCGACGACCGCGTCGCCCGTGAACGCGGGGCGCTTGGCCGCCTCGGTCACGGCGGCGCCGGCGAGCCGGCCCCAGTAGCTCTTGGTCGGATGGCGCGCGCTGGGCGCCCGGTCCGATGACTCGTCCCGCGACGGGCTCTTGCCGGCGGCCATCGCCTGGCGGTAGGCGCTGGCCAGCTCGAAGTCGGTCATGCGCGCGAGCTTCGTGGCCAGCTCCCGATCGTCCGAGCCGCCGTCGGCGGGCGCCTCCCTGGGCTCCTCCTGAGCGTCGGCCTCCGCCTCGGACTCGCCCTCCGGCTCAGCGTCCTCCGCCGCCTCGGACTCGGCGTCCGCCTCCGGCTCCTCCGCCGTTTCGGCTTCGGCCTCCGGCGTCGCGGCGTCGGCCTCCGGCTCAGCGCCCGCTTCAGGCTCCTCAGCCACCTCGGCCTCCGGCTCAGCGTCCGCTTCAGGTTCCTCCCCCGCTTCGGCCTCAGGCTCCGCTTCCGCGTCTGGCTCGGCTCCAGCTTCCGGCGCTACGGCTTCGGCCTCCGGCTCCTCGGCGGGTGCAGCCTCGGGTTCCGCGACGGCCTCGGCTTCCGGCTCGGGCTCGGGCTCCGCAACCGCCTCGGCTCCGTCCGTGGCGACCTCCGCGGTGGCCGCGGCCACCGCGGTCTCGTCGGCCACGCCTTCGTCGACCGCCTCGGCGGCCGCACCCTCATCCGCGGCGGTTTCCTCTGCGCTCGCGGATTCGCCGATCCCCAGCCGGTTGCGCCAGCGGATGCGGCGCGTCGCGTCGGTCTCGGCCTCGTTGGCGCTTTCGGCCGCCTCGGGCTCGGGCTCCGGCTCCGGCTCCGCTTCCGCGTCGGCCTCCGCCTCAGGCTCGGCCGCGACCGCTTCGGCGGGCGCGGTTTCCGCTTCCGCTTCGGGCTCCGTCTGGGCGTCCGGCTCCGCAGGGGCCTCAGCCTCCGGCTCGTCGTGGGCCTCAGCCTCCGGCTCGTCGTGGGCCTCAGGCTCCGGCTCTTCGGCGGCCTCGGCTTCCGCGACGACGCCTTCGGCTTCCGCGACGCCTTCGGCCTCGGGCTCCGCCGGCGCCACCGCTGCCTCGCCGCCCTCGTCGGTGCCGTCGTCGTCGACCGCCTGCGACTCCGCCTCGGCCGCGCCGGCCGCACCCGCCGCGCCGACCGCCGCCTCCGGGCCGCCCGCGCCCCCGATGCCCAGCCGCGCGCGCCAGCTTGCGCGCCGAGTCGTATCGGTCTCGTCCCCGGGGGCGGTCTCGGCCAACTCTGCCGCCGCTGCCGCCTCCGCCTCCGCCGCGTCGGTCCCGGCCGCGGTCGTGGCCGCTTCGCCGGCCGCTGCGCCCGCCTCGGCTTCCCCTTCCTCTTCCGCCTCGGGCTCCGGCTGGGCTTCCGGCTCCGCAGGGGCTCCGGCCTCCGGCTCTTCGTGGCCCTCGGCCTCCGGCTCCTCGGCTTCCGGCTCCTCGGCTTCGACCTCCGGCTCCTCGACGCCTTCGGCCTCGGGCTCCGCCGCGGCCACCGCGGTCTCGTCGCGCTCGTCGGTGACGCCGTCCCCGACCGCCTCCGGCTCCGCCTCGGCCGTGGCACCCGCGTCCGCAGCGCCTGCCGGCTCCTCCGGGCTGCCCAAGCCCCCGATCCCCAGTCGCGTGCGCCAGCTTGCGCGGCGCGTCGTCTCGGTCTCTTCCTGAGGTGTGGTCTCGGCGGACTCGGCCGCCGCCTCTGCCGCGGCCGCGGCCTCGGCCGCGGCGGCCGCCCCTGCGCCCGCGCCCTCCCCACCCTCGGACAGCGCGCGCGTCCTCCGATCGCGGCCCAGCACGCGCGAGACGGTCGGGTCAGTGGTGAGCCTGTCGGACTCGCGGGCGAGATCCGCCCGCAGCGACGTGAGCTCCCGCGTGACCGCGTCGATCCGCACCCGGATCACGTTGGCGCCCGCGTACGCGGCCCGGCGCTCCACGTCAGCCTCCTCGGAAGCCTCCTCGCGGATCTGGTCCATGCGCGACTCGGCCTCCTCGACGATCGAGCCGATGAACTCGCGCACGATCGCACCGGCCCGCTGCGGCACCGCAGCGTCCGGCAGCGCCTGCTGGCGCCGCGTCAGGCCGCTGCCGGGGTCCGGCTCGGGTGTCAATTCACCCCCGGCGGTCGAGCTCGGACGTCAGGCTGTCCGCCTCTCGCTGGAGCTCACCAACGAGCTCAGCGAGTGGGCCGTCGATCGAGTCGATCCGCTGGAGAACCCGCGACGCCGCCTCGGCGGCGCGGCGCCGGATGGCCTCCGCCTCGCGCTCGGCGTTGTTTCGGATCTCCTCGGCGTTCGCCTCGGCCTGCTCGATGAGCGTCCGGATGTGATCCGTGACGATGGCGCCGGCGCGGTCCGCGGCCTCTGCCACCTGTAGAAGTTGCTTCTCGCTGTCTTGACGCTCTGGCACGCCGTCAAGCCTCCCTTCGGTTTGCGGCTGTCGCGTGCGTTTTCAAGTCTACTTTCGAGTTCCCTGCACGCCGGACCCGTCCCGGGCTCGGCGCGACAGGCGTGAAACCTACGCAAACCGTAGGACGGGTGCGGCTAGCCCTCCGAATCCCACAGCCGCTCGCCCACCCCACGCCGCAGCGCTTCGCGGGTTCGCGACAGCTCCTGCTCGAGCTCATCGACCTGCGCGCGGGCCTCCTCGAGCTCCGCGCTGAGCCGCGCGGACTCGCCGGCGCGCGCGTCGAAATCGCGCCTGGCCTCGTCGCGCTGGGCCCTCGCCTCGGCCACCGCCGACGCGGCCTCCGCAATGCTCGAGCGGCCGGACTCGGCGTCCTCGCGGGCGTCGGCCGCCTCCTGGCGGGCCTCGGCGACCTTCTCCTGGGCTGCGGCGAGCTCGGCCTCGAGCCCGGCCACGCGTTCCGCCGCGGCCTCCCGCTCGGCCTCCGCCGCCTCCTGGGCGCGGGCCGCGCGGGTCACCGCCTGGCGAAGGTGGTCCGCCTGCTCGCGCAGCTCCTCGATCTCCGTGTCCTTCTCGCTTGTCGCGGCGGTCGCCTGGTCGAGCTCACCCTGAAGACCCTCCGCGGCGGCCTCCGCCGACTCACGCGCCTGGTGCGCCTCGCGCAGCTCCGCGCCCCTCGCCTCGTCGCCGGACCGTGCCTCGGCAAGCTCGCCCTCGAGCCGCTCCACCACGTCGCCCCGCTCCTCCAGCTCGGCCCGCAGCGCCTCGACCACCCCCTCGAGCTCGGTGAGCCCCTCGCGTGCCGTCGCCTCCGCGGCGCGCGCCTCCTCGAGCCAGCCCCGGATCTCGCCCTGTTCCGACTCGAGCGCCTCCGCGGCCGCGCGCGCCTCGTCGGCCCTGCGGGTCAGGTCGACCTGCTCGAGCTCGTGCGCGGCCTCCGCGTCGGTGAGCTGGAGGCGCACCTTGTCGGCCTCGGCCCGAGCCGCCTCCAGCTCGAGGCCCGCCTTCTCCGCCTCGGTCCGCGCCTCCGCCAGCACCCGCTCGTGCTCGGCGATGAGGACCTCGCGGGTGGCGCGCTCCTCGTCGAGGGAATCGGAGGCCTCCTTCAGGCTCTCCTCCAGGCCGCTCGTGGCCTCCGCGACCGCGGACTCCTGGCCGGCGCGCAGCTCGGCCAGCGCGGCCTCGTGCAGCCCGCTCACCTCCACCCGCTCGGTCTCGTGGCGCTCGCCCGCGATCCGGGCCTCGGTCACCCGATCGGCGAGCTCCTTCTCAGCGGCCTCCGCCTTCGCGCGCGCCTCGCCGGCCTCAGCGCGAGCCGCCTCGGCCTCCGCCCGCAGTCCCTCCAGCTCGGCGGTGAGCTGCTCCACGGACGGCTCGACCGCCTCCAGGCGCTCGCGCAGCCGGTCGCGCTCGGCCTCCCGCTCGGCCACGAGTGCCTCGGCCTTCTCCGCGCGGCTGCGCGCCGAATCCGAGGCCACCCGGAGCGCCGTGACCTGCTCCTCGAGCCGGTCGGCCAGGCCGGGGTCGGCGCCCCGCAGCTCGCGCACCTCCACCTCCAGCTCGTCGATCCGCTCGCGCAACCGGCGCGACTCCTCCGTTCGGCGCTCGCCCTCGATCTTCCAGGCCGTGCGCAGGTCGCGGATGTCGGGCGCCTCCACCACCTTCGGCCGCTTGGAGCGCTCCTCTCCCCCGCGCTCGGCCGGCTGCGGCAGCGGCACCGCGCGGCCCTCGATCTCCAGGGTGAACTTGATCGAGTGCCGCGTCACCTCGAGTGGAACCGCGTAGCCGGCGCTCCAATCGTCGCCCTCGCCGGCCGCGCCGCCGGGGAGCGGGTCGTAGCGCTCCGCGCCGCCGGGGCGGTCGGCCACCAGGACCGGCGGGTCGGGCGGCGCCTTGCGCCACCGTCCCCTGACCCGCACGATGGCGCCGTCCGAGTCCACCGCCACGGCCTCGAACAGATCGAGCACGAAGTCCTCGGCCGCCTCGGCGGGCGAGATCCGCGGCGGTCTCTGCACCGCCACGGGCCGGGCATCGCGGCGGCGCAGGCGCACGCGGGGACGCGCCATCAGCGCCCGGCCCGATGCGGATCTTCCGGGCGACCGGCGGGCTGTATGTCGACCACGGCCGCGCGATTCGCCACGAGTGGCGCAATCATAAGCGCGCCACGCCCCCGCCGCGCACCGACTTGGGCGCGTTCCCCCAAGCTTGCTTTG